>JAFUST010000032.1 GCA_017467535.1 Prevotella sp. | reverse complement strand
GGATAATTGCAACACACTGGCAATCTCTCAATCTTCAATATTCAATATTCAATAAAAACAAAGAAGACTGCATGTTAGAAGAACTGAAACAAAAAGTATTCAAGGCTAATCTTGACCTGGTCAAGCAGGGTCTGGTCATCTTCACCTGGGGCAACGTCTCCGGCATCGACCGCGAGCGGGGTCTCGTCGTCATCAAGCCCTCAGGCGTCAGCTACGACGAGATGAAGGCCGAGGACATGGTCGTCGTAGACCTCGAGACCGGCCAGGTTGTCGAGGGCGACCTCAACCCATCGAGCGACACGCCCACACACCTTGTGCTCTACCGAGCCTTCCCCAACATCATGGGAGTGGTACACACCCACTCCACCTACGCCACGGCCTTCGCACAGGCCGGCCGCGACATTCCCAACATCGGCACCACGCATGCCGACTATTTCTACAAGGACATTCCCTGCACGCGCGACATGACCGAGCAGGAGGTGAAGGGTCAGTACGAACTGGAGACGGGCAACGTCATCGTCGACGAGTTTCTGAACCGCCGGCAGATCAATCCTGACCACACGCCCGGCGTGCTGGTGAAGAACCACGGCCCCTTCTCATGGGGCACGTCGCCCGACAACGCCGTCTACAACGCCAAGGTGATGGAGCAGTGCGCCAAGATGGCCTTCATCTCGTTCTCGGTCAACCCGCAGACGACGATGAATCCATTGCTGGTCGAGAAGCACTACAGCAGAAAGCATGGTCCAAATGCGTACTATGGTCAGCGCAAACGCTGAACCATAGTACGCATTTAATTGACAATTGATAATTGATAATTGACAATTATGAAGGAGCAGAATGTTGTTAAGGACAAGAGTTTTGAATTCTCTGTGAGAATAGTTAATCTCTACAAGCATCTGACTGCTAACAAGCAGGAATATGTCATGTCTAAGCAATTGCTACGATCCGGAACAAGTATCGGTGCAAATATCTGTGAAGCCGAACAAGCCCAAAGCACATCTGACTTTTTGTCGAAAATAAGCATCTCGCTAAAAGAATCGTGCGAAAGCGACTATTGGATAAGATTATTACACCGTACGGACTACCTCAGTGAACAGGAATTCAAAAGTATTGTTGCTGATTGCAGGGAACTGACCAGACTGTTAACATCAATCATCAAGTCAATCAAGCAAAACAAGGGAAATAAGGATTCATAATATTACTAACCACGATAATGAGACAGTTTTTATGCGACAGCCAATTGTCAATTATCAATTGTCAATTATCAATTAAAATTTTAAAACTATGTTTGAAAATTTAGAACTTTGGTGGGTAACCGGTGCACAGTTGCTCTACGGTGGTGACGCAGTCGTAGCCGTCGACGGTCACTCGAAGGAGATGGTCGAAGGCCTCAACAACAGCGGCATCATCCCCATCAAGATTGTCTATAAGGGCACGGCCAACTCGTCGAAGGAGGTCGAGGCCGTGATGAAGGCCGCCAACAACGACGACCGCTGCGTGGGCATCATCACATGGATGCACACCTTCTCGCCCGCTAAGATGTGGATCAAGGGGTTGCAGGCCCTGCAGAAGCCCCTGCTCCACTTCCACACGCAGTACAACGCCGAGATTCCCTGGGCAACGATGGACATGGACTTCATGAACCTGAACCAGTCGGCCCACGGCGACATCGAGTTCGGACATATCTGCACCCGCATGCGCATTCCCCGCAAGGTGGTCTGCGGCTACTGGAAAGACGCTCAGGCCCAGCGCCAGATTGCCGTCTGGGCCCGCGTCTGCGCCGGCGTGGCCGACGCCCGCGGGGTGCGCTGTCTGATGTTCGGCATGAACATGAACAACGTGGCCGTGACCGACGGCGACCGCGTCGAGTTCGAGCAGCGTCTGGGCTACCACGTGGACTACTATCCCGTCAGCAGCCTGATGGAGTACTTCAAGAGGGTGACCGACAAGGAGGCCGACGAACTGGTGGAGGAGTACAAGAAACTCTACACCATCAAGATCGACGAGAGCGGCGAGGAGGTCTACTGGCAGAAGGTGAAGAACGCTGCCAAGGCCGAGATTGCCCTGCGCCGCGTGCTGAAGGACGAGGGTGCCACCGCCTTCACCACCAACTTCGACGACCTGGGCGATGCCGACATCGATGCTCCCGACTTCTGCGGCTTTGACCAGATTCCCGGTCTGGCTTCGCAGCGCCTGATGCAGGAAGGCATCGGCTTCGGTGCCGAGGGTGACTGGAAGACCGCCTGCCTCTACCGCACGCTGTGGGTGATGTCGCAGGGCCTGCCCACCGGCTGCTCGTTCCTCGAGGACTACACACTGAACTTTGCCGGCGATCGCTCGTCGTGCCTGCAGAGCCACATGCTCGAGGTCTGCCCGCTCATCGCCGTCGACAAACCCAAACTGGAGGTTCACTTCCTGGGCATCGGCATCCGCAAGCAGCAGACTGCCCGCCTGGTGTTCACCTCTAAGGTGGGCCGTGGCATCAAGGCTACCGTCGTAGACCTGGGCAACCGTTTCCGTCTGATCTCGCAGGAGGTGGAGTGCATCGAGCCGAAGCCCATGCCCAACCTGCCCGTGGCCAGCGCCCTCTGGGTCCCCCAGCCCACATTCGAGATTGGTGCCGGCGCATGGATCCTGGCCGGTGGCACGCACCACAGCGCCTTCTCCTACGACATCACCGAGGACTACTGGGAGGACTTCGCCGAGATGACCGGCATCGAGTATGTCCGCATCAACAAGGACACCAAGACTGCCGACTTCAAGCAGCAACTCCAGAACAACGAAATGTACTATATGCTCTCTAAAGCCCTCAGATAATATGACCGCAAAGCAAGTAATAGAATCAGGTAAAGCCATTCTCGGTATCGAGTTTGGCTCTACCCGTATCAAGGCCGTCCTCATCGACGAGAACAACAAACCCATCGCACAGGGCTCGCACGAGTGGGAGAACCAACTGGTAGACGGTCTGTGGACCTACTCCACCGAGGCCATCTGGTACGGCCTGCAGGACTGCTACGCTGACCTGCGCAAGGACGTGCACCGTCAGTATGACTGCGAGATTGAGACCCTGGCCGCCATCGGCTTCTCGGCCATGATGCACGGCTACATGGCCTTCAACGAGCGTCAGGAGATACTGGTGCCCTTCCGCACCTGGCGCAACACCAACACGGGCAAGGCTGCCGCCGAACTCTCGAAACTCTTCAACTACAACATCCCCCTGCGCTGGAGCATCAGCCACCTCTACGAGGCCATCCTCGACAACGAGGAGCACGTGCCCAGCATCAAGTACCTCACCACACTGGCAGGTTATGTGCACTGGCAGGTGACGGGCCAGTTCGTCCTCGGCGTGGGCGATGCCTCGGGCATGATTCCCGTTGACCCCGCCACGAAGACCTACGACGCAGAGATGGTACGTAAGTTCGACGACATCCTCGCAGCGAAAGGCCTGTCCTTCAGGCTGCTCGACATTCTGCCCAAGTCGCTCAACGCCGGCGAGAAGGCAGGCTTCCTCACCCCCGAGGGTGCCCAGCGGCTCGACGTGAGCGGCCATCTGAAGGCAGGCATCCCCGTCTGTCCGCCCGAGGGCGATGCAGGCACGGGCATGGTGGCTACCAATGCCGTCAAGCAGCGCACGGGCAACGTCTCGGCAGGCACCTCTTCGTTCTCGATGATCGTGCTGGAGAAGCCGCTGTCGAAGCCCTACGAGATGATCGACATGGTGACCACGCCCGACGGCTCGCTCGTGGCTATGGTGCACTGCAACAACTGCACCAGCGACATCAACGCCTGGGTGGGTCTCTTCAAGGAGTACCAGCAACTGCTCGGCGTGCCCGTCGACATGAACGAGGTCTATGGCAAACTGTTCAACAAGGCCCTCGAGGGCGATGCCGACTGCGGCGGTCTGATGGCCTACAACTACGTCAGCGGTGAGCCTGTCACGGGCCTGAGCGACGGCCGTCCCCTCTTCGTGCGCTCGGCTAACGACAAGTTCAACCTGGCTAACTTCATGCGCGCTCATCTGTATGGTGCCATCGGCGTGCTGAAACTGGGCAACGACATCCTGCTGAAGGAAGAGAATGTCAAGGTGGACCGCATCACCGGCCACGGCGGCTACTTCAAGACCAAGGGTGTGGGTCAGCGTATGCTGGCTGCCGCGCTCAACTCGCCCATCTCCGTCATGGAGACTGCCGGCGAAGGTGGCGCATGGGGCATCGCCCTGCTGGCCGGCTACGTGGTCAACAATCCTAACAAACTGTCGTTGGCCGACTATCTGGAGACTGTGGTCTTCGCCGGCAACACGGGCGTCTCGATTGCTCCCACCGCCGAGGATGTGGAGGGCTTCAACCGCTACATCGAGAACTACAAGCAGGGCCTCGCCATCGAGCAGGCTGCCGTGGACAACAAAAAGTAAAGACATCGTAACCCCAGATTAAAACCAGTAAGACTATGGACTTCTTAAATGATCCCAAGATTCCCCTGTTCGCAGGATGTGCCGGCGCACTCATTCTCACGTTCGTACAGTTCCTGTATTTCGTCATCAACCTGTTCAGTTGGTATCCAGGCAGTTTCTTCTACGGATTCATGAGTTTCATCAGCCTCGTTGCTTGGGTGCTCATTCTCGCCTACTTCGGGTTGCAACTCTTTACGCTCTTCAAGAAAAAATAAACACTTAATAATTCATTATGATTAACGACAACAAAGTAATGCTGAAGGCAGCCGACAATATCCGAATCCTGGCTGCTGCAATGGTTGAAAAGGCAAAGTCGGGACACCCCGGTGGCGCCATGGGTGGTGCTGACTTCATCAACACGCTCTACAGCGAGTTCCTGGTCTATGACCCCGAGAATCCCGCATGGGAAGGCCGTGACCGCTTCTTCCTCGATCCCGGCCACATGGCTCCGATGCTCTACAGCCAACTCGCCCTCATCGGCAAGTACACGCTGGAGGATCTGCAGCAACTGCGCCAGTGGGGCTCCGTCACGCCCGGTCACCCCGAGCGCGAGATTGAGCGCGGCATCGAGAACACCAGCGGTCCCCTCGGACAGGGCCACACCTTCGCAGTGGGTGCTGCCATCGCTGCCAAGTTTCTGAAGGCTCGTCTGGGCGAGGTGATGAACCAGACCATCTATGCCTACATCTCTGATGGCGGCGTACAGGAGGAAATCTCACAGGGCGCAGGCCGTATCGCCGGCAACCTGGGTCTGGACAACCTCATCATGTTCTACGACGCCAACGACATCCAACTCTCCACCCGCACCGAGGTGGTGACCATCGAGGACACCGCCAAGAAGTATGAGGCATGGGGCTGGTATGTGCAGAAGATCGACGGCAACGACGTGGACCAGATTCGCGAGGCTATCAAGAAGGCTCAGGCCGAGAAGGAGCGTCCGAGTCTCATCATCGGCCACTGCGTGATGGGCAAGGGTGCCCGCAAGGCCGACGGCTCTTCCTACGAGAGCAACTGCGCCACTCACGGTGCACCTCTGGGCGGCGACAACTTCGTGCAGACAATGAAGAACCTGGGCGCCGATCCCGAGAACCCCTTCCAGATCTTCCCCGAGGTCAAGGAACTCTACGCCCGTCGTGCTGAGGAACTGAAGAAGATCGTGGCTGAGCGCTATGCTCAGAAGGCCGCCTGGGCCAAGGCCAATCCTGAGAAGGCCGCCCTGCTCGAAGAGTGGTTCAGCGGACGTGCACCGAAGATCGACTGGAGCAAGGTGGAGCAGAAGGCCGGTGCCGCCACCCGCGGTGCTTCGGCCACCGTTCTGTCCGTGTTGGCCGAGCAGGTGCCCAACATGATCTGCGCCTCTGCCGACCTCTCGAACAGCGACAAGACCGACGGCTTCCTGAAGAAGACCCACGACATCGTGCGCGGTGACTTCAGCGGTGCTTTCTTCCAGGCTGGCGTGGCCGAACTGACTATGGCCTGCTGCTGCATCGGCATGGCCCTCCACGGTGGTGTCATCCCCGCCTGTGGCACCTTCTTCGTCTTCTCTGACTACATGAAGCCCGCCGTGCGCATGGCAGCCCTCATGGAGTTGCCCGTCAAGTTCATCTGGACCCACGATGCCTTCCGCGTCGGTGAGGACGGCCCCACCCACGAGCCCGTGGAGCAGGAGGCACAGATCCGCCTGATGGAGAAACTGAAGAACCACCACGGCCGCAACAGCGTGCTCGTCGTTCGTCCTGCCGATGCCGAGGAGACCACCGTCTGCTGGCGCATGGCTATGGAGAACACCCTCACGCCCACGGCCCTCATCTTCTCTCGCCAGAACATCGAGATGCTGCCCGCCGGCAACGACTACTCGCAGGCTGAGAAGGGTGCCTATGTGGTGGCTGGAAGCGACGAGGACTACGATGTCATCCTGCTGGCCAGCGGCTCTGAGGTGTCCACCCTCGAGACTGGTGCCACGCTGCTCCGCCAGGACGGCGTGAAGGTGCGCGTGGTCAGCGTGCCCTCTGAGGGTCTGTTCCGCAGCCAGTCCGCAGAATACCAGCAGAGCGTGCTGCCCGCTGGCAAGAAGAAGTTCGGCCTGACCGCCGGCCTGCCTGTCACCCTCGAGGGTCTCGTCGGTGCCGATGGCTGCGTATGGGGTCTGCAGAGTTTCGGTTTCTCGGCTCCCTACAAGGTGCTCGACGAGAAACTGGGCTACACGGGCCAGAACGTCTACGAGCAGGTGAAGAAACTGCTGGCATAGCGTCCAGTCCCTATTTGCACACAAAGAGGGCACCCTGTCATTGGGGTGCCCTCTTCATGTAATCGCTCATCCATAAACCCGCGGCAGACCATCGGTCATCTGTCATTTAAAAGAGCCTCCATTGGGCAGACACCTGCTCCCCCAAACCTCCATGAGGGCATACCGAAAAAACCGACATGCCCTCATGATGGTTTCAGAGTATTCTCCTACTTCACAACGACCTTCTTGCCATTGATGATATACACACCCTTCTTCAGGTCATTGAAATCTGTCGCGTTTGAATGCACCAGTCGGCCACGCAGGTCGTAGACACCAACCGCTTTGCCCATCTGTATATCGCGAATACTGGTTGCAAATCTTTTTTCTTCAGTGAGTTTGAATTCCTCCCACACAACCGCCGTTTCGTAAGCCTGCTTACATCCCCTTCGGCACTATCAGTTTGCACTTCGATTTGTCCACTCCCAGAAAAGGATCAATATTACCACAAACTGGTGGAACGGTTGCATCGCACGCAATTTCTTTAAGGCTTTCACAATATCGGTATATGTTAAACACTGATAATCAGTAAGTTGTGCTTTAAACGGTAGAAAAGTGGCTGCGGTGTTGATTATTAAGGTTTTTAAGGGGGCAGATTTAACGTATTTAACCTTCATTCACGCAAAAACAGGTGCCGTCCAGTTG
>JAFUST010000031.1 GCA_017467535.1 Prevotella sp. | reverse complement strand
CGGGATCCTTGTAGTCAATGTACTTGATACCGCTCTTCTTGAAACGGCAATACTTCTTCCTCTTAGTATCGATAGAGGGAGCGGTCAAATAACGAATTTCACTCTGTTCTGCCATGGTTTAAGCCTCCTCTGTTTTAGCACCAAGTTTGTTGCGACGTTTCTCGGCGTACTCAGCAGCATACTTGTCGAGTTTAACGGTCTGGAAACGAATCACCTTCTCGTCACGACGATAGGCGGTCTCCAATGTCTTAATCACTGCCGGCTCAGCCTCAAACTCCATGAGGAAGTAGAACCCAGAGGTCTTCTTCTCAATCTGGTAAGCCAGTTTCTTCAGTCCCCAGGCCTCTTCGTTCACGATGTTTGCACCCTTGTCGGTGAGCACCTTCTTGAACTTAGCGACCGTTTCCTTTGCCTGATCATCAGACAAAACGGGAGTCAAAATGAAAACGGTTTCGTACTTATTCATACGTTAATTTAATGTTTATAAAAGTTATTTTTGCAAATTGCGGGTGCAAAGGTACGAATTTTCAGCGAATTATCAAAACTTTTTCGTACTTTTGCACCCAAAATTTAACTATTTATATGAAGTTTCTAGAGAAACACATCGGTTTGGGCCTCATTGCACTGGGATTTTTGTTCCTGGCAGCCCTTCATCTGCTGCACCTCAACTTCATCAACTGGCTGCTACTGACAGCCTTGGCCATCATCGTTCTGGGACTGGTTGTACACGTGTGGCTGCTGAAACGGGAAAGCCGCTATTAGAAGCCGTAGATTTCCTGCAACTTCTCTCCCAGTTTCTCGCCGCGCAGGTTCAGCGCGACAATCTTGCCCATTCCGTCAACCAGGATACTGGCAGGAATAGAACTGATGCCGTAGACATCGGCAGCGGCCGACTTCCATCCGCCCAGGTCGGACAGTTGCGGCCAAGTCATACCAAGATCCTTCACGGCCTTTCGCCAAGCCTCGTCTTTTGAATCGAACGAGATGCCGATGATCTCGAATCCCTTCTCGTGATATTTCTGGTAGTTGGCCACCACGTTGGGCAACTCCTGGCGGCAGGGGCCGCACCACGATGCCCAGAAGTCAATCATCACATACTGCCCCTTGCCAATCCATTCGCTCAGTTTGCGCTCCTTGCCGTCCAAGTCCTTGATAGACATGTCGACGTACTGCTTGCCAGGTGCCTTCTTCTCGATGTTGGCCAGCATCTTCTTGGCAAAGTCGAGTTCAGGACGGTTGTAGTAGGCATTCTTAGAGTCACACACCTCTTTCAGTTCCTCGTATTCCAGGGCATAGACAAAGTTCCTGTCCTTGAGTATCTGCGTCGGAATCAGGTTGTCGGCATTCTCGCGTACAATCTTCATCTGCATCTCCATGCGCTGCTCATAGATGGCCTCTGCCTTCGAGCGCAGTTCGCCCATCTTGCTCGGATCGGCCTGTGCCTGCTTCTGCAGTTCCTCCATCTGCGTATCAAATGCGGCCAGTTCCTTCTGATAGTTTTCCCACTTCTGCTTGAGCGCACCGCTCAGTTGCAGGTCGTCTTGTGCCGACACCGTCAGCGTCAGCATGGCCAAAAGGCACATCAATAGATACTGTTTCATTTTATTAAATCTTTTTAGTCGGTTAGTTGTTACTTATATTCGCTCCACGCCTTGATGCCAATCTTGTCGACAGGAACCGTGCAGAAGGCCTGGATGAAGGCCGCTGCCAGACGGGCATTGGTGATGAGGGGCACGTTGAGGTCGATGGCTGCACGACGAATCTTGTAGCCATTGGTCAGTTCGTGGGTAGTCAGGTCCTTGGGGATGTTGACCACCATATCAATCTGATGACTGTGCAGCAGATCGAGTGCCTGCGGCTGCTGGTCGGGTTCACTTGGCCAGTGCACCAGCGTGTTCGTGATGCCATTGTCCGACAGGTACTTGCTGGTGCCGCCAGTGGCGTAGATCTCATAGCCATGTTCCACCAGCATATGGGCAGCATCGAGCATCTCAGCCTTCTGCTTGGCACCGCCGGTACTGAGCAGGACGGTCTTCTTGGGGATGCGATGGCCCACGCTGAGCATGGCCTTGAGCAATGCCGTATTGGTGTTGTCGCCGATGCACCCCACTTCGCCCGTAGAGGCCATGTCGACACCGAGAACGGGATCGGCCTTCTGCAGACGGTTGAAGGAGAACTGGCTGGCCTTGATGCCCACGTAGTCGAGGTCGAAGAGGTTCTTCGACGGACGCTCCACAGGCAGGCCGAGCATCACCCTTGTAGCCAGGTCGATGAGGTTGATCTTCAGCACCTTGCTGACAAAGGGGAACGAACGAGAGGCACGCAGGTTACACTCGATGACGAGGATGTCGTTCTGGCGCGCCATATACTGGATATTGAACGGGCCGTTGATATGCAGGGCCTTGGCTATCTGACGGGAGATGCGCTTGATGCGACGGACGGTCTCGACATAGAGTTTCTGAGGCGGGAACTGGATGGTGGCATCACCAGAATGCACGCCGGCAAACTCGATGTGTTCGCTGATGGCATAGGCGATGATCTCGCCGTCCTTGGCCACGGCATCCATCTCTATCTCCTTGGCGTGCTCGATGAACTTGGAGACGACCACAGGATGGTCTTCCGAGACATTGGCTGCCAGTTGGAGGAATCGCTCCAGTTCGTCCCTGTTGGAGCAGACATTCATGGCCGCACCACTCAGCACATAAGAGGGACGGACAAGAACAGGGAACCCTACCCTTTCGACAAACTGGTTGATGTCGGCCATCGATGTCAGCGCGCTCCATTCCGGTTGGTTGACACCCAGTTCGTTGAGCATCTGCGAGAACTTGGCGCGATCCTCGGCACCGTCGATGTCGATGGCTTGCGTTCCCAGGATATTCACATGCTGCTCGTCCAGATACATGGCGAGGTTGTTGGGAATCTGTCCACCCGTTGAGACAATGACGCCGTAGGGTTGCTCCAAGTCGATGATGTCCAGCACGCGCTCGAAGGTGAGTTCGTCGAAATAGAGGCGGTCGCACATATCATAGTCGGTCGAGACGGTCTCAGGGTTGTAGTTGATCATCACTGACCGCCAACCCTCCTTGCGGATGGTGTTCAGTGCCTGCACGCCACACCAGTCGAACTCCACGCTGGAGCCGATGCGATAGGCGCCAGAGCCGAGGACGATAATGCTCTTGCGGTCATGCTCGTAGGAGATGTCGTGCCATGCCGTGTTTGTTGCGATGGTATCGCAGCAGACGGAACCGTAGGTCACATAGAGATAGTTGGTTTGGGCAGGATACTCGGCGGCAAGGGTGTCTATCTGCTTCACAATTGGAAGAATTCCCAGTTGCTTGCGACGACTGCGCACCACGAGCAGGGCCTTGTGCATATTGCCGTACTCACTCTCGAGACCTAAAGCACGGGCTATCTGGAAGTCGGTGAATCCATAGACCTTGGCTTCGCGCAGGAGTTCCGCTTCCAGCGTGTTGATGTTCTGCCGCTTCAACCGTTCGTCGATGTCGATGATGTGCTTCAGTTTCTGCAGGAACCAACAGTCAATCTTGGTCAGTTCGTGTATCTTGTCGATGGTATATTCAGGCAGATGCATAGCCTTCGAGATGACGAAGACGCGCTTGTCGGTAGGTTCGCGCAGGGCGGCGTCGATGTCGGGAATCTTCAGTTCCTTGTTCTCCACGAAGCCGTGCATGCCCTGCCCTATCATGCGCAGGCCTTTCTGCAGTGCCTCCTCGAAGGTGCGGCCGATGGCCATCACCTCGCCTACACTCTTCATCGACGAACCCAGTTCCTTGTCAACGCCGTGGAACTTCGACAGATCCCAGCGTGGAATCTTCACGACCACATAGTCGAGGGCGGGTTCGAAGAAGGCCGAGGTGGTCTTAGTCACCGAGTTCTTCAGTTCGAACAACCCGTATCCCATGCCCAGTT
>JAFUST010000030.1 GCA_017467535.1 Prevotella sp. | reverse complement strand
TGATGATAGCACCCGTCACACACTCTGGCATCTTCATCGTCTGGAACAGCGTGCTGAACACTTCGTGGTTGAGGGGCGCGCCAACATTCGGGTCGCTCTTCAAGGGCAGAAAGTTCAGGTAGTACGTCGTGCTGCGCCGCACCTCCGGCGCCATGTCGGCCACCTTCACATAGTACACTTCCGCAATGAGCATCACGAAAGCCACGGCCAATGCCGTGCCCGCAATGTACATCGCGGAGTAGAGTTTCTCCTCGCGCATCATGGCGAGGGCTTGTCTGAAATAGTTCATATCGGTTACAATTATTTTACTGCTTTATTACAAGCCAAAACCGTGCCAAACTCGTAACCCGCTGATAATCAATAACGGCACAAAACAAACTGTCCATTTCTGGACACTCGCAGTGTTCGGAAATGGACAGTCGGACATATCTACATGCAACAAGTACATTCCTTCTTATGGTCTTTCTTATTTATGAAATTAAAAGAAAAATAGAAAAAAGTTTTGAAATATGAGATAATAGTTGTATATTTGCAGCCGAAATGCAGAAATAATCAGTTTGTGATTAGTTTCGCATGTAGATTGCATGATTTATAAGATGATGGCAGAGGTTAATAATTTGCAAGACTGGGTTACCAGTGAGATGTTGAGAGGACGGTACATCTTCACCAAAGAAGATGTCTTAGATTTGCATCTGCCAATTTCGAATCAAGCCCTACAGAATAGTCTGAAGCGATTGACAAATCGAGGAATCATGATGTCGCCTTGGCAAAACTTCTATGTCATCATTCCTACCGAATATAAGTTACGAGGGATAGTTCCGCCTTCCTTCTACATTGACAGGCTGATGAAGTTCCTCAGGCGTGACTATTATGTGTCCTTGTTGTCTGCGGCAGAACTGAACGGCGCCACGCACCAAAAGGCAATGGTGTTTCAGGCAACTGTCAACGGTGGTGCCATTCGCTCTGGCCTAAAAAGCGGAATACGTCTTGAGTTCACGCTCAGGCAAGACCTTCCACTCGATTATACCAAGAAGGTGAAGACGCAGATGGGATATATGAATGTAGCAGGTGCAGAACTGACGGTCCTCGATATCGTAGCAGAGGAACAAAAAGTTGGTGGACTGAGCCGGGCTGCAGAGATTCTTCTGGAATTATGCGAAACAACGCAATGGGACGAATCAAAATTGCCCCTATTGGCGTATTTCAGCAGTGCCACCATACAACGTCTGGGCTATCTGCTTGAACTGCTTGAAGAGACAGAGCAGGCCGACAATCTCTATTCTTTATTCAAACAAACAGGTAAGGTCATGCGCAAGACGCCGTTAAAGCAATCTGTAGCCATCAGCGATGAGATGCCGATAGACGTACGATGGAAGGTTATTAAGAATTATGAAATAGATATAGATGATATATGATTCCACAATATTCTATACAGGAGTGGCATGAGCACGTGCCTTGGAACACGGACGCAATGGTAGAGCAGGATTTGATAATATGTCGTACTCTCATCAGCATTTTCAGCGATGAGTTTTTGGCTTCACAATTGGCATTCCGAGGAGGCACTGCACTACATAAACTCTTTTTGCAGCCACAGCCTCGCTACAGTGAGGATATTGACTTGGTCCAGATTACACCAGGCCCTATCAAACCCATCATGTTCCGATTAGGTGAGGTCTTAGATTGGTTGCCCAACAGGAGCACAGCACAGAAAAAACATAGCAATAAGATGTTCTTTCGCTTTGAATCAGAGATACCGCCGATACAACAGCTTCGTATCAAGATTGAGATTAACTGCTTTGAACATTTCAATGTAATGGGGCTGACAAAGGTTCCTTTCATAGTAGAAAACAGTTGGTTTTCAGGCGAGGCAGCATTGACAACGTATCAGTTTGAGGAATTGATGGGAACAAAACTGCGCGCACTATATCAGCGCAAGAAGGGGCGCGACCTCTTTGACTTGCATAAGGGATTGACGGCTCGTGAGTGTAACGTTGAAAAGATGCTGGAATGTTATCGTAGGTACATGGAGTTTGTTGTTGACCGCGCACCTTCATACAAGGAATTTGTGCAGAATATAAATGAGAAAATGCAGGACGAGGAGTTCCTGACTGATGTAGAACCACTCTTAAGACCTGAAGTAATCTTCAACCCGCAAGAAGCTTATCAATTTCTATATGGCAAAGTAATAGAAAGGATGATTGTACCCACCACATAATTCGGTATGATGTAATGGATACATGATAGGCAACTCAACGAAACAATTTGCAAAGCAGCACGCGTCATCTCGACGAATGCTGCTCTCTTTGTATCAAAATCTGTCAAATTGATACTGGTTTATTCTTCTTTGATGGCGTCGGTGATGGTGCTGCGGCAGATCCTCCACGCGGGGATGGCGGTGCCGATGAGCACGGTACATAATATAATAAGGTACACGACGGCGCTGACCACGAGGAAGTGGGGCCAGAAGTCGTCGAACCAGAGGTGGACGGCGGGGTTGCGGCTCATGAAACCGTCGTAGAGACCGTGGGCTGTGGCATACTGGAAGTAGATGATGCAGCCCAACAGGACGCTGATGGTGGTGAGCAGCCACGCCTCGCGGATGAAGCCCCAGAACACGCTCAGCCGAGTGGCGCCGAAAGCCCGACGCACGCCGGCCTCTTCGCGGCGCTGGCGGGTGTACATGAGCAGTGTACCGAAGACGCCGAAGGCCAGATTGATGGCGAAGAAGGCGGCGATGAGCAGGTTGCGGCGCATCTGCCGTCCGACACCAGTAATATCAATGGTCTCTTTCTGCACCTGTCGGGCCGTCTGTACATCGCGCACATAGCAGTGCTCCGTCACCAGTTCGTGTTGTATTTCCTGCCGGCGGGCCTCCACAAACCAGTCACCACTGACATCGTCGCGCAGACGGGCGATGATGGGCACATTCCAAAGCGGGCCACCCATGCAGAGAAAAGCGATGGAGTAGTCGCGGTCGTAAGGCTCTATGCGCACGTCCTCCACCACGGCACGGATGTGGTAGGGTTTCCTCACCCATTCAAACCTGCCATTGATGCCGTCATCGTCTGGTTCCCATTCGTCTCGTGCCCTGAAGATAGTGCGCCCTGCCACGTCGGTAGTGCCGAAAAGGCCCATCGCCAGAGAGCGGGTGAGGATGATGCTCTTCTGGTACTCGCAATCGCGGGTCAGCTGCGAGGTAGGCACACCAGGGGTGATGGACTCGATGCCGTAGACCTCGAACATCTTCGAGTCGGGCATGAAGCAGTATTGCCACGCCAGGAGGGAGTCATTGCCGTTGAAGAAATAGCCATTCGACGATACCGAGTGAAAACCTATGGGGACGCTGCGGGCAGGATAGGCCTCCACGACCTCGTCCATCTCGCGTATTTTCTGCAGCAGCGTCTCTCCTTCAGGTGCGAACGCATCTAAGTTGTCCATTTGCTCGTGTATCTGCAAGGTACTGGCCACCTGAAACCTGACGAGCCGGTCGGCATCGTAGCCCATAGGCAGGTTGGTAACGGTATACGAAACGAGTACGGGGTCGAAGGCCCACCAGCAGGCCAGCGTGACGAGGATGAGTTCGAGGGCCAGCCAGATGGATGTCTTGCGCTGGAATATTTCTTTAAGTTGTTTCATTTCTTAATCATCATGGATTCAACAATCGGTTTCCTAAGGCTAAGCCAGGCGGGCACGGTGGCAGCGAAGACATTGAGCACGCAGCAGACGAGCAGTGCCGTGAGGAAGATGGCGGGACCGAACAGCATTTCGCCGCGCACGACGGGTACGCTGCCATAGAGGTTGCTGCTGTCGGAAAAGACGTAGAACACCCAGTCGCGCCAGGCGTAGAGGGCCGTCCACGCGATGCACAGCCCAACGATGCCGCCGATGAGCGTCAGCACGAGGTTCTCCATGATGACCTGCCCCAGCAGCGTACGCCGCTTGGCACCGAAGGCTTTGCGGATGGCCATCTCGGGCAACTGGCGCTCCATGCGGCTGGCCACCATGCCACTCAGGTTCAGCGCCGGCACGAGCAGCAGGAGCAGGATGGCGGGCACGACATACCAGAAGAGGTTTTCGTTCCAGGCATCAAACACATCGGCAATGCCTTCCCACACATTGCTGTAGTGGCTCTTCAAGTACATGGTCATATCCGCCTCCTGGCCCTTGTGAACGCTGTTGTAGCGGGCCTCCACCTCCTTCAGTTCCTGCATGAACGCCTCGCGCTTAGAAGCAGGCACGCTGAAGATAACATCAACGGGTGCTTCCCGCCAGTTGACGTCCCAACCGCCGTCAGCACTCTTGGCCGAATAGGGCATCCAGACGTCGGCTACGCTCTGTTCCATCAGTGCACTGGGCGTCTCCACCACACCGCAGACGCGGTAGTCGTAGTTGTTGATGCTGACGGTCTGCCCCACGGCATTGGCACCCCGTCCGAAGAGCAGGTCACTGATCTCCTCGGTGATGACAGCCACGCTGCGTTCGTTGTCGAAGTCGTCCTGCGTGAAGGGCGCTCCCTGTAGAAAGCGGTACTCATAGAAGCGGAAGTAGCCCGGCTCGACAGATCGGCGGGTGACGGCCCGGTCGTGCAGGCCATCGGCCATCTTCATGTACGGCCGCTGATCGGAGTACATGATGATAGCACCCGTCACACACTCTGGCATCTTCATCGTCTGGAACAGCGTGCTGAACACTTCGTGGTTGAGGGGCGCGCCAACATTCGGGTCGCTCTTCAAGGGCAGAAAGTTCAGATAGTACGTCGTGCTGCGCCGCACCTCCGGCGCCATGTCGGCCACCTTCACGTAATACACTTCGGCTATGAGCATCACGAAGGCCACGGCTAATGCCGTACCAGAGATATACATTGCTGAGTAGAGCTTCTCCTCGCGCATCATGGCGAGGGCTTGTCTGAAATAGTTCATATCGGTTACAATTATTTTACTGCTTTATTACAAGCCAAAACCGTGCCAAACTCGTAAACCACTGATAATCAGCAACAGCGCGAAACAAACTGTCCATTTCTGGACACTCGCAGTGTTCGGAAATGGACAGTCGGACACTCCCCTACTCTTCTTATGCGAAGCGCAGAGAAGGAAAAATCACTCATGCACGTAGAGCTGCCAGCCGAGGTAGGTCTCGATGGCCTCCTGAACAATGTCGACAACATCGGTGCGACACATGGCCACATGATGCTCGAAGCCGTTCTTGCAGATATACTTCATTAACTGCTGTAGGTTGTCGACCTTGGTAACGGCGATGCAGCCATCCATGCCGTAGGGGTCGTTGGTGAGCTGACCCTTGCCCAGATAGGCCTTGATCTGGCCCTTGGGGTCGTCGGTGGAGATGCGGAAGAAGGTGAAGGGGCCTTCCGAGACCTTGGCGTAGACGGCACCGAAGGTGTTGATCTTACCCAGTGTACGACCCAGCACACCCAACGGTCCTAACTTCAGGTCGCCATTGCCCACGAACTGCTTGGGGAAGTTGCCGCAGTGGGTGCAGACGCACTTGTTGCGGTCCTCAGCGAAGTTGTTGTTCCAGTCAAGCAGGGCGGGTGCATTCTGCGAAGCCAACGAGAGGGCATACATCGACACGGCACCGGCGAGGTCGGTCTCACAAGCAGCGGGGATGAGCTTGTCTGAGAGCATCGACATGGTGACACAGGGCGCGCAACCGTAGTTATGCTCCAGCGAGTCCCAGCACTGGATGGCTACAGCCTGCACGTCATTGGCCTCAATCCAGTTCTCGACGGCCACACTGAACTTAGCCTGCAGACCCAGCTTCTCCTTGTAGTTGTCGGGCACCTTGGCATAGTCGCACGTGCGGTTGCACATCTCAATGAACTTGGGATCGTCGTCGCTGATCTTTTGGGCGGCAAAGAGAATCTCTGAGAGGTCGGCTGGCACCACGGTGATGCCCGAACGCTGCAACAGCTTCTCTGAGGCACGACAAGTGTTAAAACCTAACGGACGGGTACCAATCTGGCCCAGACGACAGTGGCGCAAGCCGTTCACCACACGGCAGACGGCGGCGAAGCGGTCGATATCCTTGCGCAGCAGCGGGTCGTAGATAGAATAGGTGTGCAGCGTGGTGTCGGTGAAAGGGATGCCATACTGGTAGAGGTTGTTGCACACCGAAATCTTACCGCAGAAGGCATCACGGCGCGAGTCGAGGTCCACCTTGTCGTTCTCATCGTCGCAGGCCTGCACCATGACAGGCACGTTCAGGTCGGCATCACTGATGGCATTGATGATACCAATCTCGAAGCCGAAGTTGGGCAGCGAGACGATGATGCCGTCAATCTCGTCGCGGTGAGCACGAAACTGCTTCGACACCTTCAGGCCGTCCTCGCGGGTTTCAATACTGCTGCTACCCGTAGGCGTAGCATCCTCAGGCAGGATAACGTATTCGTAGCCACCCTCGTCAAGGGTCTTCAGCAACTGCTTACGAACATCCTTTGCCAGTTCGGAGTTAAAATAGGCGCGTGTTCCGATAATCACGCCAAAACATGTCTTTCCGTTTTTCATATTATTGTTTAGTTTAGAGTTTAGAGATGAGAGTTTAGAGAAATTTACTTAATCAGCTGGTTGACGGCATTGCGCCACTGCTGGTAGAGCGTGAAGCGGTCGGGACGGTCAGCAGGCTGGTAGGTCTGCGTGACTTTGCGGAAGCCCACCACATCGTCGAACGACTGCCACAGGCCACGGGCAAAGCCATTCATGATGACAGCACCGAGCGCTGAGGCATCGTCGACCTCCGTACAAACCACGGGCGTCTCCAGCATGTCGGCCTGGAACTGCATCAGGAACTGGTTCTTCGTCGGGCCACCGTCGGCACATATCTCGCTCAGCCGTCCACCCGTGGCACGGGCCATCACGTCGACCAAATCCTTGATCTGATAAGCGATGGACTCCAGGGCTGCTCGCAGGAAGTGGGCCTTCGTCGTGGCGAAGGTGAGTCCGAAGACGGCACCCTTCACGTCGCTCTGCCACCACGGGGCGCCCAGTCCTGAGAAGGCGGGCACGATATAGACGCCGCCATTGTCGGGCACGCTCGTAGCCAGCGCCTCCATCTCCGACGGGTGGCCGATGAGCTGCAGCTGGTCGCAGATCCACTTCAACGTGGCTCCCGTGCTGTAGATGTTGCCCTCGAAGCCGTACCACGTCTTGCCTAAGGCTGAGAAGCCCACGCTGGTCACCAGTCCCTGAGGAGCAGCCTTGGCCTCCTCGCCAATGTTCACCATCACACTCGACCCTGTGCCGTAGGTTACCTTGCCGGAACCCTTCGTGAAGCACATCTGGCCGACCAGTGCACCGTGCGAGTCGCCCAAGACACCGGCTATCTGGATGGGCTCTGGGAACAGTCCTTCGCACGTCGTCTCGCCATATACGGCATCGCAGGGACGCACCTCGGGCAGCATGCTGCGGGGAATGTCGAAGAGCTGCAGCAGGTCGTCGTCCCACTGCATGGTATGGATATTGAAGAGCATGGTGCGCGAAGCATTGGTGGTATCGGTGGCAAAGGTCTTGCCGCCCGTCAGCCGCCACACCAGCCATGTGTCGATGGTACCCATGAGCAATTCGCCCCGATTAGCCTGTTCGCGGGCACCGGGGATGTTGTCTAACAACCATTTGACGCCCGTTGCCGAGAAGTTCGGGTCGATGAGCAGGCCACTCTTCTCGAACACGCGCTTGCCATAGCCCAGCGAACGCAGCTCACGGCACAGCTCAGCACCACGCGTGTCCTGCCACACCACGGCACGGGCAATGGGTTTGCCCGTTGTCTTGTTCCACACCACAGCGGTCTCGCGCTGGTTGGTGATGGCTATTGAGAGGTGAGAGGTGAGAGGTGAGTGGTGAGAGGATTGAATCAACTGGCGGATGGCTTCTACCATGTTCTGATAAATCTCCTCAGCATCATGCTCCACCCATCCGGTCTGCGGGTAGTACTGCTTGTGGTCCACATTGGTGCGGGCCACCACACGGCACTGCTCGTCGAACAGCAGGGCTTTCGTCGACGACGTGCTTTGGTCAATAGCTATGATAAAGTTCATGCGATGAAATCTTTTGTGGCTTTCACGATGCCTTCGGCATCCATGCCGTAGTGGTGGAAGATTTCGGCATTCGTGCCGTGGACGGCATTCTCGTCGGGGATGCCGATAATGCGCACGGGCACGGGATGCTCAGAAATGGTTTCGCAGACCATGGCGCCCAGACCACCGAACTTCGAGTGCTCCTCGACGGTGACGATACGGCCCGTCTCGCGGGCAGCCTTCAGAATAGCCTCCGTGTCGAAGGGTTTGATCCACGAGCAGTCGAGCACGCGGGCCCTGATGCCCTGCTCCTTCAGCTGCAAACCGGCCTGCCAGGCATGGTAGACGGTCTCACCGGCAGCAACGATGGTGACGTCCGTACCGTCTAACAGCTGGATAGCCTTGCCGGGGACGACCTCAAAATTGTCGTCGACATAGACGTCAGGAATGGCGGCACGGCCCACACGGACATAACAGGGCTTGTCGTAGTCGACAAGCACTTTTACCAACTTCTTCGTAAAGCGCCAGTCGCTGGGCAGACAGACCGTCATGCCCGGGAAGGTGCGCAGCACGGCAATGTCGTGCAACGAATGGTGGGTGGCACCCAGTGCACCATAAGCCACACCGCCCGACACGCCCAGAATGGTGACGGGATTCTCAGAATAGGCCAAGTCGACCTTCACCTGTTCCAGCGAGCGGGCCACATAAAAGCAGGCGGGACCGCAACAGAACACCTTTTTGCCCGAATGGGCCAAACCGGCCGAGATGCCCACGGCATCCTGTTCGGCAATGCCGCACTCCACAAACTGCTCGGGCAGTGCGTTGGCATAGTCGCCCAAGGTCACCGAACCACGGGCATCGGTGGTGACGGCAACGATATCTTTGTCCTCACGTGCCAGTTCCAGCAACGTGTCAGTAAACTGTTTTCTACATGCAATCATATCTTAGTTGAGAGTTTAGAGATTAGAGTTTAGAGATAGTTTAGAGATTAGAGTTTAGAGAAAGTTTAGAGATTAGAGTTTAGAGAAAGTTTCTCAATTCTTTCACTGATTTCTGCTACTGCAGCCTTGCACTGCTCTTCGTTCAGCACGCCGTGGTGCCACTTGGCGATACCTTCCATGAAGCTGACACCGCGGCCCTTCGTCGTGTTCGATATGAGCAGGTGGGGCTTCTTGTTGGTATAGTCAATGGCATCAAACGTCTTGACGATGTCGGCCATCGAGTCGCCATTCATCTCCATCACGTCCCAGCCAAAGGCCGACCAGCGCTCACGGATGCTGTCAATAGGCATCACGTCCTCCGTATTGCCGGAGATTTGCAGGTGGTTGCGGTCGATGATGGCCACCAGATTGTCGAGCTGATACTTGTTACCGGCCATAGCAGCCTCATAGATAGAGCCCTCGCCCTGTTCGCCGTCGCCCATGAGCACGTAGGTCTTCCACTGCTTTTGATCCATCTTGGCGGCAATGGCCATGCCGACACCGATGCCCAGTCCGTGCCCCAGTGCACCACTATTCACCTCAATGCCGGGAACCTCTATCGTTGGGTGTCCGCTCAGGATGCTGCCAAACTGGCCCAGCGTGTCAAGCACGTCGGATTTCAGATAGCCCTTGGCCTCGAGCGTTACATAGAGTGCCTCGACGCAGTGTCCCTTCGACAGCACAAAGCGGTCGCGCTCAGGATTGCCCATGCCGCGTCCGCCATGCTCAGGCACCTTATTGCCCGGTTCGATATTCTTCATCACATGAAAATACAATGCCGTCATGACGTTCAGGCACGACAAGTCGCCACCGATATGACCGGCCTTGGCGGCATAAACCACCTCAACTAATCGCTTACGGTTCTTCTCCGCAAGCAATTCCAATTCCTTTACGTTCATAGTCTTTAAGTATATACTTTTTATATTTTAAAGATGTGTGAGTGCGTAAAATGTCATCAGTTTTCTTGCAAATTCGCTCACTTATTCGTACCTTTGCAGTCGATTTTAGGAAACGTACGTTAAAAAAGATAAAGATTATGGCAAAGAAAGCACTTTTGATGATTCTCGACGGATGGGGAATCGGTAAGCATGGTAAGGGTGACGTCATCTACAACACGCCGACCCCGTATCTCGACTTGTTAACAGCCACTTCGGCTCACTCTCAGCTACAGGCCAGCGGCGAGGACGTTGGTTTGCCCGATGGACAGATGGGTAACTCGGAGGTGGGTCACCTCAATATCGGTGCCGGTCGTATCGTGTATCAGGACCTCGTGAAGATTAACCGCGCCTGCAAGGACGGCTCCATCATGGAGAATGCACAGGTGAAGGCCGCTTACAGCTATGCTAAGGAGAACGGGAAAAAACTGCACCTGATGGGTTTGACCTCAGACGGCGGTGTACACTCCAGCCTTGACCACCTGTTCAAGCTCATCGAGATTGGTAAGGCTTACGGTCTGAAGACTCAGGTGTTCGTGCATTGCTATA
>JAFUST010000029.1 GCA_017467535.1 Prevotella sp. | reverse complement strand
TCGTCGGTGGAGGTGAGGTCACACTTGCAGTTCCAGCGGTCGCCGGGGCGGTGCTGGTCCCAGAAGGGATGATCGACGGGGAGGATGGTGTTCCAGAACGGGCGGTGGTCCGCGCCCGGATTGGGCGACGTTGACGGTAGCCATTTGAGGTTAGGCAGTATGTCCTTCTCACGCTGGAACTGTTGCCAGTTGGCGGCCTGACGTGCTCGGAGTACGGCCGTGTTGTATTCCGTTTCGAGCCAGTTGTTGCACTGGTGCGAGGCGATAGGGAGCACCTCTTCCTTCCATTGTTTGAACGGCTTTAGATTGCCGTTAGAATCGAGGAGACGGGCGGCCATGTCGTTCTGCGCCCGGTGGGTCTTGAAGGCTGCGAAGACATCGGTGGAATGGCGGAGGGCATGGAGGAATGGGTCTTGACCGAGGCTGGGGGCAGCGGCGGAACCGCTGCCTGCAGAGAAGCCTTCGGTGACGGCGCTACCGAGGGTTTGGGCGATGGTATTGAACAGGTTCGGTTCAATGTCGTCGTGGGGGTTGAAATCGCGTCGGTAGATGTTGCGGAGAGCTGCTGCTATGATTTCATCGGAGATGGAAACCGTAGAGGCCTCTGCCTTGATGGGCGCGATGGTGTCGCGCCATACGGGACCGTAGTAGAGGTCGTTGACTACCATTCTAAAACTGCCCCCCGGTCGCGAGGGGCTCGTGCGAAAAAACTCCGCAGTATGTTTTTGACGGTCTTCTTTTTCTCGTGATTTCGTGATAACGTTCTATCGTCATTACGAACCTCCGGGTCTTCCTGTCCGTCATCCTGGTCATCATCGCCCTCATGGAACTGTATGCCAGGTGACGAAAGCACTTGCTGGAGGAGATGATTGTCCTCAATTTGCTGTTTCATTTCGTTGTAGTTCTTGGGCTTCTCGATGCCGAACGTCTCGTAGAGATAGTCGTCGGAGATGGGGAGCCGGAAGTTGGACTGGAGTTGCACCAGGATGTTGGACTTCGCGGTGAGGTCGATGTATTTCGGTTCGGGGAAGGTGAACATACCCCCCTGCGTATTGACGCCCATGGCCGCAAAGATATCGGCCATGTCGTAGTTGAGTACGTTGAGGACAAAATTCTGATCTGCCTTCAGGATTTGGTCTTCCTCCTTCTTGTGAACCGTTCCGAGAGCCTGCGTGCCAGTTGTCTGTGCCTCTGTGGTGAGGGTGTTGCCCAGGAAGAGTTTAGATATTTCCTTGTTACACCGCTCGCACAGACCTTCGTAGAGGTCGCTGGAGCCTGTCTTGTTTCCGGCCTCGATGAGTTGGAGTTCCACGTCGCGGGCGTGGATATACTTCTTCAGTGCTCCTGCTTCCTGTGCGTCCTTGATGACCCGCGCGCGTGCCTCCTCGTCGCCGGTGTCGTAGGTATAGTCCTCGATGGGCATGCCGAAGATTTCAGCGAACTGCGCCCAGTCAGCCACGTCGTTGCGCTTGTAGATGACCCACGGAGCGGCTTTGAGCAGCATACCAAGGTCGCGCGGTTGTCCGACGAAAAGCATGTTGGGGTACTCATCCCATGACGGTCCGGAGATTTCCCCCTGCCGTCGCATGATGGTGCGTCGGACGGGATCGACGTGCTTGCGCGGTATGAGGTCGTAGTTGATCCATCCGTGCTCGTCACGATAGAACTGGAAGAGCGAGAATCCGTAGAACTTTGCATCGATGATATCAGCGATGAGTCTGCCGAACCATGGAGATTTCAGTTGGTCGTTGACCGAATCATCTGGTATTCCGTTTCGTTTGAATGACACTTGCGCGGCGTTGACGGCATCACGTCGTCGGTTCATGACAGAAGTCAGATGCGTATCGATGGCGATATCTTCGTAGAGATCGAGGAGGCGTGTACGCCGGTAATAGTCGATATTGTCGGCCGATCGTACCGCATTCATAAAGGTCTCGATATCTATACCGAAGCGCTTGGGTGTTGACAGGATGATAGTGGACGGCTGTTGCTGCCCGGGCAGCGGGCGGAGTCCACCCGTTGTGATGCGCTTGTTTTTACTGTTTTTTCTGCTCATTGTTTAAAAGTGATTATGACGTTTGGGATTAGAAACTATCCGGAAAGACTGGTTTGCCACCTGCTTCTCTTCCGGTGCCAGAGGTGCCCCCTCGATGGAGATGGTACCAGCGGCTACGGCCTTCAGCCATTCGATAGCCCTCTCATAGCGGTCTTTCCGCAGTTGGGAGAGTTTCATGGGATTATGGATAGAGAAGATGTGGTAGATGGCGATGTCGAGTGCCATCATGAGTACGAGTTGGTGGCGGGTGTCAGGTTGCGACTGAGTCGCAACATTCGGTGCGAAGAGCGCATCGCAGTCGTATCGCCCTGAGAGGTAGCAGCGCATCTCTGCGACGGCGCGGTCCTCGCAGATTTCGACGAGCGACTTGTCCTTGCGTACCAGTGCATCCAGAATCTCACTGTGGATGCTGGCGTCGTAGTCGGAAATGTTGATGAAGTTGCTCATATCTTATTGTCTTTTAAGCATACTTAACTATAGAATGGACTTGATAAAGGCATCAATGAGGCGTGTGACCTCCTTTGCCTTTTCGAGGTCGATGGGCCGCAGGAACTCGATGAACTTCGTGCTGACAGAAACGACATCCGCAATCCCCACCTCCGTTTCCATCTGGCGGATGGACTTGGAGAGTTTTCCGATGATGTCTGCCTCTGCCGATGTGGCGAAGCGCTCCCCCTCGGGGCGTTCCTCGATGGCCTTGTTGATGGCCGCTACCTGTCGGTAGAGCGAGCGTACCTGTTCCTCGCGTGTGAGTGTAAGAGCGGTGCGCTGTTCCTCCCATTTGCCGGTCCGAATCCAGTTGCTGACGCTGACACGTGACACGCCCACACGGTCGGCTATTTCCTGCTGTGTGAGGTTCTCGCGCAGATAGAGCGTCTTGGCCCAATCCTTTTTCTGCTGATTTGTCAAATTTGCCATATTTTCCCTTTGTTATGCGATGCAAAATTGGTAATAAAATAGGAGACGGGCAAATCGGTGGCGCATGATGAAACTTTATAACGGCATGATGACGTTATAAAATGTCATGATAAAATCCCGATTTGCAGGGGTTGTGGAAAAGCATTTATTTTGCAGCAAAAACCCGAAACAGGCGCGGCATAGCCGCACCATACAAAGATAAAGCAGATGAAAAAGTTTTTCAACATTATCCCAGGTAACGGCAGTTGCTGCCTGTTGCTCTACGGAGAGATTGGCGGTGAGGTGCGCAGCGGTGACGTGATGCGTGAACTGCTGGAAGCCGAGCATGCCTACGGTCGCATCGACGTGCGTATCAACAGTGTGGGCGGTGAAGTCTATCCAGGCATTGCCATTTTCAACGCCCTGCGCCAGAGCAAGGCCGATATCCATATCTATATAGACGGTATTGCTGCCTCGATGGCCTCTGTCATAGCCCTTTGCGGCAAGCCCGTGGAAATGAGCCGCTATGCCCGGTTGATGATCCACAACGTGCGCGGCGGTTGCTGGGGCACGAAAGAAGATATGGCCAGTTGTATCAAGGAACTTGACGCCCTGGAAGGAATCCTATGCCAGATGTATGCCAGCCGGCTTGGTAAAAGCGAGGCAGAGATACGTGAGACGTATTTCGACGGGAAGGAGCACTGGCTGAGTGCGCAGGAAGCACTTGACCAAGGCTTCATTGACGGAATCTACGATGTAGATGAGACAGTGGCCCCCTCTCCCACAGGGAAAATGACCGCAGAAGAGATTTACGCTACATTTAATAACCGGCTTCTTATGGAGCCACAAAAAGAAAAAAAAATGGCATTATTAGACGAATTGAAAAAGAACCCGAAGTTCAAGGACTGTGCTTCGGAGGAGGCTGCGCTGCAGATTGTGGCCCAGCTGACCCAGACGGCGGCATCTGCTGAAACGGTGGCTGCCGAGAACGCTACGCTGAAGGCTGAGAATCAGGCTTTCAAGGATAAGGAGGCCCAGGCCTTTGTAGCCCTTAAGAAGAAGATGCTCGATGACGCGGAGAAATGCGGCAAGATCAATGCCGTGACCCGTCCGGCCTTTGCGGCCCTGCTGGAGAGCGACTATGAAAAGGGCAAGAAAGCCCTTGAGGAGTTGGCCGCCACGAAGCGTGTGATAGAAGACCTGCATGATGATCCCTCCAAGGAGAGTGCGTGGGACAAGCGCAAGGCTGCCATCCAGGCTGCCTACGACGAGCGTAGCCGTCAGTATTGATCGGGCAGACCGTAAGTAACCGCTACGTAAAGAATAACATTCTAAAACCAATTAAGTTTATGGCAATCGTAATTAAGAACACCAACTACAATGGCGAGGTACTTGAAAGACTTTTTACCCTCGCCGTGCTGGGATGTCAGATTGTGGACAAAGGCCTGATCTGCGTGATTCCCAACGTGACCAAGAAACTGAGCATCCCCCGCCTGAAGACCGGCAAGATGCTTCAGAAAGTGAAGGAGATGCCCGACGACCGCGACTCGAAGGGCGGATACAACTATTCGGAGCATGTGCTGGAACCTGAGGAGTTCATGGCCTTCACGACCTTCAACCCGAACACGTTCCGCAATATCTGGCGCCCGTGGCAGCCCAAGGGCGACCTTGTGTTCACGGAACTTCCCCCGAATGTGCAGAACGAACTGCTCGACGCCCTTTCGAAGCAGGTGAAGTTCGAACTGGGTCTGCACTACATCAACGGTGAGTTTGGCAATGATGACGATCACCTGTTCAACGGTATTCTCTACCGTATGAAGAATGACGGTGACGTGAAGCGCATCTCCACCACCGAGACGACCATGATTGGCAAGCTGTACGCCATCAAGGCCGCCATTCCCGAGACCATCAAGGAGAATCCCTCCCTGCGCTACATCATGAGCCTGGAGGACTGGGAGAAGTACGACCAGGAACTGACCGACCGTGAGCACAAGAACAGCGATGAGACCAGCCTGAACCAGAAGTCGTTCAAGGGTGTGAAGATTGAGACGCTGGCCGGATGGCCTACCGGTCTGATCGTTGCCACCCTGTGCGCTCCTGACGAGACCGGCAACCTGTTTGCCGGTGTGAACCTGAGCGAGGACGAGGACGTGATTCAGATTGACAAGCTGACCAATGCTGGAGAGCGCTACTTCTTCAAGATGAAGATGCAGGCCGACACCAACATTGCCTTCGGTGAGGAGGTGGTGGTGCTTGACACCCGCGCGGAGAAGCAGTTCCCCGTGACAGCAGGCAGCATCAGTCTTGCCCCCCAGAGCAAGACCTTCACAGCCGACGGCGGCACTCAGGAGGTAGAGGTGACCGCGAGCGGTGACTACCACATCGTGGGCAAGACCCCTGAAGGCTTCAGCGTGAAGGATCTGGGCGGCAAACTGGCCATCGTGGCCGATCCGAACCGCGGCACTAGTGACGTGACCGGCACTGTGACGCTGGCTCTGGACAGCGACGAGACCAAGACGGCCACGCTGACGCTGACGACGAGTAAGGTCGGTGGATGACAATAACGTTAATGAAAACTTTAACCTTAACGATAACCAATCGTGAAGAAATCTCTGAAATATCTTGTGATCCACTGCACCGCTACCCCTGAGGGCCGCGAGGTGACCAGTGCCGACATCCGGCACTGGCACTGCGACCCCGTGAGGCAAGGCGGTCGCGGCTGGAAGCAGGTAGGCTACACGGACATGATCCATCTGAACGGTGGCGTGGAGCGTCTGGTGGGCAACAATGAAGATGCGTGGGTGGACCCCTGGGAGGTGACCAACGGTGCAGCCGGTTATAACCATGTGAGCCTTCACATTGTGTATGTTGGCGGCAAGAGCAAGGACGGCAGGACCAACAAGGACACCCGGACGCAGGCCCAGAAGGAAGCCATGGCGAAGTACGTGATGAACTTCCACCGTAAGCATCCGGACGTGGCGATTGTGGGTCACCGAGACCTGCCCGGCGCGAGGAAGGACTGTCCCTGCTTTGACGTGAAGAAGTGGCTGCAAGAGATTCGTGTGGTTTGAAAAAGGCTGATAGGAGTAATGGGGCCGATATGCCAGAAAAGGCCGGCCGGCTTAACCAAGATGAGAGATGGACGTAATGACCGACATACTGCAATGGGTGCTACCCTCGGGAGCCATCGGTTCGGTGGTGACGTGGCTGTTCGGGCGTACGCTTTGTCGCACGCGCGAGGCCAAGGAGATCCATGACACGTACAAGCAGATGTATGAAGATGTCTCGTCGTCTCTTGTCACCTTGCAACAGAAAAATGAAGAAACCAATGAGAAACTGGAAGAACTCAGGGCCGAGAACCTGCGCACCCGTCGTGCGCTCAACCGTCTCAGCCGTGCTATCGAGGCTATTGAGTCTTGTGATTACAGGAGTATTTGTCCTGTCAGGAGCGAGTTGCAGATCGGCGAAGACAATGACCCAGGCCAGCAGTGTGTCGGTGGGAGACAGTCTTCAGTCAAGCGCGGCCAACGTCGCGAGCATCAGGACCGCGGGCGGAACGCCAAGTACGGGGACCGCGAAGATCCGGATCAGCATTGATCCTGTGCCGGACGGAGGTTCTCCCGGGGAGGCTCTCTCCCCGGCCAGTATTGCGAAAGGAGGGCTGGCGACCCCGTCGCGTGTGTTGATAGAGGCAGAAGCATCGGGTTGCGGCGGCAGTGGACCGTCGGTGGATGCCGCCAGCGGCAGTGTGAGCGACTGTTCGCTCATCAGCACATCCACAGCGTCTGCAGAGCAGTCGGCCAGTACCGGTGACAAAGGCCCGAGCGGCTGGCGCAAGGCGCGTGATGCCCTTTTTTGCGTGCTGTTGGTGGCTGCAGCGACAGGGATGACGACAGTTGTTTGGCGGAATAGGGCTGATAAGACCAATAAGGCAAATAGGGCTGATAGGACTGATAGGACTGATAGGACTGATAGGACTAATAAGTCTGATAAGGCTGATAAGGCAGATAAGTAAGCATTGAAACATTATTGAAACAACATTCAAACATCATTCAAACGATATGGAAAACAGTTATATTAACGGCAGCGACCTGCTGCTGAAGGTAGGCGGCAAGGCCGTTGGCCATTGCACCAGCCACACCCTCACTTTCAACAGTGAGACCAAAGACCGTGCAGTGAAACCCGCAGCGAACTTAGGAAAGCAGAGCGGACTGTGGAAAGGCAAGGGCGTGACGGGACTGTCGATCTCGATTAGTTTCGATGGTTTGCGCTTCTATGACGAGACCGAGAACGGCTTTGATGAAATTTCGCCGAAGTGGGGCAAAGGTCAGAGCGTGGAAGTGGAAGCCTTCAAGCGCGAAGAGGACGAGACCCCTTACGTGAAAGGGAACTTTGTGATTGCTTCTTTGGAGGAGACGAGCCCGGCGGGCGACGATGCCACCTACAGCGGCAATCTGGAGAACGACGGCGAGCCATCGGTTTATCCTGGCAAGGAAAGCGGTGGAGAAGGCTGACAGCATTGATCCTGCGTGACATGCAGGAAGACCGCCCATTCCCCCACGAGGGAGTGGGCGATTGCGATAGAATCAGGACATAAAGAAACGTGACATATAACTTAGCAATAACGATATGAAAGAGATACGCATTAAAGTAAATGGCAAGGAATATCCGTGCCGCCCGACGATGGGCGCGATGCTGCGCTACAAGAAAGAGACGGGTAAGGAAGCCTCGACGCTGACAGACGCAGACTTGGAAGGGAACATCACGTTCCTGTGGTGCTGCATTGTGAGTGCGTGCAAGCACGAAGGCCTGGAGTTCGACATGAGCCTGATGGAGTTTGCCGATGCCATCGGCATAGACGAGATGGCCACCTGGGCGGATGAACTCAATCAGGGTGACAGCGGTAAGGGCGGCAGCGGCTCTGACGGTGAAAAAAAAACACACCAGGAATAGAAGAGTTGCTTGGTTTCGCCCTGGGCTGTATGGGTATGCGGCTGGATGACTGGTGCCGGCTGGACGTGGACGATTTCAACAGTGCTGCGAAAGCCTGGAGCGATAATCGCGACAGTGAGGAGCAAGCAAAATGGGAACGTATGCGCATCCTGGCGAGCATTGTCATCCAGCCGCATGTGAAAGGTAAGATGAAGCCGGAGCGGCTGCTTCCTCTGCCTTGGGACAAGAAGAAAGGCAAGAAACAGGAAGCGCCCAAAGAGACGCTGAGCGCGGAAGCGCAGAAGGCGCGGCTGATGAAAGTGCTGAAGCGGGAAAGAGAGGTTACGACGGAATCGCAACATGCGGTAAAAGGGAGATGAGCATTGGACGGAGTTAAGGCGGTGGTTATTCGAAGAGGTTACGATGGTGAACGTTCGGGCTTTCGAAATCACATTCTCCCAGCCAGATCCAGATGCAGATAACTATAAGCACGAATGACACTATGGCCGAAAGCACCATTCCCCATGCGTTGTATGCAAAACTGAATACAGCCATCGCGATCAGCGAGGCAGCCAGCAGGAAATATAGAACTTTCTTCAACATAAGGCATGTATCTTTACATGCTACAAAGATACGAAAAACAATTGAAACATCCAAATAAAACGAGCGAAAAATGGCGAATACAGTAAACTTCAAAATTCAACTGGAAGTTGACGGCCAACAGCGTGTGGTGAATGCCACGGCCGATATCGGTAACCTGAAGAAAGAGTTGGGTGCTGCCGAGAAAGCGGCCAGCCGTTTTTCCAATGCTTTCGCTGATTTGGCCAATGTGTCGATGGCCCTTGACGGTGTGACGAATACCATTGGCCAGATGCAGCGCGGTCTTCAGGAACTGACGAATGCCTATGCCGTGCAGGAACAGAACGAGAAGCGGCTGGAAACGGTGATGCGCGAGCGCATGGATGCCAGTGCTGCCGACATCCAGCAGATGAAGGAACTGGCCAGTGCGCAGCAGGCGGTGGGTGTGATTGGCGACGAGGTGCAGTTGGCCGGCATGCAGCAGGTGAGCACCTTCCTTCATGAGAAGGAAGCACTGGAGGAACTGGTTCCGGCGATGAACAACCTCATTGCGCAGCAGAACGGTCTGAACGCGACCCAGCAGGATGCGCAGAGTATCGGAAACCTGCTGGGCAAGGCCATGCAAGGGCAGACGGAAGCACTGCAGCGTGTAGGCATCAGTTTCAGCGAAGCCCAGAAGAAGGTGATGCAGACCGGCACGGAGATGGAGCGCGCCTCGATGCTTGCCGAGATTATTACGCAGAACGTGGGCAACATGAATGAGGAACTGCGCAATACCCCGACGGGCGAGATGAAGGCCCTGGAGAACACCATCGGCGACATCAAGGAACGTGTGGGTGAACTTGTGCAGGGCATCATGCCCTATCTGACAATAGGCGCGAACCTGACCATGGCCGCGAGCGGAGCGCTGAAACTGGCCACGGCGGTAAAGTCGCTGGGCGTGGCCCAGGTCCTGGCTGCTGGCGGAGCGATAGCCCATAACCTGCAACTGAAACTGCTGACGGCGATGATGCGGCAAGGCATAGCCACGGCCACGGGTTTGCGCATAGCCCTCCAGGCTCTGAAGGTGGCCTCGATTATCGGCATAGCGATAGCAGCGCTGACCGAGGCAGTCATCTACTTCACGGGCAAGTCTGAGGAAGCAGCGGATGCTGCAGGGGATCTGTCCAGAAGTACCGAAGCCCTGAAGGAGAGTGAGGACGCTTATAAGCAAGCGGCTGCCAACGCCCGTGTTGATATGGATGAAGAGATCAGGAAACTGGGTGAACTGATCAAGGGCAAGGGCGACGCGAAGGCGGCTGTGGACGGTCTGAACCGTAAATACGGTGATGTGTTCGGCAGCCATAAGACAGCAGCGGCATGGTATGACGTGCTGACGAAGAAGAGCCAGGCCTATTGCGAGCAACTGGGCTATGAGGCTCAGATGAAAGCGCTGGCCGCAGAAGGAGCCAAACTGGACATAGACCTGCAACGTAACTTTGACCAGCGGCGCGACCTATGGAAGAACGGCGGAGCGCAGGAATTGATCAGCACCGAACTGGGCGGCCAGAAGCACTATGGCGACAGCAAGGAACTGAAAGACCTGAGAAAGGAAGGCGCGCGCATCATAGCCCAGCAGAAAGAGATTGCGAAGCGGCAAGAGATAGTGAATCAACGGCTGGATGAAGGCCGGAAGAAACTGGGCGCGGATGTAAGTGTTCCGACAGTGACACCGGTTGCGACTAACCCGAAAGGGGCTAATAGGGCAAATGGGAATGATGAGACGTTGAAGGCAGGCGCGAAGAGTTACAGCGACCTTGCGCACAACATAGGAATATGGAAGAAGCAACTGGATGCTGCCGATCCGAGCAACGAGACGCTGACGCAGGGTCTGATACGTCAGATAGCGGCAGCGGAGGAGGCTCAGGAGAAGATCAGGGCATATCAGGAAGAGCAGAAGCGCCTGTTGAATATGGAAGGCCTGAAGCCTGCCTCCCAGCCGGGCACCGGGATAGACCTGACCGGGTTTGCCTCGGAGAGTGCTCTGAAGGGCATGGGAAAGGACATTGAGGAAGCGGGCAAGCAAATAGGCACACTGGGCCAGATAGAGAGTATGCTGGAGCGTCTGCGCACACTTCGCCAGGACATGACCGGCGAAGACCTGAAGAATGCGAACAAGCGCATCAAGGCTCTGGAGGAGGAGGCCGATAGTCTGCGTGAGTATGGCGTTCTGGTAGCCTCCACAGCGGAGGCGCATGACACGCTTGGCGATGTGAGCAAGGTGGTGGGTGCGCTTCAGGGCCTTGGCCAGAGCATGAATGGCCTTGCCGGAGACTCGAAGGCCCTTGGTGCAGCGATGGCCGGTTTGTCGATGGCTGCTGCGGTGGCCCAACTGGTGGCGACGATGACGAAGAAACTGAGCGAAAGTTTCACGATATGGGACTTCATAGCGGGAACGATAGCGGGCACAGCCGCCGTGGTAAGTGCTGCGAGCCAGTTGAAGGGCATAGCGTTTGCGAATGGCGGTATTGTGAGCGGTCCGACGCTGGGTTTGATTGGCGAATATGCGGGTGCGCGCAGCAATCCCGAGGTTGTGGCCCCTCTGGACAAACTGCGCAGCATGATCGGTCCGTCGCAGGTGTCCCTGCCGCCCGGCAGCATTGTGGGTAAGGTTCAGGGCAACGACATTCTGCTGGTGGCGAGCCATTCAAGCAACCTGAAGAAGAAGAGCGGCCGGAGGTATGGGCTGGGGTGACAGGACTAATAGGGCTGATAGGGCTGATAAGGCTGATAAGGCTAATAAGACTGATAAGACTAATAGGGCTAATAGGGCTAATAAGACTGATAGGAAGATATGAAGATACACGGAAGTTTTGTGAATGAGAAGGGGCAGACGGTGACCGTGGTGATGGTGACCGGCGGCAGCGCCGTCCGCGATGTTGAGATAGGGACCGACGAGAGCGGTATGTGGTTTTCGGACGATTCTGTGGATTTGACCTGCGAAATGAACGACACGCTGGACGTGTTGGTATGCCATAGTGCGACTGTTCGTCTGCTGGTGAATGACTTTGTGGCGGACCTGTTTCAGGCGAATGCCCGCGACGCGGCTATAGAAATCAGCCGTGACGGAAGACTTCTGTTCAGCGGTTACATAGAGCCGATGTCGTACAGCCAGCCTTATAACGAGGTTCTGGACGAACTGACGCTGAACTGCATCGATGCCCTGTCGGCGCTGCAATACTCGAAATACAAGGGCATAGGCTGGCATGGCGTGAGTTACGGCAGCGTGAAGCGTGGAGCCAAGAACGTGCTTCTGAGCGACGTGGTGACAGGCATTGTGAGCGGCTGCTGCGACGGAACGATCTCTTCTGCCGGCGTGCGTCTGCTCTATGACGGGAGCAAGTGCCTGTCGGCCGACGAGAAGGATTCCGACCGGTACGGTGTGCTGGCGAGTCTGGCAATCTCGGAACTGCTGTTTCTTGGAGACAGTGAAGACGACACGTGGAGTCAGTTCACAGTGCTGGAGGAACTGCTGAAATGGCTGAACCTTCACCTTGTGCAGGAAGGACGTGACTTCTACCTGTTCAGTTGGGAGAGCGTGCGCGGCGGCAGCATAACGTGGAAAGACCTGATAGGGGGCGGTACGGAACCGACCTCATTCGCGGTGACCGACATCAGCACCGTCATGGCCGGTGACTGTGACACCCAACTGTCGATAGGCGAGGTGTTCAACCAGATAGTGGTGACGTGCGAGACGAAGCGCATGGAGCGTCTGATAGAGAGTCCCCTGGACGGTGACAGTCTGTTGAGCCCCTTCACGAACATGCAGAAATACATGACTGAATACAGCAGCGACGGTGAGGGCGACCATGCCCAAAGCGCTTTCATCGCGATAACGAATGACCGCAGCAGCGACTATTCGGGTGCGAAGGTGACCGACTGGTTTGTGAGAGTGATGAACCATCCGCGCTGGCAGTTTTTCTGCGGCGGGAAGGACGTGGTGACGACGTGGTGCCAGGACAACAAGAACCAGGAGCGCGCTGTGAACGCCTTGAGCCGCAGCATAGGCAGTGCTCTGCTGAGTTTCGGCAAGATAGAGAAAAAGACCACCGTAAGCGACAACAGCCCTGTGAGCCATGTAGATATGGAGAACTATCTGCTGGTGAGCGTGAACGGCAACTGCGACGACAGCGAGGCGGGTGCCCGTCCGAGTGACAGCGACCTTCTGGGAAGCATCCCCGTTGCACGTTACCGGGGTAATGAGAGCGGCGGCAGTTTCAGTCCTGCCGACGACGAGTCGGTGAACTATATCGTGGTGAGCGGCAGCGTTGTGCTGAACCCAGTGATGAAGGTGAGCGTGGCGTGGCCAGAACGGGAAGGAAAGGTGATACACAAGGGTCTGACCGTGCCGAGCCGTGAGAACAAAGACGGCCGGTACTACACTCGTAAATACTGGAAGAGCAGCACTCCGAGGAGCGAAGCGGAGGCCGATGCGAGCACCGGTGTGACGGTGAAAGGAGAGGTGGGCGGTCCGTCGATAGTGGACGGTGTGACCCCCTTTACAGGAACGGGTCCGGAGGAATATGAATACAAGTGGAGCGCCGTTGGTGACGGCACAGACACGATATCGAAGGTTGCCGTGCTGGCGTGCATGCTGCGGATTGGCGACAAGGTGCTCGTTGAAAAGGAGAAGGGCGAGACTCTTGGAACGGGCGTTGCCGGCACCGGCACCGGAGCGTTGAGCGACTTTGTGTGGATGGAATACAAGGACCGCGGTGCGTGTGCCGATGACGGAGAATACTACCGTCAGTGCTTCTACATCGGCATAGACCCCAAGATAGGCGACAAACTGACCGGTTCGGAGTTTCCCGTGCAGAACAACATAGACTACCGTCTGGGGATAGATGCCGTTGGGATGGCGATACCGATCAGGCGCAGCGACCGTCTGAGCGGTGACGTGGAGTTTGAGATACTGGGTCCGGTGAACACGCTATGGGGTGAGATAAGCCGCAGGCATCCGAGTTTCTGGCGCCATACGAAGTGGAGCACGGAGAGCGTTGCGCTGCTGGCCCATGTGAGCAGTGTGATGGTGAAGACGCTTGAGATGAAGGTGTATAGTGACAACGGGCTGGAGAGCGGCGGCGAGGGCGACCTGGTATACATGAGTGACACGGACGAGCGTTACGTGAACAAGAAGGACGATATAGAGATGAAACTGTGCAGCGGTCTGACCGCCTCGGATCTGCGAGAACTGGGAGTGAGCGGCGGTGTGATGATGAACACGCCCACTGCTGCGGGTACAGGACTTCCGGTGACGACGATCTATGACGCTAACCAGGACGTGGAGGCGAAGGCCGAACAGTTGTATGTGGACAGTTACTATAAAGAACTGCATGAGGCGCGCGTGGAACTGGAGCAGACGCTTGAGGAGGACGGTGAGGGCTGGAGCCGCTGGCATCACTACCGGCACCCGGCACTGGGCAAGGAGATGGTGTGTCTGGGCATGGACCGGAACCTGATGGGCGGCACCGCGAGACTGAAACTGAAAGAATATTGAAGGCTGACAAGGCAGATAACAAATAAGATGAAGATATGGAACTGACAAGAGTGAAGATGGTGCTGAAGCCGAAGAAAAGCGAGGCATCGGGAAACGGAGTGACAGCAGGGGGCGGTCTGGTGACGCAGAGCGGCAATTATGGTTCTGCAGACCGGAGCCGCTATGCAGATCGTGCCGGTGTGGCAGACGAGTCGAAGCACGCCAAGGAGGCAGACTATGCCGCTGAGGCGGGCCATGCGCAACGGGCTGACGGGCTGACCGACTACGGCGACACGGACGAGCGCTATCTGAGCAAGACCGGGGACGACACGGCGGAGGGAAAGATTACGTTCAAGAAGGGCGCGGAGTTCGGTGCCGACGGTGCCTGGGGCTACGTGAAGCAGGTGGTGGAAGGCGGCACGACGAAGGTGAAGAGTTGGCTGAAGAACCTGTATACGGACGTGTTCGAGACGGCCGTGGCGAAGGTGACGGACTACCTGACGGGCGGCGGCGGACTGCTGACGGTGAAGGGCGACCTGACAACGACGAAGGACACGGAGAACGGGAAACTGGGCGACGTGCGGGTAGGCGGCACGCTGTATGCGGACGCTGCGGAGATAGAGCGTCTGCTGGCCGGGGAGATCAGCGTGGATAAACTGACGGCGAAGGTGGCGCACTTCTTCGAACTGTCTATCGACGAGATAAAGAGCGTGGGGGGACAGATTATCCTGACTCCTGCGAATGCCGAGATTGACAGGGTGGAGACGTTGAGCAACGGCGACTACAAGTGCTACTTCAAGGCGACTGACGGCGAGCGGAAGATAAGCCAGCAGTTTGCCGTGGGCGACCAGGTGGTGTGTGCGACCTTCGACGCAGCGACGGGAACGAGTTACAATGTGAGCAACAAATACTACTGGCGGCTGGTTGCGGCGGTGAGCAGCGGTGTGGTGCAGAAAGACGGCGAGGACTACCACTATATCGTGATGAGCGGCACGGACAAGGACAGCGACTCGACAGGTATCCCGGAGGCAGGCGACAAGATTGCACAACTGGGCAGCAGGAGCAGCGCGGACAGGCAGTCGGCCATCATCCTGAGTGCTTATAACGGGGAGTTTCTTGACAAGGGCATCCAGGCACCGAGCATGGTGCAATACAGCGGCATCAACGACTTCACGCTGAGCAGCCACCGGCAGACGGTCATCTCGAAGGGGCTGAACGAGTTCAGGGGTACTTTCCGCGCGACCAGCGGCAAGACCATCGAGGAAATCGTAGACGAGCAGACGACGGAGAAGGCGAGCGACGCGGCCCCGTATATCAACGACAGCGGCTACTGGGTGGTGAACGGCGTGGTGACGGACAAGAAGGCACGCGGAGAGCAGGGTGACAAGGGCGACAAGGGTGACAAGGGCGACAGCGTGACGGTGACGGGCAGCGTGGTCAAGTATTCGAC
>JAFUST010000028.1 GCA_017467535.1 Prevotella sp. | reverse complement strand
CGCATGGCGAAAAGGATATTTAAAGTTTAAGAGTAAAAAAGATTACGCAAGTAGCCCAAAGCGTTGGGGCAGGAGAATCGGATTCTGGTCGGCGATCTTTATGGAAAGAAATTTCCGTCATTACCATATGGCCTCAGAAATAGCGCAAAAAATAAGGGCTGCGACGATGCGCAGCCTTTATTTTGAGGGGTAAGGGTTTCTTTTTGCTTAGTCCTGGATGAGGCATTCGCCGGTCATGTCCTTCGGCTGCTCCAGACCCATGATGTGGAGGATGGAGGGAGCCACGTCGGCCAGACGGCCGTCGCGAACGGTGGCCGAGTTGTTGTTGGTCACGTAGATGAAGGGCACGGGGTTCAGCGAGTGAGCCGTGTTGGGCGTGCCGTCGGGATTGATGGCGTTGTCGGCATTGCCGTGGTCGGCAATGATGATGGCCTCGTAGTCGTTGGCCTTAGCAGCCTCGATGACCTCACGCACGCAGTTGTCCACAGCCCATACGGCCTTGGCGATAGCGTTGTAGACGCCGGTGTGGCCCACCATGTCGCCATTGGCGAAGTTGACCACGATGAAATCGTACTGCTGGGTGTTGATGGCTCCCACCAGACGGTCCTTCACCTCGTAGGCGCTCATCTCCGGCTTCAGGTCGTAGGTGGCCACCTTGGGGCTGGCCACGAGGATGCGGTCTTCACCCTCGAAGGGCTTTTCGCGACCACCGTTGAAGAAGAAGGTCACGTGGGCATACTTCTCCGTCTCGGCGGTGTGCAACTGGCGCTTGCCCTGACGCGAGAGATATTCGCCGAGGGTGTCCTCCACGTTTTCCTTGGGGAAGAGGATGTGCACGCCCTGGAACGAAGCGTCGTAGGGCGTCATGCAGTAGTACTGCAGGCCGGGGATGGTCTTCATGCCCTGCTCCGGCATGTCCTGCTGAGTGAGCACCACGGTGAGTTCCTTGGCGCGGTCGTTGCGGAAGTTGATGAAGATGACCACATCGCCCTCCTCGATGAGACCGTTGACAGAGGCATTGTGGATGGGCTTGATGAACTCGTCGGTCACGCCCTCGTCATAACTCTCCTGCATGGCCTGCACCATGTCGGTAGCCTGCTTGCCGATGCCGTTGACCAGCAGGTCGTAGCCCTCCTTGACGCGCTCCCAGCGCTTGTCGCGGTCCATGGCGTAGAAACGGCCTATGATGCTGGCGATGGCAGCATCGTTCTCCTGGCACACCTTCGAGACCTGCTCGATGAAGCCCTTGCCACTGCGTGGATCGGTGTCGCGACCATCCATGAAGCAGTGGATGAAGGTCTGGTTCTTCAGGCCGTAGTGACGGCCCACCTCGATGAGTTTAAAGAGGTGGTCGAGGCTTGAGTGCACGCCGCCGTCGGAGCAGAGGCCCATGAGGTGCAGTTTCTTGCCGTTCTCCTTGGCATAGGTGTAGGCGGCCTTCACCTGGGGGTTCTCCACGATGGAGCCGTCCTGGCAGGCGCGGTTGATCTTCACCAGGTCCTGGTAGACGATGCGGCCGGCGCCGATGTTGAGGTGACCCACCTCAGAGTTGCCCATCTGTCCGTCAGGCAGACCGACATCCTCGCCGGAGGCCTGCAGTTGTGAGTGGGCCGAGGTGGCCGTCAGATAATCGAGATAAGGTGTAGGCGTATTGTAGATCACGTCGCCTCGTCCGTGCTGACCGATTCCCCATCCGTCGAGAATCATCAGAAGTGCTTTCTTTGCCATTGTTCTTTATGTCTTAACCTTTTAACTTTTTAAACTTTCTCATCATTTCATGTCAAAGCCGACGCGCAGGCCGTCGTAGTTCTTGGAGATCTCGCTGATGGTGCCGAGGGTGGAGGAGCCACCACCGCTGAGGGCCGACATGGTCTGGAGCATGGTGAGCAACTTGGAAGCCTCGAAGAGGAGGGAGATGCCATTGGTGTTGCGCTTGGCATAGCAGTTGATGTTGAGCAGCAGACCAGTCATGGTGATCTTGCTGGTGGACTCGTCGTAGGTGTAGGTGCCGTTCCACGACTTGCCGGCAATCTTGGCTGTGAAGGTGCCGTCCTGCTTGAAGGTCACCTGGGTGTTGCTCGACGAGATGCCAACCTTCTGGAAGGTGGGCTGCAGTTTCGACTTAATCTCGGCGGCAGCCATCTCGCCACCAGCCTTGGCCAGCAGGTTCTCGCTGGTGAAGGCACAGCCGGGCTGGCTGTAGGTCCAGGTGCCCACGAGGTTCTTCTGACTCATCTTGTCGAGTCCGAGTACGCTGGTGAGGATGTTACCGAGGGCGCCGCCGGCATTGGCAGCGGTGGTGGTGGTCTGGCTGCCAGTGGCGGTGGTGCCCATGGTGCCGAAGCCGCAACTGCTCACGATGAGAGCAGCAGTTGCCAAAATGAGGATGTTCTTTTTCATTGTTCTTTCTTTTTATAGTTATTTATTCAAATGGTATCTCTAACTGACCGTCGCCCAGGAGGTTGTAGGACAGGCGGTGATAGGGGGTGGTGCCGTACTGGCGGATGGCCTCGCGGTGCTTCTTCGTGGGGTAGCCCTTGTTGGAGCGCCAGTCGTACTGCGGGTATTCCTCGGCCAGGCGGTTCATGTAGTCATCGCGGTAGGTCTTGGCCAAGATGCTGGCGGCTGCGATGGAGAGATATTTGGCGTCGCCCTTGACAATGGTGGTGTGGGGGATGTCGACGGTAATACCGTCGACCACGGGACGATAGGGCTTAAAGCGGTTGCCGTCGACGATGATGGCCTCGGGGCGCACCTGCAGTTGGTCGAGGGCACGGTGCATGGCCAGGATGGAGGCGTTGAGGATGTTGATGTGGTCGATCTCCTCCGGCGTGACGATGCCCACGGCCCACGCAAGGGCATCACGCTGGATGATATCACGTAACTGGTAGCGGCGCTTCTCGCTGAGTTGCTTCGAGTCGTTGAGCAGGTCGTTCCGGTAGTCCTCGGGCAGGATGACTGCGGCAGCATAGACACTGCCGGCCAGACAGCCTCGCCCGGCCTCGTCGCATCCAGCCTCAACCAGGCCTGGGTTGTAGTGGCTGAGGAGGCGACTCTCCCCCGACGGACTCTCCCCCACCCCCTCCCTGTGAGGGAGGGGAGTATATACCTTCGATATCGTTTTTTTATTCATCCTTGCTTTTAGTCTAATTACTCCCCTCCCTCACAGGGAGGGGTTGGGGGAGAGTCTTCTGGGGGAGGATCTCCTGGGGGACTTCCTAAAACATCTGCCTCACCCTCCGAATGCCGGCAATGAGGGCATCGACCTCCTCCTTAGTATTATAGAGGGCGAAGGAGGCACGCACGGTGCCAGTGACGCCCAGACGATCCATCAGCGGGTGGGCACAGTGGTGACCGGTGCGCACGGCGATGCCGAGGCGGTCGAGCAGGGTGCCCATGTCGAGGTGGTGGATATTGCCCACGTTGAACGAGATGACGGCGTCTCTCTCTTGCTGGCCGTCTGCCGTCGGCGGCAAGCCATAAACCGTCAGTCCCTCGATGGTCTGCATCTGCTGCATGCAGTAGCGGGTGAGTTCGCGCTCATGGGCCTCAATGGCATCGAAGCCTATGGAGTGGATATAGTCAATGGCGGTGGCCAGGCCGTGGGTGGCCACATAGTCGGGGGTGCCGGCCTCGAACTTGAGAGGCGGACGCTCGAAGGTGGTGTGCTCCCACGACACCTTGTCGATCATCTCGCCGCCACCCTGATAGGGCGGCAGACGGTCCAGCCACTCCTCCTTGCCATAGAGCACGCCGATGCCGGTAGGGCCATACATCTTGTGACCACTGAAGGCCAGGAAGTCGCAGTCGAGATCCTGCACGTCGAGCGGCATGTGGGGGGCACTCTGGGCAGCATCGACGAGGACGGGGATGCCGCGCTCGTGGGCCAGGCGGATGATGTCCTTCACGGGATTGACGGTGCCGAGGACATTGCTCACGTGGGTGAGGCTGACGAGGCGGGTCTTCGCTGTCAGGTATGTTGCGAGAGTATCGCAACATACGGGACTGAGGGCGAGGCGGCCGTCGTCGGTGATGGAGAGATGGCGCACCACGATGCCGCGCTTGCGGGCCTGAAGTTGCCAGGGGACGATGTTGGAGTGGTGCTCCATGTCGGTGACGAGCACCTCGTCACCTTCCTGCATCTGCGACTCACAGAAGGTCTGTGCCACCAGATTGATGGCTTCGGTGGTGCCGCGGGTGAAGACAATCTCACTGGTGGTGCGGGCGTTGATGAAGGCACGCACCTTTTCGCGGGCTGCCTCGTGCAGGTCGGTGGCCTGCTGGGACAGGTAGTGGACGCCACGGTGCACGTTGGCATTCACGTTGAGATACTCCTCACGCATGGCGTCGAGCACGCAGAGCGGCTTCTGCGTGGTGGCCGCATTGTCCAGATAGACCAGCGGCCGGCCATACACCTCCCTGGACAGGATGGGGAAGTCCCCGCGTACCTTGTTTATATCATACATCATGCTTCGTCTTTCTAATGGCTGCAAAATTACTCAATTATTCCGAGAAAAGCGATGGCTGGGTGAAAAAAATTGCGGGGCCGCATGAAAAACCACGCTGAAACAGCATGGGCGGAAGCCTGAAACAAGGTGAGCATCCCTTTGGAACAAAGTGTGCAACCCCTTGGAACAAAGTGTGCAGCCCTTTGAAACAAAGTGTGCAACGCCTTGGAACACTCTGTTTCAAGCGCCCATGTCACTGCTGTTACTTGCACAACCGGCAACCCGCGCACTTGTTCAGTTCGCCACGGAAGCGTTTCTCCACAAGATAGTGCAGACGGTCGCGCAGGGGTTCGAGCCTCATCTTGTCAATCACCTCGTTGATGAAGGCGTTCTGCAACAGTAGGCGCGCTTCCTTGAGCGATATGCCGCGCTGCCGCATGTAGAACAGGGCCGCATCGTTGAGTTGACCGACGGTGGAGCCGTGGGCACATTTCACGTCGTCGGCATAGATCTCCAGCATCGGCTGCGTGTACATGCGGGCCTCCCTTGAGGCGGTCAGGTTCTGATTGGTCATCTGCGATGCCGTCTGCTGGGCACCGTGCTCCACCAGCACCCGACCGGCAAAGGCCCCCGTCGACTGGTCATCAAGCACGTACTTATAGAGTTCGTTGGAGGTGCAGTGGGGCACACGGTGGGTGATGAGCGTGTTGTTGTCCACGTGCTGCTCCTTGTCGGCAATCACGCAGCCGTAGCAGTTGCACTCGGCACCCTCGCCGGAGAAGGTCAGGTCGAGTTTATTGCGTGTCGTGCCGTTGTGCAGCGTAATGACATTGTGCGTCACGCGGCTGTTGGCCTGCTGGTCGATGTAGACATTGCTCACGCGTACATTTTTATAATGAGTCTCCTCCAGGCAGTAGAGGTCGAGCGATGCATTCTCGCCCACATAGGCCTCGATGACCTGAGTGGCCAGGAAGTTGCGGTCATCAGCAGCATGGTCGCAAAAGAGCATTTTGACTTCTGCTTCCGCCTCGACGACGATGAGCACACGGCGGTTGACCATCAGGTCGGGCACCTGGCGCTGGGCATTGGCGGGCGTGGCCTTGAGGATGTTGATGACCTGGATGGTGCGACCCACCTGCACGCCTCGGGGCACATACACCAGCAGGCCGTCCTGTGCCAGCATCGTGTTGAGTGCCGTCACAGCATCCTCGCCGGTCTTTGCCAGGCGGGCGTAGTATTTAGCCACCAGTTCCGGATGGTCGCACATCGAACCGACAATGACACCCTCGGGCAACTGCGCCTTCTGGTTCTGACTGTAGAAGGCATCGTTGACCACGAAGTAGAGCGACGTCGAGAGATTCGGCACATCACAGCGGAAAGCCTGATAGGGGTCGACAGGAATCTGCAGGCGGCTGAGGTTCACGCCATAGTCGGGGGCAAAGAGCACCTGCAGGTCGGTATACTTGTATCGCTCCACCTTCTTCGACGGGAAGCCCTGGCGGCGGAAATCCTCGAAGGCCTGGTCACGCACGGCGTTCATCGGCTGCGGTGCGTGATCCATAATCATCTGCCGTGCCTGCTCGTAAAGGTCTATGTATTGCTGTTCACTTGCCATCACTCTTCTCCGATTTCTTCCTTTATCCAGTCGTAGCCGTGCTCCTGAATCTGCTTGGCCAGTTCGGGCCCGCCCGTCTTGACGATGCGACCTTTATATAACACATGGACATACTGCGGGCGAATCATCTCCAGCAGGCGGTCGTAGTGGGTGATGACGATGCACGAGGTCTCGGGCGTCTGCAGTTTGTTCACGCCCTCGGCCACGATGCGCATGGCATCGACGTCGAGACCTGAGTCCGTCTCGTCGAGTATGCTCAGTTTGGGTTCGAGCATAGCCATCTGGAATATCTCGTTGCGTTTCTTCTCGCCGCCGCTGAAGCCTTCGTTCACCGAGCGGTTGGCCAGTTTGGAGTCGAGTTCCACAATCTTGCGCTTCTCGCGCTGCAACTTCAGGAACTCGGCGGCATTCATGGGCTCCAGACCCTGATACTTGCGCTTCTCGTTGATGGCCGCTTTCATGAAGTTGGTCATCGACACACCGGGAATCTCCACCGGATACTGGAAACTCAGGAAGAGTCCCTCGTGGGCTCTGTCCTCAGGGGCCATCTCCAACAGGTTCTTACCGTTGAACCAGGCCTCGCCCTCGGTCACCTCATAGAGCGGATTGCCCACGAGCACGGCGCTCAGGGTCGACTTTCCCGAACCATTGGGGCCCATGATGGCATGCGTCTCGCCGTCGTTGACCACGAGGTCGATGCCTTTCAATATCTCTTTCTCGCCGATACGAGCATGCAGGTTTTTAACTTCTAACATTTTCAAGCCCCCTCAGTTAGGGGGATGGGGGTCTGAACAAGCGTTTACCAGACCATTAATTGTTTATATTGAGATCCTTCGCCTGTTCAGACTCCCTACCCCCTAACTGAGGGGGGCTATTACCCAACCGTACCCTCCAGCGAAACGGAGAGCAGTTTCTGGGCCTCAACGGCAAACTCCATGGGGAGTTTCTGAATGACCTCCTTAGCATAGCCGTTGACGATGAGTCCGACGGCCTGCTCGGTGGGGATGCCTCGCTGATTGCAGTAGAAGAGTTGGTCCTCACTGATCTTTGAGGTCGTGGCCTCGTGCTCGAAGATGGCCGTGGGATTGTGGACATCCATGTAGGGGAAGGTATGGGCACCACAGTCGGAGCCCAAAAGCAGCGAGTCGCACGAGGAGTAGTTGCGTGCATTCTCGGCTGTAGCGGCGGCACGCACCCGACCGCGGTAGGAGTTCTGGGAATGGCCGGCAGAGATACCCTTCGAGATAATTGTCGATTTGGTGTTGCGGCCCAGATGAATCATCTTGGTGCCAGTATCGGCCTCCTGGTAGTTGTTGGTCACGGCCACCGAATAGAACTCGGCCTGCGAGTTGTCGCCACGCAGGATGCACGAGGGATACTTCCACGTGATAGCGGAACCCGTCTCCACTTGCGTCCAAGAGAGTTTGGAGTCCACGCCGCGCAGGTCGCCACGCTTGGTCACGAGGTTGAGCACGCCGCCCTTGCCGTTTTCGTCGCCCGGATACCAGTTCTGCACCGTAGAGTACTTGACTTCCGCACGGTTCATCACGATGATCTCGACGATGGCAGCATGCAGTTGGTTCTCATCGCGCATCGGGGCAGTACAACCCTCCAGATAGGACACGTAAGAGTCATCGTCGGCAATAATGAGGGTACGTTCAAACTGACCTGTGTTGCGGGCATTGATGCGGAAGTAACTGCTCAGTTCCATCGGACAGCGCACGCCTTTGGGGATATAGACGAACGAGCCATCGGAGAAAACGGCAGAGTTGAGGGCTGCAAAGAAATTGTCGCGGTAGGGCACGACGGTGCCGAGATACTGGCGAACCAAATCTTGGTGCTCCTTGATGGCTTCGCCGATGGAGCAGAAGATGACACCCTTCTCGCGGAGTTTCTCCTTGAAGGTGGTCTTCACCGAGACGGAGTCCATGATGGCATCGACGGCGGTGTTGCCGCTCAGGGCCAGACGCTCCTCGAGGGGAATGCCCAGTTTGTCGAAGGTTTTCTCCAGTTCGGGGTCTATCTTCCCGTCGCCCTTTGGCTTCTTGGCCATCGGATCGGCGTAATAACTGATCTCCTGATAGTCGATAGACGGCATATGCACGTGGCCCCACGTCGGTTCTGTCTGCTCCTTCCAGTATCGGAAAGCCTTCAGACGAAAGTCGAGCATCCATTCGGGCTCGCCTTTCTTAGCAGAGATGAGCCTGACGACATCTTCGTTCAGGCCCTTCTCTATAATCTCAGTATGTACATCCGTGGTGAAGCCGAACTCGTATTTCTGTTCGGCCACCTGACGGACGTACTCGTTGTTGCTATTATTCATTGAACATTGAAAATTGAACATTGAACATTGAGCATCGAGCATTGAACATCCTACGGCGCAAAACGGGAGCGGTAGCAATAATGTTCAATATTCAATGTTCAATGTTCAATAATTTACAGTTTCTGTTCCACTTCAATCTCAGTGAATGTCTCGATGATGTCGCCTACCTGAATGTCGTTGAAGTTGACAAGCGAGATACCGCACTCCAGACCTGTGGCCACTTCCTTGGCATCGTCCTTGTAGCGTTTCAGGGCATCGATAGGAGCGGTGTGAACAACGATACCGTCGCGCACCACACGGGCCTTGTCCTTGTTGTGCACCTTGCCCTCGGTGACCAGACCACCGGCCACGGTGCCCACCTTCGAGATCTTGAAGACCTGCTTCACCTCGATCTCGCCAGTGACAATCTCCTTCTTCACCTTGTCGAGCATACCCTGCATGGTACTCTTCACCTCGTCGATGGCATCGTAGATGATGCTGTAGGTGTTGATCTCCACGCCCTCGCGCTCTGCCAGACGGCGAGCCTCACCGGAAGGACGTACCTGGAAGCCAACGATGATGGCATCGGAGGCCGAAGCCAGCATGACATCGTTCTCGCTGATCTGGCCGACTGCCTTCGAGATGACATTGACCTGCACCTTCTCGGTAGAGAGTTTGATGAACGAGTCGCTCAGAGCCTCGATAGAACCATCGGTGTCACCCTTGACGATGATGTTGAGTTCATGGAACTCGCCCAAAGCGATACGATGGGAGATATCGTCGAGACCCAGCGTCTTGGTGGTGCGGAGCGACTGCTCACGCTGTAACTGGGTGCGCTTGTTGGCAATCTCGCGGGCCTCCTGCTCCGACTCCATCACATGGAACGAGTCGCCAGCCGTGGGTGCTCCGTTGAGACCCAGAATGATGGCAGGCTCGGCAGGGCCGGCCGTATCGATGCGCTGGTTGCGCTCGTTGAACATGGCCTTGATCTTGCCCCAGGCCGTACCGGCAATGACCACATCGCCGACACGCAGCGTACCATTGCTGACGAGGACGGTGCTGACATAGCCGCGGCCCTTGTCGAGCGAACTCTCGATGATGCTGCCCGTAGCCTTGCGGTGGGGATTGGCCTTGAGGTCGAGCATTTCGGCCTCGAGGAGCACCTTCTCCAGCAGTTCGTCTACGCCGATGCCTTTCTTGGCACTGATCTCCTGACACTGGTACTTACCGCCCCAGTCCTCAACGAGCAGGTTCATGTTGGCCAGGTCCTCGCGGATCTTGTCGGGGTTGGCTCCAGGTTTATCAATCTTGTTGATGGCAAACACCATCGGCACGTTGGCAGCCTGAGCATGGGCGATGGCCTCCTTGGTGGTAGGCATCACCGAGTCATCGGCAGCCACAATGATAATGGCGATATCAGTGACCTGGGCACCACGGGCACGCATAGCCGTAAAGGCCTCGTGACCAGGGGTGTCGAGGAAAGTGATCTGTCGACCATCGGCCAGTTTGACATTATAGGCTCCGATATGCTGCGTGATGCCACCGGCCTCACCGGCAATGACATTGGTCTTGCGGATATAGTCGAGCAGCGAGGTCTTACCGTGGTCTACGTGACCCATCACAGTGACAATCGGAGCGCGGGTCAGCAGATCGTTCTCATCGTCCTGCTCCTCGGTGATGGCCTCCTGCACCTCAGCACTGACATACTCGGTGGTGAAGCCGAACTCCTCGGCCACCAGGTTGATGGTCTCAGCATTCAGACGCTGGTTGATACTCACCATGATGCCGACAGACATACAGGTGCCAATGACCTTCACGACGGGCACGTTCATCATCGTGGCCAACTCGCTGACGGTCACAAACTCCGTGAGTTTCAACACCTTGCTCTGTGCGGCCTCGGCGGCCATCTCCTCGCTCAGACGCTCCTGAACGGCATCGCGCTTCTCCTTGCGGTACTTGGCGCCCTTCTTGTTCTGGGCTGTCTTCGAGGTCAGACGGGCCAGGGTCTCCTTGACCTGACGGGCCACATCCTCCTCGTTGGCCTCCAGCGGCCTGACAGCCTGCTGACGGTTCTTCTTGTTCTTCTTGCCGCCCTGCTGGGGAGTGGCATCCTGGAAGTTCTGGTTGCCGCCCTTGTTCTTTTTCTTACCGGCACCCTGGTTCTGCTGCTGTTGCTGCTGCTTGGCTGCCTCCTCAATGTCGACCTTGCCGGTGCGGATGCGCTCACGCTTCTTCTTCTCACCGTTAGGAGCCTGAGCGGAACGCTGCTGGGCAGCCTTCTCCTCGCGCTGCTTGCGCTTTTCCTCCTTGGTCTTCTTCTTCGGACGGGTGCTCTGGTTCAGGGCCGACAGGTCTATCTTGCCCAGCACATTGACCTTCGGAGCCAGTTTGGCCTCACTCTTCAGCGTGTAGATCTCGGGGCCTCCTGCAGAGGCTGGCTGAGGCGTTTCTTCCTTTTCAGCCTCCACTTCATCACCATCCTCTTCGTCAATGGCATCAGCGCCTTCTTCGTCATCCTCGTCATACTCATCGTCCTCCACCTCTATCGATGGCTCGACAACGGGTTTAGACTCAACAACGGGTTCGGGCTTCTGCTCCTCCGTCTCCTGAGCCACAGCCTCCGTTTCCACTGGAGCCAGACTTTCGGCAGTAGTCTCCGGCTCGGGTTCGTTCTCTTCCTGACTGGCAGGCTTGACGGCAGCCTTGGGCTTGCCTATGCTGTCCAAATCTATCTTGCCAAGCGGCTTGAACTGCTGGCGATGCTGCTCCAGAAGTTCCTCCGTCTGGGTCTTGACAGGCTTCTCGGGCTTCTTCTCCTTTTTCTTGGGGAAGAGTTTGTCGGCCTGGGTCTTCACCGCTTTGTCGCCACTGAACTGCTGCACCAGAGCCTCATACTGCTCGTCGGAGATCTTAGTGTTGGTCGTGGCATCATCGCGAACCTCGCCCAGACTGCTCTTCTTTTTCAGGAAATCAACTGCCGTTTGAAGTCCTATATTAAGTTCTGTTAATACCTTATTTAATCTTACTCCCATTAACTCTTAACTCTTAATTCTTTACTCTTAACTTTACTCAAACTCCGCACGGAGCACTTCGAGCAGATGATCGACGGTCTCTTCCTCCAGGTCAGCCTTCTCGATGAGCAATTCGCGGGGAGCACTCAACACTTCCTTGGCAGTGTCGTATCCCAGAGCCTTGATGGCATCGATGACCCACTGGTCAATTTCGTCGCTGAATTCGTCGAGATAGATATCCTCATCGTTCTCGCCCTCGTTGACCACGCGGAACACGTCAATGGTGTGTTCCGTCAGCATAGAGGCCAACTTGATGTTCATACCGCCTTTACCGATGGCCAGGCTGACCTCCTCAGGCTGCAGGTAGACCTCGGCCTTGTGGCTCTCCTCGTCGAGGGTGATGCTGGTCACCTTGGCGGGAGAGAGAGCACGCTGGATGAAGAGTTGGGTGTTGCTGGTGTAGTTGATGACATCGATATTCTCATTCTGCAACTCACGCACAATGCCGTGCACACGGCTACCCTTCACACCAACGCAGGCTCCTACGGGATCGATGCGATCGTCGAAACTCTCCACGGCCACCTTGGCGCGCTCACCCGGCATACGGGCCACCTTGCGGATGGCAATCAGGCCGTCAGCAATTTCGGGCACCTCAGCCTCCAGCAGGCGCTTGAGGAACTCAGGGCTGGTGCGGGAGAGCATGATGCGCGGGTTGTTGTTCTCGTTGTTCACCTCCTTCACCACGGCACGCACGGTCTCGCCCTTGCGATAGGTGTCGGAAGGAATCTGGTCACCCTTCAGCAGGTGCAACTCATTGCCCTCATCATCCATCAGCAGCACCTCGCGCTTCCAGATCTGGTAGACCTCACCACTGACAATGGAACCCACTTTGTCCTTGTACTTCTGATAAAGGGCATCGTGGTCAAGTTCCAGAATCTTCGAAGCCAGCGTCTGACGCAGGTTCAGGATGGCACGGCGGCCGAACTTGGTGAAGTCTACGGCCTCGCTCACTTCCTCACCCACCTCATAGTCAGGTTCAATCTTTTGGGCTTCGGTCAAGGAGATCTCCTTGTTCTCGTCCTTCACCTCGCCGTCTTCCACAACCACACGGTTGCGATGAATCTCAAAGTCACCCTTGTCGGGGTTTACAATCACGTCGAAGTTCTCGTCACTGCCAAACATCTTGGCCAGCACGTTGCGGAAACTCTCCTCCAGCACGCTCACCAACGTGGTGCGATCGATGTTCTTCGTCTCTTTGAACTCCTGAAAGGTCTCAAACATACTGGGACCTTTCGCTTCTTTCCTTGTTGCCATTTGATATTTTTGTTTTTTACTTGTTTCCTACTTGAAGTTCAGTACATACTTCGTTGACTTCACCTCATCCATCGAGAACTGCTTGTCGACATCCACCTTCACGGGGCGCTTCTTGCCCTCAGGAATCCACTTCTCCTGGGTGGCCACCGTGAACAGACGGCCTTCCACCTGCTTCAGTATGCCCGTAGTCTTCTTGCCATCGGCATCAATCACTTCTACATCATCGCCCACGTGGTTCACATACTGCTGTTCCACCTTGAACGGCTGGCCGAGTCCTGCCGAACCTACCTCCAATTCATAGTCGCCCAGTTCGTCGCCCAACTGCTCCTGCAGGAAGCGGCTCAACTCGGCACAATCTTCAATCCACACCCCGTCGGCATGGTCAATCTCAATGACGATTCTGCCGTCATCACTCATCACGATGTCTACCAGGAAGTAGTCGCCCTTCTGTTGCAGCCACTTCTCTACTAATTCTTTTACTGTCTCTTTCGTTATCATTCTAACGTCATTTTATAAAGAAATGAGGAGCCTCGGAGAAGCCCCTCATTCCACTGAACGGGTGCAAAGTTACTACTTTTCCCCGAACTGTGCAAATTTTTTGCAGATTATTTGCATATCATGCCCTGTGGCACCACCTATTTCATGGGCTGAAGCACCTTCTGATATTCTTCGGGCGACTTCAACAGACGCTCAGCCTCCTTCATCTGCTTGTCGTAGTAGAGACCGGCCTCGGTGGCTCCCGCCTGATAGTAGTAGGCTGCAACGATAGAGAGTTCCAGCATCTGCTGAACGATGTCGCGACTCTTGTCCAGATCCGTTGCCACATCGTGTTCCAACTTCTTAGCCAGTTCGTCGAAAGTGTCCTTTGCCTGATCGTAGTATCCCTCAAACTTAGCGGTCTTGATCAGGTCGTTCAGTTGTTTCTTGCTCAGCGGGTCATAGGTGAAGCCACTCTCCGCCACCCGTTGGCGGAACTGCTGCCAGTCCTGTTCCGTCAAGTGGAAGTCGCGGGCCGGGGCTATCGTGGGATGACTGTCTATGTAGTCCACCACATAATCGAACATCACCTCCGTAGAGTCCACGGCACTGCCGGACAGGTAATAGGCGATGTTCGACATCGTGTCGTTCTTCAGTTCCACATCAGGTTTGATGCCTCCACCATCGCGCACCTCCCTGCCGTTGCGGGTATGGAAGACGCTTGTCAGCGAGTCGGCAATGCGCTCTTTCTGTCCGCGTTTGTAGTTCACTGCCTGAATACAGCGACCACTGGGGATATAGTAGTGTGAGGTCGTAATCTTCACATTCGTATTGTAGGGCAAGTCAAGAGGCACCTGCACCAAACCTTTCCCGTACGTGCGCGTACCTAATATTATTGCACGGTCCAGATCCTGCAGCGCACCACTGGTGATCTCGCTGGCCGAAGCCGACTCGCCATTCACCAGCACCACCATAGGCATCAGCGTGTCCACCGGTTCCAGACGAGTCTTATACGTCCGGTTGGCCTGTCTCACCTTGCCTCGGTTCTCCACGACGGTCTCGCCCTGCGGCACCCAGATATTCACAATGTCCACAGCCTCCATCTCCGAGCCGCCGCCATTGCCGCGAAGATCGAAGACGAGTCCCTTGGCCCCCTGCTTCTTCAGGTCTACAAAGGCACGACGCACCTCCAGCGCACAGCCCTCGGTAAACTGATTCAGGCAGATATAGCCAATAGAGTCGGGGCGCATTCCCCAGTAGGGCAGTTCGGGCAGTTTGATGTTCCTGCGTGTTATCTTGAACTTCATCTCTTTGCCGGTTGAAGGCCGCTTTATCTTCAGAACGAAACTCGTACCTGCATCGCCGCGCAGATGGCTGCTCACATAGTTCACCTGCTTGTCGATCATCACGGTGTCATCGATGCTCAGGATAATATCTCCCTTCCGCAACCCAGCCTCAGCAGCGGGCATACCCTGATACGGCTCGTCAATGACCACGCGCTTCAACCTCTGATGGTACTTCACCAGTGCACCGATGCCTGCATATTTGCCTGTCAGCATCATCTGAAGCGTCTTGGTCTCACCCTCTGGATAGTATTCCGTGTAGGGGTCCAGCGAGTCCAGCATCCCGTTGATGGCAGCCGTCATCGTCTGCCGGGCGTTCAGCGTGTCCACATAGAAAAGGTCCAAGTTACTGTAGAGCGCGTTGAAGATGTCGAGATTCTTCCCCACCTCCAGATTATGGTTCTGCCCCAATGCCGCAACAGGCATCAGGAGCATCGCCAGCACGGCCATTCGGATTTGTCGCATCATAGTCATCTGTCGTTTTTATTCTTTTCGACTGCAAAATTAAAGCATTATCCTCGAAAAAACGCTCTTTTTGCCGACTTTTTACAAAAAAATCGCTTTTCCCTGAAAATTTTCCCCAAAAAGTTTGCATAATTCCAAAAAACGCATTACCTTTGCACCCGCAAAACAGCAAAACCTGCTTCAGTAGCTCAGTTGGTTAGAGCACCTGACTGTTAATCAGGGGGTCGTTGGTTCAAGCCCATCCTGAAGCGCCTGAAAATAAGAGAGTTACGAAAGTGGCTCTCTTTCTTTTTTGCCCATTTGAGGCTAATTTG
>JAFUST010000027.1 GCA_017467535.1 Prevotella sp. | reverse complement strand
TCATCGTGGCGAGGTCATCTCCATCATCGGTCCCTCTGGCACGGGCAAGAGTACCTTCCTGCGCTGCCTGAACCTGCTGGAGCAGCCCACCGGCGGCAGCATCATCGTCAATGGGGAGAACATCCTCGCCAAGGGCTATCCCGTCAACAGGCTGCGCCAGAAGATGGGCATGGTGTTCCAGTCGTTCAACCTCTTCGAGCATAAAACGGTGCTGGAGAACGTTATCTTCGCACCCTGCCAGTTGCGCCATGTACCAGAGGAAGAGGCTCGCAGGGAGGGGCTGGCACTCCTGCGCAAGGTAGGACTGGCAGAGAAGGCCGACGTCTATCCGTCGAGTCTCTCCGGTGGACAGAAACAGCGTGTGGCAATCGCTCGCAGCCTGGCTATGAAGCCCGATGTCATCCTCTTCGACGAGCCCACATCTGCCCTCGACCCGACGATGGTGGGCGAGGTGCTCAGCGTCATCCGCCAACTGGCTAAGGAGGGCATGACCATGCTCATCGTCACCCACGAGATGAAGTTCGCCCGCGACGTCTCGACCCGCATCTTCTTCATGTACGACGGCTATATCCACGAGGACGGCTCGCCCGAGCAGATTTTCGAGCAGCCCGTCCACAGCGCCACTAAGGCATTCATCCAGCGCATCCGCAAGGAAGTGTTCGAGATTGGCGGTCCCGACTTCGACTTCCTGGGCATGCATTCCGCTATGGCAGCCTTCTGCCACAAGTACGGCATCGCCGAGAAGCAGGAAACCGCTGAGCGACTGACGGACATGATGCTTGATGATGTGATGGTGCAGCATCGCCCCATCACCGTTCGCATCACCCACAGCGAGCAGTCGGGCGTCACCGCTCTCGACTTCATGGTGGAGCGGATGACCGCCACACCGCTGACCGACGCACAGCGCAGCGCACTCTCCGCAGCGTGCCGTCAGGTCATAGAGGAACCCACCAAGCGTGGCTTCCGAGTGAAACTAATCATATAAAATACAATAGACAATGAGAAAGATTTTCAATTGGGTGCTCGCCGCCACCCTCGTAATAAGCGGCGCAACGGTATTCACAGCGTGCAGCAGTAACGATGACAACCCTGTAGTTGATAACAGCCTCGCCGAAAAGATTGTCGGCAAGTGGATTCATACAGACACCGACGGAGAGGCGATTACGACTGATATGAAGTCGGTCTATACTTTTGAGAAGGACGGCTCTACTTTGAAGGGCTACTACAGCATGTCGATGACAGGGAGCGGCGTGTGGGCTTTCAATCAGGAGACCGACGTGACCGTCAGCGGCAACAATGTGACACTGACATCGCATTTGTCCGACGGTGTGACCTCGGTAGTGGAATTGACCAATGTCAACGTCAGCGGCGATGACCTGCGCTTCACTGCTAAGACTACACTCTCAAAAGACGGTCAGGTGACGGCTACCTATGGGCCTCGCCAGGAGCATTTCACCAAGACAGAGGCTGACTACACCCAGACTGTCATCGGGCTATGGGATATTTACTTCACCAGCGACAATCCTGAACACGAATCGTTGGAGCCTTACCGCGAGGAATACCGCGCCGACGGCACTTGCAGTTTCTACGACCTCATCGACGGGCAGTGGGTGGAAGAGAAAACGGACTACTCCGAGTACTTTGCCGACGGCCCCCTGTTCTGCTTCCGTTGGCAGAAGACTGATGCTGGAATCGACCGTCGCGAGAACTGGGAAATCGTTTCCTATGAAAACGGAAAGATGGTTTCTAAAGCCCTCCACCGCCGTGCCGACGGCTCCACCTACACCGTCACCGCCCACCTAACAAAGGTGGAATGATTTCGACTCGTTCCCCTTGAGGAGCGTTCCACGTAAAAACAAACAATTTATGATAAGATAAATACAAAAGCAATGAACAAGAACGAGCAATTTGTAATCACGATCAATCGTGAACTGGGCAGCGGCGGTCGCACCGTTGGCCGGCTGTTGGCAGAGAAGTTGGGTGTGCCTTTCTATGACAAGGCTGTCATTAAGGCTCTGCAGGAGAAGTATAACCTCACCATCGCAGAGATTGAGCGACTGAAGGGCCGCAAGCACAGTTGGTGGGCCGACGTGGAGCGCATCCTGAAGATAGACGCCGGCATGAGCATGGACTACTATCTGCCGAAGAAGGACGATGCCCCCGACCTGCTGACCACCGACGAGATGTTCGAGGCTGAGACGCAAATCTTGCAGAACCTTGCTGCTGAGAAGTCGTGCATCGTGGCAGGTCGCAGCGGCTTCCACGTGTTCCGTGACCATCCTAACCACCTGAGCATCCTTATCCAAGCATCAATGGACTACCGTGAGGAGCGTGTGGTACGCAAACAGAACATGACCCCCGAAAAGGCTCGCAAGACCATCGAGCAGGTCGATAAGATGCGCGAGAACTACGTGAAGAAGTACACCGGCACCTCGCGTTACGACACCCGCAACTACCAACTCGTCATCGCCGCCGACGGCAAGACCGAGGAGGAAATCGCAGAAATGATTATGCAGTATATAGGATAAAACAAAGAAAGCAACAATGAAAAAGATTCTGAATTGGGTGCTCGACGCCACCCTCGTTTGCGGCGCAAGTGTAATGACATCGTGTTCGTCGGACAACGACGACAACCCCGCCCAGGAGCAGGCGAAGAAGAACCGCAAGGAGTTCGTGGAACACACCCTCGCCTAGATGAAGGTCCTGGCAGAGAACCTCAACTTCACGTCGTGGAACGCGGCCAACAACCTGAATCTGTATTGCTACCTATACGTGCTCAACAACC
>JAFUST010000003.1 GCA_017467535.1 Prevotella sp. | reverse complement strand
GCTGACCGCCGTGTGCTTCAAGATAGGGGACAATATGGCAGCCGGCACCATCAATAAGATTACGCTGAAGAACATCAAGTACAAGGGCACCTACGCCTTTCCCGCCGCCACGCCGTGGACGTCGGACAAGGGTTCGTGGGCTGTCGATGATGATGTGAAAGACTTCTCTTGCAGTCTCGACTTCACCACCGACGGCACGGCCAATGTTCAGGTCAATACTGGCGAGAATGTCTTTATGATGCTACCCCAGACGCTTGGCGACGATGCCGTAGTAGAGGTGGAGTTCACTGCTGACGGCGAATCCGCCGCCGAGACCTATTCAGCCAACATCAATGGACTGGCTGTCTGGGAGCAAGGCAAGACGACAACCTATGCCATCAGCCTCGATCCCAATGCGGCGAAGTATTTCCTGACGGTGACACCGCCATCGGACTCCTATGTCTATACAGGTGAGACGAAATCATTGTCGGTTACCAGTTATAAGGAGGAAGGTGGAACGCAGTCTCCGCTCGGATGGACGATCACCGCAATGGAATATTCCTACGACGATGGGGCAACCTGGTCGACCGTCAGCAGCCAATTAACATTTTCCGCTACAACTGGCACTGGTGGAACTTCCCCCAGCGACCTGACGGCACAGGTCAAGCAGACGGGCTATCTAACGGGACAGCCCTTCGACGATGCCCTGACGAACGCCGAAGAAGTCACTACACGCCGAGACCTCTCTTATTACGACGTGAATGGCAACAGCACGGGTAGCCGCAACACGGCGAACTGCTATGTGGTGCGTGCTCCAGGCAAATACCGTATTCCTTGTGTCTATGGCAATGCTATCAAGAATGGTGCAACGAATGCCAGCAGTTACACGTCGACGCTTGACGTGGAGGCCTTCCTCCAAAAGGAATATGAATTCATGTGTACGGACGCGACTTACAGCCAGGCCTACCCAACTGAAGAAAGCAAGCAGTATTTCCTCTCCAACTGGCGTACCACCATCAATCTCTCCACCATGTGGCACTTCAAGAATGCCTATAACGACGATATCAGCGACCCGTGGATACACAAGAACCAGCACGACGGCAGTGCCATCGTGCCTACCACGGCGGAAATAGCATGGCAGGACTACGATGGTATGATTCGCAACGAGAACATCGCAGTCACGCATTCGGGTGACGAGTACTATGTGGACTTCGATGTGAAGAAAGAGGATATGTGTCTGGGCAATGCCGTAATACAATTGAAGGACGCGGCTGGGATCGTGCAATGGACGTGGCACATTTGGATGACCAGTGCTGACTTGACAACCGCAGGCCCCTTTACCAGCCAGACGAGCAAACAATACTCCTTCCTGCCTCAGCCCGTCGGTTATGTGGAGAAGGAGGTCGTGCTGAACTATCTGCCACGCCTATTCCGTGTGAAAGTGGTGCAGGCAGAAAGCGGTAAGGAAGCAGTATTCAATCTGATGCAATCGGGTGACAACTCCACCACCGATATTTATTATGCAGCCCCCTACTACCAATTCGGGCGTATGGCACCCATGCCTATGGAGGACATTGATGCCTTCGTCATAGACGAGCGTGCTAGTAATGAGTCATCACCATTCATCTATGAGGCTATCCGCACACCTTGTGTTTTCTATGCCCATCCTGGCAGTAGTGGCAGTACCGACAAGAACTGGCATGGTGGCAATGGCGACCAGACTGAAACGACAGCAGGGCCGCGCATTGACAACCTATGGGATGCCAACTACACGGCCTATGAGGTAGGTGTTAACGGCAACCAGGGAGCCTTTACGGACAATCCCGTCATCAAGACCGTCTATGATCCGTCGCCCGCAGGATTCCACGTGCCGGAGAATAATGCATTTACGGGGTTCGACAATGGTGAGGCCGTGTGGCGTTCGGATGTAAACAGTAGTGACTACACCTATGGGTATAGCGTCATATTGAAGCAAGACGGGAAGCAACTCATCATCCCAGCCTACGGTCAGCGGGAGCAAGACGGACAGATTGAATACTATCCTTACTGGGGTATGTTCTGGATGTCAGGCAAGGCCAACTACTGGGGAGATGCCATGTACTTCTTGACGAACCCGGTTGGCAGCGCAGGTGCCTATACGGTCAATCTACGTGTGGGGCAGAAACTCTCTGACGGTAGACCCTACTTTGGCATTGGCGATGCCTGTCAGGCATATAATGTCATTCCTGCCGCGGATAGGGACTGATGATAGAGGAGAGATAGAAAGCAATAATAACAAAAGGGTTCTTTGACATACTGACACAAAATAATTGGGGGAGCATTTGGAGGTTTGCCCGCTTTTTCGTATCTTTGCACACAAAAAGAATAGATGGGTAAGTACGAGATTCCTTTTCTGACGGCATGCATACAGGCCTTCGGGCGACGCTTCTCCATGACACGGCAAGCGGCGTTCCGCTATCTGCATGCGCATAAGGGGCTGGCGTTCTTGATTGAGTTCTATGACGTGGAGCACCTGCAGTCGATGGACGAGACCATTGATGACTTGCTTGTCGTTTGTCAAAAGAATGGAGGATCATTGGCATGACACTCTATCACGGCACTAATGCAGATATAGATGCAATAGACCTCAACCAAGGTCTGCGTCATAAGGATTTCGGTAAAGGCTTCTATTTGACGCCCGACAGGAATACCGCCACTCGCATGGCGCAAAAGAAGGCGCGACTTTATGGCGGCACACCGACGCTCATTACCTATGAAATGGCTGATGCAGCCCTGCACTCTGACTTGAAAGTGAAGGTGTTCCCTGAAAAGGCCTGCTTGGAATGGCTCATCTTCGTTGATTCTAACCGCGACAGGAAGACCATGTCGCCTATTCACGACTACGACATCGTCATTGGCCCCATTGCCGACGACGGCGTGGTACTGCAATTAACAAACTTCCACGAGGGCATTTATACACCCGAACAGGCTGCAGCCCAACTTCAGGATAGATACCTCGACCAGCAATACTATTTCGGGACGGAGCGGGCTCTGCGTTTCCTCCGTAAAACAAACGTCGAAACTCTATGAATCAGCCAAACCATCACCAGATAACCACCTACCTCACCGACTATGCCTTGAGCGAACTGGTAAAGTATGTGATGGAAGATACGGGCTGCTCCATTGAGCAGGCCATGGAGCGTGTGTACAACTCTCCGCTGATGGAAGTTCTTCAAGACGAGGAGGGCGAACTCTATGTTCAAAGCCCCGCGTATCTCTATGAATTAATGGAGCGGTTAAGCGCTTCGCCAACCTGACTGCGAAGGGGATAAAGGGAGGCTTTCCACCTCCTCGCGATATTCCTACCCTGTGTTTTTCGGAAAAAATCTGTCACATCTATCACTTTCCTTTGTTTATCGGGGTTTGAGTGATGACAGATGTGGTGATAGATGTGATAGATTTAACAGATTTTGGCTAATTTTTTGCCGATTTTCTTGCAAAAAAGGTCAAAATTTAGTATCTTTGCAGAGATAAAAACACACATCTTAATATGACGAAAGACATCAGCAATTTTGACTTCAGCAGGGTCTCGGCAGGCTACCGGCTCTGCTTCAACGGCGGCTGCCCCAAGTGCAGCGAGTGCATACGCTACGTGGCTGGACAGCACCTGCCCGGCAGCGTCACCTACGGGCCGGCCATCTATCCTAACGCGCTCGGCGCAGGCGAGTGCCCGTTCTTCACTCAGGCTCAGGAGATCAGGGCCGCCTGGGGCTTTGCGCCGCTCTACCAGCGGGTGCAGCGCCACCACCGGGCTCCCATCCGCAAGGCCATCACGGCCTATCTGGGCAGCGTGGGCACCTACTACCGCTACAACAGCGGCGAGCGCAAACTCTCTACCGAACAGCAGCGCCACATCATGGACATCATGGGCGCCTACGGCTACACCGACGACCTGGCCTTCGAGCACTATGAGGCGTCGTACAACTTCTGAGCGCGTCCGGCGGCGTCAGGGCAGGATGTTCCAGCCGTTGGAACAAAATGTTCCAGGCGATGGAAGAAAATGTTCCAGGCGGTGGAACAAATTGCTCTGAGCCTTCGAAGGAAATGTCCCACCCGCTGGAACGGATCGTTCCAGCGTCTGGAAGCAAATGTTTAACCTATAAAAAAATAAGATCATGAAATTTACACTCATCAGAACCACCAAGCAAAACAAGTGTCATCTGAAGACCGCCACCATCGGCGAGGTGATGCAGACTGTGCAGGCTGACGAACAGTTCGGCCTCGTGGACGGCCTGCGCCATTTCGTGCGCTATGCCACGCCCTATTCTGTCTATAAGTATATGCACCGGCTGCCGCTCGTGGTGCCCTCGGCCGAGATGAAGGCCGACAGGGGCGGCAACCTGGTGATGACCCACAACAACGGACTGCTGACGCTCTCTGTCGGGCCCCTGTGCGACGACGATGAGGCCGAGGCCGTGAAGAACCGCGCCGCCATGCTGCCCATGACCGTGGCCGCCATGCTGGGCAGTAGCGGGCGCACGGTGAAGATCATCGTGGGCGTGAGCAGGCCCGGAGGCGTGGTGCCTCAGACGGAGGACGAGGCCGAGCGGCTGCTGCGCCAGGCCTCTCCGCTGGTGTGCGCCCTCTATGGCGTGGTGGTGCGCATCGCCTCCAACGACCGCACCGTCACCGTGGCCCCCGCCTTGCCCGGCGGCGAGACGGCTCTGCTGCACACGGGCTTCCGCACCACCTACGATGCGGCCCCCATCGTCTGCGCCAGTCCCGCGCCGCTGCAGGTGCCCGACGGGCTGCCGCTGGCCTCGCTGGCCGACGTGGCTGCCACCGCCGCCAAGTCTGCCGCCGACGCCGAGGAGACTGCCGACGCAGGCGCGGTCAGCCAGAAGATGCGCAGCCTGATACAGTTGCTGGAGAGCAACTATGCCTTCCGCATGAACACGGTGATGGGCTACGCGGAGTATCGTTCGAAGGAGAAGTGGCACCTGGGGTGGCGGCCCGTGGATGACCGCGTGCAGAACTCGCTGGCCATGGAGGCCCGGCTGGCCGGCCTCGACGCGTGGGACCGCGACATCAGCCGCTATGTGAAGTCGAACATGGTGCCCTCCTACGACCCCATCGACGAGTATCTGTGGGACCTGAGCGACAAGTGGGACGGGCAGGACCACATCGGGCGGCTGGCGCGCACCGTGCCCACCCAGAACCCGAACTGGCCCCGGTGGTTCCGCACGTGGTTTCTGGGCATGGTGGCCCAGTGGCGCGGTATGAACCCACGCTACGGCAACGCGATGGCGCCGCTGCTCATCTCGCGTCAGGGCTACAACAAGTCTACGTTCTGCAAGTCGCTCATCCCGATGGACCTGCAGTGGGGCTACTGCGACAATCTGGTGCTGGCCGAGAAGAAGGCCGTGCTGCAGGCCATGAGCCAATTCCTGCTCATCAACCTGGACGAGTTCAACCAGATCAGTCCCAAGGTGCAGGAGGGCTTCCTGAAGAACCTCATCCAGTTGGCCTCCGTCAAGGTGAAGCGGCCCTACGGCCGGCATGTGGAGGAGTTTCCGCGCCTGGCCTCGTTCATCGCCACTGCCAACATGACCGACATCCTGGCCGACCCCACGGGCAACCGCCGCTTCATAGGCATCGAACTGACGGGGCCCATCGACACCTCCTACCGCATCAACCACCGCCAACTCTATGCCCAGGCCATGACCCTGCTTGACCAGGGTGAGCCCTACTGGCTGGACGACGAGCAGACGCGGCTGGTGATGGAGTCGAACCGCCAGTTCCAGCAGCAGTCGCCCGTGGAACTCTACTTCGGCGAGTGCTTCCAGCCGGCGGCGTCGGCCGACGAGGGCGAATGGATGACCACGGCTGCCATCTATCAGCACATACGCCGCGTGGCCGGTGCGGCTGTCGGCAGGGTGGGGGTCATCTCCTTCGGGCGCTTCCTGGCCAATCAGGACAGCCTGATCCGCCGCCGCAGCAGAAACGGTACGGAATATTTGTTGAGAAAATTGAATTTCCGCTGAAATCTATCACACCTATCACCACATCTGTCACCACGCAAACCCCGATAAACACTGGGCTGGTGACAGATGTGACAGATTTTCTTCGAAAAAAAAACTTTCTGGGGGGGAGGAGCCGTTGGTTCCTCCCGTTCGTCTTAGTTCTCCTTCCAGAACGAACGGGTGAAGAGCACCAGCACGGCGATGATCTCCAGACGGCCCACGAGCATGAGGAAGGAGCAGAGCCACTTGATGCCCCAGGAGAGGTCGGCCCACGACATCTGCGGACCGATGTTGGTGTCGAGGCCGGCACCCACGTTGCTGATGAGGCTCAGCGAGATGGTCATGGCGTTGGTGATGTCGACACCCGAGGCGTTGATGACGGTGGCCGTGGCCAGCAGCATGATGACGTAGATGGTAATGAAGGCCAGCAGCGTGACCAGCCGCCCCTGGGGGATGCTCTGGCCGCTCATCTTGACGGGCAGCACGGCATTGGGGTGGAGGATGTGGCGGAACTCGTTGCGGAGCACCTTGAGCAGCATAAGCACGCGGATGCTCTTGAAGCCGCCGGTGGTGCTGCCGGCACAGGCACCCATGAACATCAGCAGCATGAGGATGACCCACGTGATGTGGGGCCAGGCTCCGGCATCGGTGTTGCTCAGGCCGGTGGTGGTGATGAACGACACCACCTGGAAGAGGGCCGAGCGGAAGGCGGGCTCGATAGAGTAGTCCAGGCGGGTGATGAGCAGATACATGATCCACAGGGTGGCCCCGAGGATGGTGGCCACATACATCTTGAACTCAGAGTTGCGGAAGAGCGAGCCGAACTTCAACTTGAAGACGCTCACGTAGAGCAGGGTGAAGTTGATGCCGGCCAGAAACTGGAACAGGATGGCCAGATACTCTATGCTGGGCTTGGCCAGGAAGATGGTGCCGTTGTGGGTGGAGAAGCCGCCGGTGGCGGTGGTCGACATGGAGTAGTTGGTGGCATCGAACCATCCCATGCCCGCCAGCCAGAACGACAGGGCGCAGGCAACGGTGAGCAGCAGGTAGATGCTCCATATCCATTTGGCCGAGGTGCTCAGTCGGGGGTGCATCTTCGAACGCATGGGGCCGGTGGCCTCGGCGGCAAACACCTTGACGCTGCCGCCTACGAGCGAGGGCAGGATGGCGATGGTGAAGAACACGATGCCCAAGCCGCCTATCCACTGCATGAGCGAGCGCCAGAAGAGCAGGCCGTGGGGCAGGGCCTCCACGTCGTCGATGATGGTGGCACCGGTGGTGGTGAAGCCCGACATGGTCTCGAAGTAGGCATCGGTGACGCCGGCCACGGAGCCATGGATGAGGAAGGGGAACATACCAAAGAAGGAGAACACCACCCACGTGAGGGTCACCACGACATAGGCGTCGCGGCGGCTGAGGGAGTTCTCGGCCTCGCGACCGAAGAACAGGAAGAGGAAGGCGCCGCTGAAGGTGAACAGCGTGGAGACCATGAATGCCAGCGCATCGTCCTCATGGAACGACAGGGCCATGGCCATGCAGCAGCCCATGAAGAAGGCCTCGATGAAGAGCAGCGAGCCGATAATCTTTGATATGATGCGCCAGTTAATCATGTTTAACTAAAGGGAGAAGAGGGACTTCTTGAAGTATTTCTCGGCCTTCTCCAACTGATGCTTGTGACTGAAGACCATGACGGAGTCGCCGGGCTGGATGCAGGTGTTGCCGTTGACCAGGATGCCCTTGCCGCCTCGCACCAGGCCGCCGATGGTGATGCCGAAGGGCAGGCCCAGTTCCTTGACGGGCTTCTTGGTGACACGGGAGCCTTCGGCGGGCACGAACTCGGCCACGTCGGCCTCAACCATCATCAGCGATCGCATATTGCGCACGTCGGCCTTGAGCATCATCTGGAAGATGTGGCTGGCGGCCACCGTCTTCTTGTTGATGATGGTGCCGATGTCGAGGCTCTCGGCCATCGACACGTAGTCGAGGTTCTCCACCATGGCCACGGTCTTGCGCACGCCCAGTTTCTTGGCCGTCAGACAGGCCAGGATGTTGGTCTCGGCATTGCCGGTGAGGGCCACGAAGGCCTGGGTGTGGCGGATGCCCTCCTCGTTGAGCAGGCTGAGGTCGCGGCCGTCGCCGTGGATGACCATCGCGTCGTTGTTGGCCAGCAGTTGGTTGAGCCGTTCGCAGCGGTCGGCATCTATCTCGATGATCTTGGTGTTCATGTAGTCGGGCATGGTGAGGGCGGCCCTGACGGCCGTCTTGCCGCCACCCATGATGATGACGTTGTGCACGTCCTCGTAGTGCTCCTTGCCCACAATCTTGCGGATATAGGGAATGTACTCGCGGGTGGTCATGAAGTAGGCCAGGTCGTGCAGTTGCAGCACATCCATGCCGCCGGGGATGATGGCGTCGGTGCCGCGCTTGATGGCCACCACGTGGTAGGGGTCGTCAGGGCCGCAGAGGTCCTTGAGGGGCTGGTTGAGAATCTCGCAGCCCTCGCGCAGTTTGATGCCGAGCAGGACCAGTGCGCCGTCGTGCACGTCCCATCGCTGACGGACCCACGAGAGTTTCAGGCCGTTGATGATGTCGCCAGCGGCCAGCACCTCGGGGTAGACCAGCGAGTCGATGCCGAGGTCGTGGAAGAAGGGCTGGTTCTGGGGCGACAGATACTCGTAGTTGTCGATGCGGGCCACGGTCTTTTTGGCACCCAGGGCATGGGCCAGGGTGCAGGCCGTGATGTTGCGGCTCTCGTAGCGGGTCACGCCCACGAAGAGGTCGGCGCCGGCCACGCCGGCATCCTTCAGGGCCTTGATGCTCGTGGGCGAGTCGTTGACGGCCATGATGTCGTAACTGGAGTCCATGTTGCTCAGGCGCTCTTCGCTGTCGTCGATGAGCACGCAGTCGTGGTTCTCCGTGGAAAGGAGTTTCGATAGGTGGATGCCTACGGCTCCTGCGCCGGCTATGACTATCTTCATATTTTTCTAAGCCCCCTAAGTTAGGGGGTTGGGGGTCTGAACAAGCGTTAATCAGACATTTTCTTTTCTATTGATGGGGGGAGTCTGCGCCTGTTCAGACCCCCAGCCCCCTAACTTAGGGGACTAGCGGCTACCGAGTATCGCCTTTTTGATGCTCTCGATGTCGAGACCGACGATCTGGCGGAGTTCGGCCACGGTGCCATGCTCCACGAACTGGTCGGGCAGACCCAGACGGGTGATGGCGGGCTGATAGCCGTGGTCGTTCATCCACTCGAGCACGGCGGAACCCAGTCCGCCGTTGCGCACGCCGTCTTCGATGGTGACGATGCGCTTGTATTTGCGGCCCACCTCGTGGAGTATCTGCTCGTCGAGGGGCTTCAGGAAGCGCATGTCGTAGACGGCACACTGCACCTGGTTGTACATGGCGCACTCTACGGCGGCCTTCAAGGCATCATTGCCGATGGGGCCGATGGTCAGGACGGCCATATCATCGCCCTCACGCAGTTTGCGGCCAGTGCCCACGGGAATCTCCTCCAGCGGACAGCGCCAGTCGACCAGCGAGCCGCAGCCACGGGGGTAGCGGATGACGAAGGGGCCTTTGCCCTCGAGTTGGGCGGTGTACATCAGGCGGCGCAGTTCGTGCTCGTCGAGGGGCGAGGCGATGGTGACATTGGGGATGGGTCGCAGGGCGGCCATGTCGAAGGCGCCATGATGCGTGGGGCCGTCTTCGCCCACCAGTCCGGCGCGGTCGAGACAGAGCACCACGGGCAGCCGGAGAATGGCCACGTCGTGGATGATGTTGTCGTAGGCCCGCTGGGCAAAGGCACTGTAGATGTTGCAGAAGGGCTGCAGACCGTCCTTGGCCATGCCGGCAGAGAAAGTGACGGCGTGGCCCTCGGCAATGCCCACGTCGAACATACGGTCGGGCATCTCCTGCATGGGGATGCACATCGAGCAGCCTGTCGGCATGGCCGGGGTGACACCCACGATGCGGGGATTCTGGCGAGCCAGTTCGAGCAGCGTCTCGCCGAAGACATCCTGGAACTTGGGCGGCTTGTTGGTGCTGTCGCCCTGCATCAGTTCGCCCGTGTCGGGGTCGAATTTGCCAGGAGCGTGCCACACGGGCTTGTAGTTTTCGGCGGGGGCGTAGCCGTGGCCTTTCTTGGTGTGCAGATGGAGCAACTTGGGCCCCTTCATGTCCTTGAGTTGCTTGAGGATGCGCACCAGTTCCTTCACGTCGTGACCGTCGAAGGGACCGAAGTAGCGGATGTTCATGCCCTCGAAGATGTTCTGCTGCTGCGAGATGGCACTCTTCAGCGCATTCGTCAGGCGGATGATGCCCTTCTTGCGGTCATCGGTGAGCAGGCCCTGCGAGGCCAGCCAGCGGGAGGCCTTGAAGCGCACGGTGTTGTAGGTCTCGTTGGTGCTCAGGCCGATGAGGTATTCCTTCATGCCGCCCACGGAGCGGTCGATGGACATATCGTTGTCGTTGAGCACGATGAGCAGGTCGTTGGGCGAACTGGACACGTTGTTCAGTCCCTCGAAGGCCAGTCCACCGCTCATGGCACCATCGCCGATGACGGCCACCACCTTGCGGTTCTTGGCCTCCTTCTGCCGGTTGGCAGCCACGGCCATGCCCAAGGCGGCGGAGATGCTGTTGGAGGCATGACCGCAGATGAAGGCATCGTACTCGCTCTCCTCAGGGCTGGGGAAGGGGCGTATGCCGTGCAACTTGCGGTTGGTGCAGAACTGATCGCGGCGGCCCGTCAGAATCTTGTGGCCGTAGGCCTGATGGCCCACATCCCAGACGATGCGGTCGTCGGGGGTGTTGAACACATAGTGGAGGGCCACCGTGAGTTCCACCACACCCAGACTGGATGCCAGATGGCCGGGGTTGACCGACAACTCCTGGATGATGTCCTCGCGCAGTTCGGCGCACAGTTTGGGCAGCAACTCCGGCTTCATCAGCCTCAGTTGCGTGGGGTTGTCGATGGTGCTCAGTATTTTCAGTTTCTTTTGTTCCACGAGTCAGGTATTAACAAAGGTGTTCGTCTTATGCGTTGTGCTCTTTCTCGCGCTGCTCGAGGAACTCGCTGACCTGCTCCTGCTTGCCGCGGGTGACGGCAATGCGGCCACTGCGGGTGTACTGCAGCACGCAGCCGAAGGCATCGAGGGCGCGGAAGAGCGAGATGATGTCGTCGGTCTTGCCGCTCTTCATCACGATGGTATAGGTGGGGTTCACCTCGGTGATGGTGGCATCGCAGCGGCGCACGGTGCGCGAGATCTCGGGGTTCTCCAGCACCTTGTCGGTAGACAGTTTGTAGAGACCGGCCTCACGGATGAAGAGTTGGTCGTCGGTGAAGTAGTTGGCCTTCACCACATCGATCTTCTTCTCTATCTGGTGGGTGATCTTGGCAATCTGGTCCTCGTCGCTCCAGGCGGTGATGGTGTACTTGTGGACACCGGGGATGCTGGAGGCCGACACGTTCAGGCTCTCGATGTTCACCTGCCGACGGGTGAAGACGGCGGTGATCTGGTTCAGGATACCAGCCACGTTCTCGGAGTAGACCAGCAGCGTGTAGAGGGAAGACCCACCCCCCTGCCCCTCCCTGTGGGGGAGGGGAGCAGATGCTCCTTTCGCTTCTTTGTTTTTATCCATAATATATATATGTGTCTATTAGTAATCACTCCCCTCCCTCACAGGGAGGGGTAGGGGGAGAGTCTTCTGTTTATATCTCCAGCATCATCTCGTTGACATTCATGCCCGGCGGCGTCATCGGCAGCACGTTGTCTTCCTCCTTGATGGCGCACTCCAGGATGAAGGGGCCGTCGGTGGCGAACATCTTCTGGATGGCCTGGGCCAGGTCCTTGCGGTCGGTGACGGCCTGATAGGCGATGCCATAGCCCTGGGCGATGAGTTCGTAGCAGGGGTTGAGCATCTTGGTGAACGACTTGCGCCGCATCCAGAACATATCCTGCCACTGGCGCACGTTGCCCAGATAGTGGTTGTTCATGAGGATCATCTTCACCGGTGCCTTCTGCTCCATGATGGTGCCCAGTTCCTCGATGCACATCTGGAAGCCGCCGTCGCCCATGAAGCAACAGACGGTGCGGCCGGGGGCTCCGAAGGTGGCTCCGATGGCGGCCGGCATGCCGTAGCCCATCGTGCCCAGTCCACCGCTGGTGCAGATGCTGCGCTGGTGGTGGTATTTGAAGTAGCGGGTGGCAAAGAGTTGGTTCTGGCCCACGTCGGTCACGAGGACGGCGTCGTCGGGGGCCTGCTCGGCCACGGCGTTCACCACCTCGCCCATTAGCAGCGGGCCGGCCTGCGGATGGATGGCCGGCTCGATGACCTTCTGCCGCTCCTTCTCGTCGAGGGGCTTGAACGAGTCGCGCCACTCCCGATGGTTGTTCTCCTGGAGCAGGGCGGTGATGGCGGGCAGCGACTCCTTGCAGTCGGCCACCACGGCCACGTCGGTCTTCACGTTCTTGTCTATCTCGCTGCGGTCGATGTCCAGATGGATGACCTTGGCCTGCTTGGCGTAGGTCTTCAGGTTGCCCGTCACACGGTCGCTGAAGCGCATACCGATGGCGATGAGCACGTCGCACTCCTGTTCCTTCAGGTTGACGGCATAGTTGCCGTGCATGCCCAGCATACCCACATTGAGCGGGTGGTTGGAGGGCAGGGCCGAGAGGCCCAGCATGGTGCGACCGGCGGGGATGTCGGCCTTCTCGAGGAAGGCGCGCAGTTCGGCCTGGGCGTTGCCCAGTTCCACGCCCTGACCCACCAGGGCCAGCGGTCGCTTGGCGCCGTTGATCAGTTCGGCAGCCTGGCGCACGGCCTCCTCGTCCAGTTTGGGATAAGGCACGTAAGAGCGCACAAAGTCCACCTTCTTCGGTTCCCAGTCGATCTCCTCGACCTGGGCGTTGCGGGGGAAGTCGAGCACCACGGGGCCCGGACGCCCAGTGCGTGCGATGTAGAAGGCACGGCTGACGGCCCACGCCACATCCTCGGCGTGGCGTATTTGGTAACTCCACTTAGATATGGGCTGCGAGACGCCCACGAGGTCTACCTCCTGGAAGGCATCGGTGCCCAAGGCACCAATGGCCACCTGACCGGCGATGACCACCAGCGGTGTGGAGTCCATCATGGCATCGGCGATGCCCGTCAGCGTGTTAGTCACGCCGGGGCCGCTGGTCACCAGGGCCACGCCCACCTCGCCGCTCACTCGGGCATAGCCCTCGGCGGCGTGGGTGGCACCTTGCTCGTGGCGCACCAGTATGTGGTCAAAACATTTCTTTTCACCTCTTGTATAGTCGTAAAGCGCATCGTAAACGGGCATGATGGCCCCGCCGGGGTAGCCGAAGATGGTCTTCACCCCCTCGGCCTGCAAGGCCCGCATCAGCGCTTTCGCTCCTGTTATCCTATCTTTAAGCATTTCAGTCTATGTGTTAGTCGATGATTCTGACGCCTCCCTTGTCGGCACTGCTCACGCTCTGGGCATAGGCTCGGAGCGCCTTGCTCACGGTGCGGTTGCGCTTCAGCGGCTGCTGCGGACGGGCAGCCAGTTCTTCGTCGCTGAGTTTTACGTTGATGGAGCGCGAGGGAATGTCGATGACGATGATGTCGCCATCCTTGATCTTGCCGATGTTGCCGCCGCTGGCAGCCTCGGGGGAGATGTGACCGATGGAGAGGCCGCTGGTGCCGCCGGAGAAACGTCCGTCGGTAATCAGGGCGCACTCCTTACCCATGTGCATCGACTTGATATAAGAGGTGGGATAGAGCATCTCCTGCATGCCGGGACCACCCTTGGGACCTTCGTGGGTGATGACCACGCAGTCGCCCTTCTTCACCTTGCCGCCCAGAATGCCGTCGCAGGCATCTTCCTGAGAGTCGAACACTACGGCGGGGCCTTCGAAGTGCCAGAGGGCCTCGTCCACGCCGGCGGTCTTCACGACGCAGCCGTCCTGGGCGATGTTGCCGAAGAGCACGGCCAGACCGCCATCCTTGGTATAGGCATGCTCGATGTCGCGGATGCAGCCGTTGGCACGGTCGGTGTCGAGTGTGCCCCACTCTTCCGACTGCGATCCCATCTTCGTGGAGAAGCGGTTGCCGGGGGCCGACTGGTAGATGCGGTTGGCCTCTGCACTGACAGCACCGTCGACGATGCTATACTGGCGCATGGCCTCGTCGAGCGTCATGCCGTCCACACGGCGGGCGGTGCCGTCGATGAGTCCACCTTTGTTCAGTTCGTTCATGATACCCAGGATGCCACCGGCACGACCACATTCCTGCACACTGTACTTCTGGGTATTGGGAGCCAGTTTGCAGAGGCAGGGCGTCTTACGGCTCAGTTCGTCGATGTCGTTGATGGTGAAGTTGACACCGGCCTCCTGTGCCACGGCCAGCAGGTGGAGCACGGTGTTGGTGCTGCCGCCCATAGCGATGTCGAGCGTCATGGCATTGAGGAAAGCCTGTCGTGTGGCAATGCTGCGCGGCAGCACGCTCTCGTCGCCGTCCTCATAGTAGGCCAACGCATTCTTCACAATCTGACGGGCTGCCTGACGGAAGAGTTCGATGCGGTTGGTATGGGTGGCGAGTATGGTTCCGTTGCCGGGGAGGGAGAGGCCGATGGCCTCGGTGAGCGAGTTCATCGAGTTGGCGGTGAACATACCGGAGCACGAGCCGCAGCCGGGGCAGGCGCAGCCCTCTATCTGGGCAATCTCCTCGTCGGTGATGCTGGGGTCGGCACCCTTCACCATGGCGGTGATGAGGTCGGCATTCTCGCCGCGCCACTTGCCGGCCTCCATCGGGCCGCCGGAGCAGAACACGGTCGGGATGTTCAGACGCATGGAGGCCATCAGCATGCCCGGCGTCACCTTGTCGCAGTTGGAGATGCAGATCATGGCATCGGCCTTATGGGCATTGACCATGTATTCCACCGAGTCGGCGATGATGTCGCGCGAGGGCAGCGAGTAGAGCATACCGTCGTGTCCCATGGCGATGCCGTCGTCGATGGCGATGGTGTTGAATTCGGCAGCAAAGCAGCCCATCTTCTCTATTTCTTCCTTGACAATCTGTCCGATTTCGTGCAGGTGTGTGTGTCCTGGTACGAACTGAGTGAACGAGTTGACAATGGCAATGATGGGCTTGCCAAACTGCTCACGCTTCATGCCTGTGGCGACCCACAGGGCACGGGCTCCTGCCATTCGTCTGCCTTCGGTGCAGACGCTGCTTCTGAGTTGATGCTTCATTTTAATCCTGAGTTAATCTATTTTAGTTCTATTCGAATAGTTCTTCCATAATCTCAAAGTCGTTGCTGACGGGCTCACCATCCTCACCGACTGCCTCCATGTCATCGAAGTCGTAGCCGTCCCTGTGGCAGGGGTCGAAGTCGTCGGGGATGTCGAACTGGTCGGTCTGCGAATAGCCGAGCGTCGGGTCGTTGTACAGACTCTTCATGTAGAGGGCGAAGATGGGCAGTGCTGCTGCCGCTCCCTGACCGAAGGCCATCGACTCGAAGTGGATGTCGCGGTCGTCGCCGCCCACCCAGCAGCCCGACACCAGTTTGGGCGACAGGCCCATGAACCAGGCGTCGCTGTTGGAGTTGGTGGTGCCGGTCTTGCCTCCTAAGGGGGCGGTGAAGTTGTAGCGGGCACGCAGTCGGCCGGCAGTGCCGCCGTCAACGACGGCGCGCAGCATGTAGAGCATCTTGTCGGCACTTTCGCCGCTGATGACCTCGTTCATGCGGGGCTTGAACTCTGCCAGGAGGTTGCCTTCGTTGTCGGTGATGCGGGTCACATACATGGGAGCCGACCGTATGCCGTGGTTGACGAATGCTGAATAGGCACTGACCATCTCGGCCACCGTTATTTCGCAGGGGCCCAGACAGAGAGCCGGCGAGGGATGAATCTCCGGATTGCGGATGCCGTAGTTGTGGAGCAGTTCGACGAAGCCCGTGGGGGTCAGTCGGTGCATCATCAGGTAGGCCGAGATCCAGTTGTTGGACTGCTGCAGGCCCCACTTCAGCGTGACCATCTCGCCATAGCGGGCGCGGCTGCCGTTGCGGGGCGTCCAGGGCTGGCCGGCCACGATGTAGGTCTCCTGCACATTGGGCACCTCGTCGCAGGGTGTCATGCCGTTCTCCATGGCCAGCGAGTAGAGCAGGGGCTTGATGGTGGAACCCACCTGACGACGGCCTTCGGTGGCCATGTCATAGGCGAAGTGCTCGAAGTCGAGACCGCCTACATAGGCCTTGACGGCTCCGTTCTGCGGGGCCATGCTGAAGAAACCAGTGCGCAGGAATGACTTGTAGTAGCGGATGGAGTCCATCGGCGTCATCACCGTGTCCACCTCGCCATTGTAGGTGAAGACGCGCATCGGAGTGCGGGTGTTGAACGACTGGGTGATGGCCTCGTTGGAGACTCCTTCCTCCTTCAGTACACGATAGCGTTCCGACTGGCGTACGTTGCGCATCATGATGCGCTGGACCTCGGAAGCAGACAGCGAGTTGGAGTAGGGGGCATTGCGCTTCTGGCGGTTCGCACGGTTGAACTCCGGCTGCAGATAGCCCACCACGTGGTCGTAGCAGGCCTGTTCGGCATACTGTTGCATGCGTGAGTCGATGGTGGTGTAGACCTTCAGACCGTCTGTATAGATGTTGTAGTTGGAACCGTCGCGCTTGGTGTTCTTGTTGCACCAGCCGTAGAGCGGATCCTGCTCCCAGTTGAGGGAGTCGAGGAAGTACTTGACGTAGTTCCACTCCGGATAGTTGGCACGGATGGGGCGGTGGGCCGTCATGTAGCGGCGCAGGAAGTCGCGGAAATAGGTGGCCTGTCCGTCCTTGTGGTCGGTGACGTGGAACTTCAGGTTCAGTGGCACCTGGGTGCAACTGTCATACTGGGCCTGGGTGATGTAGTCTGCCTTGAGCATCTGTCCGAGCACGACATTGCGGCGGTCCAGGCAGCGATCGCCGTAGCGTACGGGATTGAAGTACGACGGATTCTTGCACAGGCCGACGAGCGTGGCACTCTCGGTGATGGTCAGTTCGGAGGGCTCTTTCGAGAAATAGGTGTTCGCAGCCGTCTTGATGCCCACGGCATTATGCAGGAAGTCGAAGTAGTTCAGGTACATGGAGATGATCTCGTCCTTCGTGTAGTTGCGCTCCAACTTGACGGCGATGACCCATTCGATGGGCTTCTGCAGCACGCGCTCTGTGGTGCTCTGGGCCACCTCCACCGTGAACAACTGCTTGGCCAACTGCTGGGTGATGGTCGATCCGCCGCCGGCGTTCCGCTGACCCATCAGTCCGCGCTTCACCACGGCGCGCCCCAAGGCATAGAAGTCGATGCCCGAATGCTCGTAGAAGCGGACATCCTCGGTGGCCACCAGAGCCTTCACCAGCCAAGGCGAGATCTCTGAATAGTCGACCATCACACGGTTCTCGCGACTCATGCTCCAGGTGCCCAACTGCTTGCCGTCGGCAGAATAGACCTGTGTGGCATAGCGGTTGATGGGGTTCTGCAAGTCTTCTATCGGGGGCATATAGCCAATCTTCCCCTCAGCGATGGCCCAGAAGCAGCCTGCTATGGCCAGCACGGCCACGAGCAACATCGTCCAAAGGAAGATAATAAGCCATTTTCTCATCTTCTTACGTTTCTTGTTTTCGTTTTAATTTGCAAATATACGGCCTTTTTCCGAATTAGACAAATTATTTGGCTGGAAAATGAAAATGAGAGGCCGAAATGACCTCTCATTGTTGTTATTGTCTTATTGAAGAACTGTTTTTAATCCTCCTCGGGGGTAATCAACTTGTAGCCCTTGCCGTGGATGTTGATGATCTCGATCTGGGGGTCGTCTTTCAGGTGCTTGCGCAACTTGGTGATGTAGACGTCCATCGAGCGGGCGTTGAAATAGTTATCGTCAATCCAGATGGTCTTCAGGGCGAAGTCGCGCTGCAGGATCTCGTTGGCGTGAGAGCAGAGCAGGGCCAGCAGTTCGTTCTCCTTAGTGGTCAGTTTGCGCTGGTCGTCGCCGATGGTCAGCAGTTGCTTCTGGGTGTCGAAGGTGAACTTGCCGATGTGATAGAGCGTAGACTCCTTGTTCTTCTTGCCACGCACGCGGCGCAGGATGGCCTCAATACGGAAGACCAGTTCCTCCATTGAGAAGGGCTTGGTGATGTAGTCGTCGGCACCCAACTTGAAGCCTTCCAGGATGTCCTCCTTCAGCGTCTTTGCCGTGAGGAAGATGATGGGGATTTCGGCATTGGCCGTACGGATCTCCTGTGCCAGCGTAAAGCCGTCTTTCTTGGGCATCATCACGTCGAGCACGCAGATGTCGAACTTGGTCTTCGTGAAGGCCTTGAAACCAGCCTCACCGTCAGGGCAGAGTTCTGCTTCATAGCCTTTGGCGGCCAGATATTCACGCAGCAACATTCCGAGGTTCTCATCGTCCTCGCAAAGCAAGATTTTCAGTTTGTCTTCCATAATTACTGATGTTTTGGGATTTATACTTTAGTTCTTGATTGTTTATTCCTTTTTGTTCAGCGCAGCGTCAATCACCGGCAGGCGGACGATGAACTTGGTGCCTTTGCCCAGTTCGCTCTCGCACTTGATTTCGCCGTCGTGCAGGTTGATGATCTTCTTCACGTAGGCCAGGCCCAGTCCAAAGCCCTTCACGTCGTGCACATTACCGGTATGGACGCGGTAGAACTTGTCGAAGATCTTCTTCACGTTCTCCTTCTTGATGCCCTGTCCGTCGTCGCTGATGGAGAAGCACACGTGTTGGCCCTCGTTCCAGGTGCGGATATGGATATTGATGGGCTGGTCGGGCTTGCGATACTTCACGGCGTTGTCCATCAGATTGGTGATGGCGTTCTGGAAGTGCACCTCGTCCACTTAGAGGGCCGAGTCCACGGCTTCTATCTCCATTGTGATCTTGCCGCCCGTATGCTCAACACGCAGGGAGAAGGTGCCGGCCGTCTGCTCCAGCAGTTCGTTGAGGTCGAGTTCCTTCTTCTTGAACGAGGCCGTCTTGCGGTCGAACATCGACATCTGGAGCACCTTCTCCACCAGGAAGCGCAGGCGTCGCGACTCGTCGCCGATGACGCCACCCAGATGCTTCATCATGGCCGGGCTCTTGTTCACCGAGTCGTCGTTCAACATCTGTGCTGCCAGCGAGATGCTGGAAATGGGGGTCTTCAGTTCATGGGTCATGTTGTTGATGAAGTCGTTCTTGATCTCCGTGTAGCGCTTTTGGCGGAAGATGATGAAGATGGTGAAGATGAAGGTGATGAGCAGCACCAGCGTGAAGATGACCGACGGAATCATGAATCGCACCGATGAGAAGATGTAGGAACTCATGTCGGGGAAGTGCAGGCGAACGATGCCTTTCTTCGATGAGGGGTCGTTGCGGAAGAGCACCTGCTCGTAACTCATGTCCTCTCCCTCCTCATTGTATTCCGGACAGCGATACACCTCCCGCCCGTCGGCAGTATGCACGGTGAAGTGGTAGGGGATGTTGATGCCGTTGTTCTGCAGTTCCTGACGGATGTCCAGGTCAAGCAACTTGAAGTTGACGCGTTCTTTCAGCGGTTTCTCGCTGGCGGTGTAGAGGATGTTGTAGACCACCTCGTCGAGCAGTGCCTTCTGGTAGACATAGCGGTTGCGCACCACCTCCTGCAGCGACTTCGTGGCTTCCGACAGTTGGTCCTTGTCGGTACGCATCATCATGGCCTTGGGCACATTGGCAGGCTTTGTGGCAAAGGTCTTCAGTTCGAAGGCCGAATAGAACGTGCCGTCATCGGCCGACACCGAGAACTGGTGGGCCTGCTGGATGCTGCCGTCCAGACCGTTCACGATGAGCGAGTCCTGTGTCACGGCACGACGCTCCACCTCGTTGACATCTTTCTCCAAATAGCGCAGCGTCTCGTTCATCTCCAGATTACGCGAGGCTTGATACAGGCTGCGGTTCACGCTCTCGTCGAACTGCTCCTTCTTCATCTTCGCCATCTCTTCGATGTAGGAGATTTGCAGGTAGAGCAGCCCCAGGAACGAGAGTCCCATGATGATTGCAATGGCCCATATCGTAGATTTCTTCATACCTCAGTTGTTTTATTTGACAACGCAAAGGTATGAAGAAATCCCGAAAGGTGAACTATTTAAGTTAATTATTTCTGTTAATTTTAACGTCATTAACAGAAAACCTTGTTTTTAGTTCTTTATTTTCAGTTTATTGCTTGTCGTAGGCATGCACGGGATAGTCGATGGTGTAGTGCAGGCCGCGGCTCTCCTTGCGCTCCAAGGCGAAGCGGGTGATCAGGTAGCCCACGTTGATCATGTTGCGCAGTTCGCAGATGTCCTTCGTGGCCTTTACGCGTTTGAAGAGGTTCTCCGTCTCCTCGTAGAGTGTGTCCAAGCGAACCCAGGCACGATGAAGACGAAGGTTGCTGCGCACGATGCCCACATAGTTGGACATGATTTCGCCCACCTCCTTGATACTCTGCGTGATGAGAACCTTCTCTTCGTTACTCATCGTACCCTCGTCGTTCCATTCGGGCACCTTGTCGTTGAAGTCATACAGGTCGACATGCTCCAGCGAGTGACGGGCAGCAGCGTCGGCATAGACCACAGCCTCGATGAGCGAGTTGCTGGCCAGACGGTTGCCGCCGTGCAGACCGGTGCACGAGCATTCGCCGATGGCATAGAGCCGCTCGATGGAGGAGCAGCCGTTCAGGTCGACCTTGATGCCGCCACACATATAGTGGGCCGCAGGTCGCACGGGGATATAGTCGGTGGTGATGTCGATGCCCATCGAGAGACACTTCTGGTAGATGTTGGGGAAGTGCTTGCGGGTCTCGGCGGGATCTTTGTGGGTAACGTCCAGACAGACATGGTCCAGACCGTGAATCTTCATCTCCTTGTCGATGGCGCGGGCCACGATGTCGCGGGGAGCCAGCGAGAGACGCTCGTCATATTTTTCCATGAACGACTGACCATTGGGCAGACGAAGGATGCCGCCATAGCCGCGCATGGCCTCGGTGATGAGGAAGGCGGGATGGGTCTCGCCGGGCGAGTAGAGGGCGGTGGGGTGGAACTGGACGAACTCCATGTCCTGCACGGTGCCCTTGGCACGGTAGACCATGGCCTCACCGTCGCCGGTGGCAATGACGGGGTTGGTGGTGGTCTGATAGACGGCACCGCAACCGCCGGTACACATCAGCGTGACCTTCGACAGGTAGGTGTCCACCTTCTCCGTGTCGGGGTTCAGCACGTAGGCACCATAGCAATTAATATAAGGTGTGCGCCGGGTGACCTTGGCCCCCAGGTGGTGCTGGGTGATGATCTCCACGGCGAAGTGGTTCTCCTTGATGGTGATGTCTGGGTTGCTCCTCACGGCAGCCATCAGGCCGCGCTGAATCTCGGCACCCGTGTCGTCAGCGTGGTGCAGGATGCGGAACTCCGAATGGCCGCCCTCGCGGTGCAGGTCGAAGGTGCCGTCTTCCTTGCGGTCGAAGTTGACACCCCAGTTCAACAGTTCCTTGATCTGTTCAGGCGCGTTCCTCACCACTTGCTCCACAGCGGCGCGGTCCGAGATGTAGTCGCCGGCAATCATCGTGTCCTCTATGTGCTTGTCGAAGTCATCGACGGCCAGGTTAGTCACGCTGGCCACGCCGCCTTGGGCAAACGAAGTGTTGGCCTCGTCGAGCGAGGTCTTGCAGATCAGGCACACCTTTCCCTTCTTGGCGCGTGCCACCTTCAGGGCGTAACTCATGCCGGCCACGCCTGCTCCGATAATCAGAAAGTCGTATTTGTAGACCATTGTTTCAAGTTTTACGGTGCAAAGGTACGAAAAGTTGAGCGAAATACAAAACAAACTCGTTTGTTTTTATTTCCGAGACAGAGTGCCTTCGTTGTTTTTGTCAGAAAAGGTACGAAATAATTCTTATTTTTTCGTAACTTTGCGCTTACAACGCGAAGTTTACTGGCACTCGGAAGAAAAAACAAACGAGTTTGTTTTGTTCTTCTCTCGTTTTTTCGTAACTTTGGAAGAATTTGCAGGATTTCTTTGTATAAAGGCAGTTTGGGAGATTGGGGATTTTGAGGGTTACGGATAAGAGACCGTTCTAATTTCCTTGTTCTGCTATGAATTGCATCAAAGAACACCCGATGACGAGCCACCTGCCGTTTTTGTGACTCATCATCGGGTGCAAAGGTAATGCTTTTATTTGAATCTGCCAAATAGATTGCCATTTATTCGGTTACTCTTTTCATCAGTCGTTTAGTAGCTCTAAGTTCTTTCTGTAGCAGTTCCATTCGTTCTTTCAGTTGTTCCTGAGTAGGTAGCATATCCTTAATACGGATATTATTGTATGTTGCTACTCCCATAGGAGTCGTTATACCTCGGAAGGACCATTGTACATCGGTCTTGTCCATATCAGAACAAATCAGGAGGCCGATAGTCGGGTTGTCATCAGGTGCTTTTACCAATTCATCAACGGCACTAACATAGTAGTTCAACTTACCTGTAAACTCTGGTTCGAATGGTTTTACTTTGATTTCGCAGGCGATATAGCAACGAAGGCGGACATGGTAAAAGAGCAAATCAATCTTCCGTGAGCGACCTCCTACGATGATTTCTTTCTGTCTTCCCATGAAAGCGAAACCAGTTCCCATCTCCAGCAGAAGGTTCGTCACATCACTGGTAAGTGCATCCTCCAGTTCTCGCTCCTCAAACGGCTCATGGTCAACGGTAGCGAAACCGAAGTCATAATTCTCCTTCAGAACCTCCTGCACCAAATGACTCTGCGGCTCTGGCAGATACGTTGAGAAGTTGTTCACTATCTTGCCCTGATGATCAAAGAGGTGAGCCTTGTAGCAATTAATCAATGCTGTCCTGCTTAGTCCATTTTCTATTACATGCTGCATATAAAACAACGCTTCTTCAAGGCTTTCACTCCGTGTGATAATCTCAATATGCTGCCCCCAAGGAACAAGTGCAAAGGGAAGTGGAAAACCATCGTTGCCATCATTCCCAATTTCTGAAACAGGCTGTTTCACTAATTCTCCAATAGGCCGTTGGAGTATCTCTTCCTGCAATTCTGCAACGGGTCGTTGCAATTTTGCGGAATGCACCTCAATTCCATTCTGAAGTACAATTTCTGCAACGGGTCGTTGCAATTTTGATGCTTCGGTGGTATAATATAAGTACCACTGCTTCATATACCTTAAGTTACGAGCAGAGAAACCATCCTCGTTAGGAAATTCTCTCCTTAAATCCAGACTTACCTGCTCTACAACACCAGCACCCCAACGTTCCTCAGCCTTTTTCTGAACCAAGTCGCGTCCCATTTGCCAGTTGAACAGCAGTTTCTCGCCATTCACCTTGACAGCAGCCTTTACTTGAGCAGAGCGATAGCGATGTTTCACCTCTGCTATCCACTCTGCATATTCTGCATCCAGTTTCACATCATGAGACTTTACCATGCGTGGTTCGTTGAGTTCCAATTCTTTATTATCTTTTGCCATAATTATAAAACGTTATTAATCTTTATACTATTGCCTGTTATTAAAAGATGTGACTCCTTTCATCGCTGTTTATTAATCATCATTAGCATCGAATATCTCTGGTGGAAAGCGAAGTTCATCTTCTGGGTCATCTTGATATTCGTCATAATGGTCTTGGTAATAGGAGGCCTCATCCATCGGGTTATTGAGACCTCGCCTCCTAACTTCTTGCATTTGCTTGATGATTGCATGACGATGAGCCACCACGTAATCAAACATCTGTTGGGTAGTCGTTAGTTTCTCATTACAATACCACTCAAAATGCCCACTGATGTCTGGCCAGTCATTTTCACGCTTTGCATAATAGCGGTCGCCCACCTTTTCCACCTCCACCCATTCTTCATCCTCCATCTCATAGCCAGGGTCAATGTCTATCGTATAGAAGTATTTGCCCAAATCCAAAGGCCAATCCACAGACAAGGACTTCGGCTGTTGCTTATCTGCCTTTTTGGTTGGCTCTCGTTGCAACAGCGTAGTCCTTTTCGTTGTCTTTGCAGTCTCTTTCTTAGGTTCAATCAACCAAGCATAGCCAATCATGTAGAGGACAAAGATGAGAACGATGATGGCGATATCAGTCTTAGTGAGCTTCTGCTGAGACATCAATATAGTCCGTTAGTTTCTGCTTTACTATTTCTATGTCCGCATCATAATCTCTTACCAATCGCTTGTTGGTATTATGTTTAAAATCCGTATAGGATAGAATCACCAAATCAATACCATGTTCAGGAAGAACTTTTCTTCTGCGTTTATCATAAATCTTTCGTTGTTCATCACGAGTAACACCACTAACCGTATTCCTCTTATTAAAGTGTTTTACCGATTCAGTATGTTGCAATTCGTAATATTCTAATACAAGATTTAAAGATTCATAGTAGGCATCAACTGGCAGCTCTTTTCCTAATGGATAGGTTGCACACGCATCTCCTCGCAAGAAATCAAACTTATGCTGCCTACTTGCTGTTTCACCAAGCACTGCGTCACACAAATCTATTATATAATGTTCATCACTATTTTCTCTGCGACTGGATTCCTTCACAATCGTTTTTGAGGAAGATTCCATTAGAATTGAATTATTCCAATAATCTTTGTGCTTCATATTTCTTTCTGGTTTTGGGTTGCACACCAATGTAAAACATTCAGCAAGTCATATATTAGTGCACGAGTTGCGTATGGGGCATAACCCATTGATACTATTCTGTCAAAATCGTGGCCATGATCCATGTCGTTTGCAACACGTACGCAAGCATGCACACTTCTCTTTATATATTCAGGAGCTATAGTTGACCTGTCAAAGGTTAGGCTAAAATTATTCCATGAGAGTTTTGATACGGAATCACTTAAAGAAAAATTGTCATAGTCTTTTAATTCAACGCAAAAATCACCGACCTTTTTGTCTTTCATATATAGAGAGTAATGTTTGAGCCATTCCAAAATTTTCCTAACTGGGAGACCTATGTGTGAATCACATTCTAATGTTTCATCATTAGTTTCTAGTCTTATTAAAAGAGATATTAAATAGTTTAACTTTACAGGGTCATCAATGAAAGTACAGATTGTACTATACTTTGCTTTAATTTTGCTTATTGGAAGTTCTTTGACCTTACTCTTAAGTGTGGCAATTAGCTTTTGCTTATCATTTGCTATATGAAATGGTCTTTCACCTTTTAATATGAAATTAAATACCATAACGTCATAGAGAGTAAAGTCTGTCCTATCTGTTATGAAGAAAAAAGGAATTCCAAAATCTCTAATTTCATTATTTGCATCTGACATGTTGTCAACCTTCGCAAATCCATCTGGTTTTGATTTACATATATCAGAAATCAGGACTGCATCCCAAACACCTTTTTCATGTCTCAAGTATTCTACACATTCACTTACGCTATCACACAATTTGACTCTGATATCAGCTTCGTTTTCAAGAGCAGAATACGAATGACTATTGTTATTTATCCAAAGAACATTAATCATACACATAACAAACTTTCCTTTACTATTAGTTCTTTGAATGTAACATACTGTCAAGACTCTCAACACAGTTTTGGCAATATTCTATTTGCCTTACAATTTTAGCATCAACGCCTTGTTCCATTAATTGTTTGACTGAAGACAAATAAACTCCCAAATCGTCAACGAGATTGGACAAGTATGACCTTTTCCTTCCACCTTTTGGAATATAGGCTGACGGCAGCCATGAATGGACATGGAATGCTGATGATATAGCAACGCTTTCTTCCCAAAGTTCCTCAAGTTCATCAGACAAATTTACATCCATAGGGTATGCTAATAATTGCTCACCTGGGAAAAGATCATGAACTATAAGATTGCAAACTGCAGGAATATCTTCTTGTTTAGATAAATCCCAAGCTTGTGCATTTACAAACTTAATGCAACCTCTACGTGAACGTGTTGTGTCAATCAATAGCATCACTATATGATGTTCTTGAAAAAATGTTTGCGTTTCTGTCACTAATCGCTCAATTGGTGTAATGTCCTCATCTATAATGTGCGATGGAACAACGTTCATCTCAATTGGCCACGTATGCGACAAAAGAACTATTGAGTCAATAAAATCTGCATTAACAAAACGTTCACGCAAATCCTTCGTATCAGTAGAATTAAGCACAAATTCATCTACAGGCCAAATTATCTTATGTGCATCGGGAAGGACTTTCAAACTTTCCATATCAAATGGTGTATCAAACGGGTTGGGAATCAGTTCGTAGCCCACATTAGCAGCCAAGTCCTTCAACAGCTGTTCCATTACTTCAATGTTCATCTTACTCATAAGTCAAATCAAATTAAAAGTCCAACGAAATTAATTATCGAGTGCAAAGGTAGGAGTCATCTGTGCAGTCTTTCTGCATAGACAAATATTTTTTTAAGTTTTCCTCGATTTTTTCCATTATTTGCTGCCTGTACCACTCCGGATAAAGCACTTCAACGTCAGGAATGAAGGAAAAAAGCTGTTGGTCAAGTTCCCTTGTGGGTCGTACCTTAATCTCTATTATCCCATCCGTTTCATCAACGACTGTCTGCGACTTATGGATGGTCTTGGTTACAACGTAGGGGAAGCGATTTGCAGAGAAACGTAAACCTATGGTCTCTATTTTGACATCGTCGTTGGGTATAGTTGCACCAATGACATCATCGAAGTATGTGGAGAAATCAAAATGTTCGTTCTTCTTAAAAGGCATTTTAGAGTTCTCGTAACTTTGAATCCTGTCAAGGGCTAAATTGCTGATTCTATTCAGCTCGTCGTTTAGGCCATAGAGAAACCAGCGACCATTATACTGCTTCACATAGTAGGGATGGATTGTCATTGGTATCTCCTTACCTCTAAAGGTTAGATAGACAATCTCTAAAGTTTGGTGATTGACAGTAGCATCGATGATGTCGGCTAAATGTTCTATTCCCTTCAATTGCTCATTCTGATCGAAGGAAACAAGATGCTCCACGTTAGGTTTGAGGCCAAAACGACACTCCAGATTTGAAATAACCTCTTCAAGCCATACATTAGCTGCCGTTCCTCTGAAACGGCTTAGCATATCAATAGTAGATTGAAGCTTTTTGAGGTCATCTACAGATAGTTCGTTAGTGTAAATAGAGAATTCTCGGTCTGAGTAGCGATAATAGCATCTTTTACCAATGTATGGATAGGCAACAATGGGGGCATTAAATGCCACACGGTCACGCATGTACTTTATATCATCGCGTATCTGACGAACACTCACCGTGATACCAAAGATGTCAAGCAACTGTTTGTTGACCTCATCTAACAAATTCTCAATCTCATATTTTTTGTTGAAATTGCTGAAGCATCTGTCCAATATCCGATACCGTAGCTGCGCATTCTTATTTGTAGCCATAACTTTCTGGTCTTACTTCGATGACACTAATAGTTCCCTCACGTCCACATCAAGATGCTTGGCGATATCGAAGAGTTGTTCAACGGATGGCTGCACTTTATTGGTCATCCATCGTGAAACAGTTCCCAAGTTGCGGCCCATCTGTTCTGAGAGCCAAGTGCCTGTCTTGTTCTTCTCTGCCAAGACAGACTTGATGCGATTATAATGCGTATACTCTTTCATTTTAGTAGAAAGCTATCATTTATAGGCGTTTCGTGTGCAAATTTAACAAATTATTCGCAAAGCAACAAACTTATTGGCATTTTTGTCACATAATCAACGATATGTCCCAAGAAATCCACTAATGGGGTAGCCTTTTACTCCCTCTTGCGAAGAATGCCGCAATAGGGGTAGCCTACTACCCGCTTTGCGGGGCGATGCCACAATTGTGGTAGCCTAATACTACCTTAGAGGTAGATTGCCACAATTGTGCATAGCCTAATATGCAGTTCGTGGTCTGAAACCCCACAGAACAGCATCGTCCGCACTTAAAACGAGCAAGCTCAGCGGTCTTGGTTTTAGGATTGAAAGTTCTTGAAGTGTTAAAAATAGAAACTGTTTTTTACGAGCTATCCTGATTGGTGATTTTGCTATACCTTTGCCGAAAAAAATAAAACCAATACAAAAAAGACATGGAAGTAATATCTATTGAACGCAGTACCTACGAGGAACTGCTGACGAGCTTTAATAGCTTCGTCGCACAAATGAAAGAGATGGCCCATAGAGGCAAGGACAAGAGGTTAGGCGAATGGCTTGACAACCAAGATGTGTGCCAAATACTTAATGTTTGTCCACGAACGCTGCAAACACTACGGGACAACGGAACACTTGCTTACTCACAAATCGAGCGAAAGATTTACTACAAGCCTGAGGATGTGAAGCGCATTCTTCCGCTTGTGGAGGAAAGAAGGTATGTTGTTCCTGTAAGACAGAAGGGAGGTGGTGAGTATGAATGAGCTGATAATGCCACATAACGCTGGCGTGAAACGGGTGATAGAGAGTATGAAGGAGGTGCAGGCATTGTACAGGAGTGTCATAGGCAACTATCGTCCTCTACTTGACGGTGAGCGCTACTTGACGGATAGTGAGGTCGCTGAAATCCTTAAGTTAAGCCGCAGGACGCTACAGGAGTATCGCACTGATGGCATTCTAACTTATATTCTATTAGGTGGAAAAGTGCTCTATCGTGAGAGTAAGAACTCACGTTCCTTGCAGTTTGGACTGATATGAAACTGTGCGAAAGGGTTACGAGGAATCTTGCCGTTGTAATGTGCTCTTAGCACCACACCCTTCAGCCACATGCAACGCTGCCAGATGGTTCCATTCGCCAGTCCTCGGTCTGTGCTGAGGTAGGCTGCAAAGTCCTTGATAAAGTCTGGTGTCAGTTCCAGTATAGATATATCCTTACGGCGATAGTGGGATTCGATGAACGATGCCACGTCCTTTCTGGACAGTTGCATTGCCGATAGAGTGCTTGCAACCCTGTCCTTGCCGACACGCTTTTTCAAATTGGCAATGTCCTTATCAAAAGCATTCAGCAGCGTCTCATACTCGCTACCAAAGCCCTGATAGGAGTTACGCACCATCTCTGCCGTTACAAATGCCTCGCGGTCTGACAGGTGCTGGTAGTGCTTGATAATCTGTGCCTTGATGTTGTCGAGGTCACGGTTTATCTGCAATGATTCTTTGCTGCGGCCTTTGGCACAGTTGCCTTTCACGCTCCACATATCCAATGGAATGCTGTGCTTGCAACTGAACTGCGACTGTGTGCCGTTAATGGTTATACGCCCCATGACTGGCACGATGCCGTCCTTCTCCTTACCCTTGTTCACGTAGAACAAAATTTTGAATGTGCTTCTTGACATACTCTTCAATTCTTTTTCGTTTCAGGCTGCAAATATAATACCATTTTTTGAGTTGCCTTTTCGGCAATTCATTGCAGATTGTTGAATCGAAAACCAGTCGGTTTGGACTGCGTCATTCTTCCTTTTTCGTACCCTCGGAATTAGAAAAGTTTAACTCTCGGAGGCGGGTTAAGCGGGTTACGATTTAGAGACCTAACTCTCGCACCAATCCACACTAAGTTGCATTTTCACCTCGTTCCTAATTTCCTCATTTTTCCCGTCTTGCCTTTATTTTACGGTCATTCTGCGTTAATCTTCGAAAATTGCTCGTTTGTTACAACCTTTTTTCGTATCTTTGCACCCTAAAAGGGTGCGAAAGCAGAAAAACAACAAAATATTTAACGACAAATGGAATACAACTTTAGAGAGATTGAACAGAAATGGCAGAAGCGATGGGTGGAGATGCAGACCTATCGAGTGACGGAAGACCCAACTCGTAAGAAGTT
>JAFUST010000002.1 GCA_017467535.1 Prevotella sp. | reverse complement strand
TCCATGAAGGCTACTATCATAGCCGCTGCCAGAGCACGGATAGGGATGTTTCGCTCCGAGTTAGCACGAAGTTGCTCTATCTGTTTCTTAACCTCTGTGGGTAGCCAGACTGCTGCACCCTGCCCCTTAACACCGGTATAGTCCTCCAGTCCTTCGGTGAACTTCTTCCAACCATCGGCATGCCAATCGGACTTTTCCTTATGGAAGGCTGCAGCATTACCATTGGATTCAGCGTTTGCACCTGTTATCTTTGTAACACTCTCTGCAAGTGAGATCCCGTTGACGTTCTTTGAAAGCAGCGGGTTTATAACTTTTTTCTGTTCCATGTCTTATAGTTGATTGATGATTTCAATGATTCTGTCAAAAGCATGCTCAACGGCAGCATACTGGTATTTGTCAAGAGGGTAGAGTGTGGAGTATCGCTTGATGACCACGCTCTGCTTGATTCTCGGCGTGACCGTTCCAAGCCGGCCAAGAACAGAGATGGTTTCATCTCTCATTTCACGCTCATGTGCCTTGCCTTCTGTGGTGTTGATGCGGTTGGGCAGGAAAACCAAGCGGGCAGATGACTTCTGGCTGATGACGGAAACAAAGATGCCTGTCGCATCAATGGTATCTACATCGTAGGACATGGGAATGACAATAAGGTCGGCTATCGAATAGAGGATGGAGAGGTTATTGTCGTTGAGATTGCCAGGGCAGTCAGTCAATACAATGCCGTCTTGTTCTTTATACTCATTCATAGCCGCTTTTACTATCTTACTATCAAGTGTATTGAGGCGGGTGATGGCCCAGGGCACAGTCTGCCCCGGGTCTGCTTCCACCTCACGCTCACGATGTCTGGACAAAGATGCCTGAATATCGGCATCCACGGCTACAACAGGGACTCCCTTCATAGAAAGGTACTCCGCAAAGTAGGCGCATAGCGTGGTCTTACCCACACCGCCCTTGATATTCGAGAAAAGAATAATTTTACTCATGAGATTATGATTTTATACTATACATTTATATACTACTACCGGAATCTTCATTGGTATTTCCTCTGCGTAGTTTCTGAATATCCTCTGCGCGATAGAATACCTTTCGACCGATATTGATCTGCGGGAGGTATTTGTTGTTGTTCCAAAGCCAGAGAGTCGTAGAACTAACCGACAGCATCTTCATGACCTCGCTTTTTGGAATCAGTTCTTCTTGGTTGTCAACATTACTCTCAGCTTTTTGAGATTTTTCAGCCAGAAGTCGCTCAGAGAGTTCACGGGCAAAGGCAATGGCACCTTTCCCTGTTAGAGTAAGGGAGATGTGGTCACCGCCCTTAGAGATTGCAGACACGAGTCGCTTTGCAAACAACTCACTTTCTTCACTTGGTTCAAAGTAGCCAACCTGGTCGGCATCCTTTGCAAAAGCATTTGGTTTAATCATTCCTTATAATATTTAGAAGTTTATATTCGTTTGTGGGGAATGATCGCATAAAAACGACTTGTCCCCGATTCGATTCATTTCAAATCGGGGGCAAAAGTACGAATTTTCTAAATACCGTCTAAGTGAATTAAATGCAGATGTTTGCGCTGTCAGTCAGAAGCGCAAATAACGCAAAGAACGCAATGCTATTTAAGCAACTCGTCCCTAAAAAACTTTAGTTCCTGAGTAAACCAGGAGTTCTCAATAACCAGTTTGCCTTTAGCATCTCTGTGATATAGCGTATGGAAATAATACTGGATATTTCTTGCCTTTACAAAAGCCAAATCCGGGAACTCCATGACCAGCGCTTCTCTATACTCTGTCATTTGCAGTCTATTACTTATGACGGGAGTGGTAGCTGGCGCAATAATGATATCTTTTAATACGATGAGTAGTAGGACAAGGTCATTGCCTGTTGACTTTTTCTTCAGCAGTTCATGGATGTTATTCAAGAGTTTTTCCTTGCTTTCCCTGTTGGGCACATTGATAATCTCAGACAGCGGCTTATATACTTTTGTGGGCAAAGTGATGGGTTCTGGTAGCTTCTCAATATCATCTGTTTTCCCGTCCTCTAACAGCAATACCTCATTGGGTAGAAGTTCGAACACTTCATTGTAGGGAAGTGTCTTCATTTCTGTTTTGAGATTCCAAAACCTATTCCAATCTTCTTTTGTGCGTACGCCAGCCTCCAAGCTCTTTTTCACAACATATTTGTTGGCGATATAATTCAATGGAAGTTTGAGAATGCCAAGTTTATAGCCAGGAATTGGGTTCTTAATCTTTGAATAGATCCATTCATAACTATGGTCAAAGTAGATCCAATAGAACAGAGCCATCAAGAAAGGCTCTGGGTCTGTGTAACCCATAGCATTGATCATTCTTTCTATGGTGTGGGAACGTTTGATGATGTCTGCCATCTCATGTGGAATTCTAACGTCATCTTCTACAACCAGACGGGGGACTCGGAACGACATCTGCTTGACTAACGCAAAGAATACGTTCATGATACGCAACTCTTCTTGGCCTAAAAGACCAAGGAATCTATAATACTCCACTAAATTCTCTGACTGCCATTGCTTCAGGTCTGCCAGAAAATCTTTAAATGTATATTTGTTATCCATCTACAATCTTTTTCTTGTCTATTCAATTATTTCCCAAAAACCGCCTTTATCCGGACCAACACGGCGAAGGTATTTGCCGCGCATATAATCTATATTACGCATAATGGAATTAACGCTAATTCCAACAGCTTTTGCAAGTTCTACTACAGATATATATGGATTGTCTATCATTAGTTCAAGTATGGTAATGCGGTTTTCTGTCAACTTATCATGATTGCTGATAGCTTTTTCTATCAACTTTTGTATCAACCCATGACGATTTGCATTTACCTTTACATCGTTTCCATTCACCTTTTCATTCACCTTTTCATCCACCTTTTGCCCATTTCCATTCACCTTGGCAACATTTACATTCACGTTTTCTGTGACCTTTGGCACGGTAATTTTCAAGATGAACTCGTCTGTTCTGAAGGATGGAGCATTTGCACCATTGGCCTCCTGTTCACGACAGATACGATCAAACCCCTCGCCAAACTCCTTAACGAAGTGATATGCTTTCAGGAATGCGGCAATCTTGGGATTACGAGAGAAGTGGGTATGTCTGATGTTGTTTGGTTTTACCTGTCCTGGGAGTTTGCCAGGGGATTCAAATACCAATCGGTCATCGAACATTTTGATTTGAATCTCTGTACCCTTAATGTTGTAGGCTCTGTGGCAGCAAGCGTTGACCGTCATCTCTTGAATGACGAACTCTGGGTAGTCACGTTTTGTCACAAATTGAGCATGTTGTCCCAGGAATGTATGCTCGCGAACCTGAGTCTCGATAAACTCAATCGTCTTCTTGACCTGGTTCAAGATGGTTCCCTCAAAGATGACGTCCTTGATGACATTCATCTCTGCGCCAACTTTCTCGTCAACACCTTCATAGCGGATGAAACGGGTACGGCTGCGAGGGAAAAAGTTCTGAGGGTTCTTTCCAAAAAGCAGAATGCAGGCTACACTGACATCCTCTTTACCTTTCTTGTTAGTCTTGACAAAACCGTTATTCTCTCGTAAGTATTCAAGTGGTGACCTACTGTAACCTACCAATTTGGCATATTCAGCAACGGCATCCATATTGATATCGTCAATGGTTGCGCCATATACAGCCGTATCTTCGTAGGAGCGTTCGCCTTTGTCGTACATCAGTTGCATCCGCTCTTCGAATGTCAGTTTGCGGCTCTTGTCACCCACACGGATATAGGCTTCGTCAGCCTGATTTGTGTGAAGGAACTGACTGGCAGGAATATCCATCAGCAGAATACTATCAGGATTGCCTTCATCGTTAGTGCATTCCATATAGCGACAAGTCACAGGAATAGTAGGATTGCAGAAATCAAATGGCACACGGAGCAGCTCGTTCAACTTAGCAGTATGTTGGTTAACACCCTCTATCTTTCTTGTCTTGTCTGATATGCCAATTGCCAACATACCACCATCGGCATTAGCCATCGCCACGATAGGGATAGCCAATGCCTTTGGATCTATCTGTATGCTTTTCAGGTCAAACGTCTGACCTTCTTTCCCTGCCCTTATTTCTTCTATTGTCATCATTTGCGTGCAAAGTTACAACAAATACTTCAAATTACTATACCTTATTATATAATAGTTAACGCTTAAATCTACTTATCCAATCATGTCAATAACATTTTTCAGTGTCTCGTCCTCAATTTTACGATAACGTTTGAATGCCTTGGAACCATCAACATGACCGGACATCTTACCAATCAAGTTGGGGTCGGAAACTTTAAAGTATGCATTGCCAACGAATGTGCGGCGAGCAAGGTGGCTTGCTGCAATTTCGTTAATAGGGCGGATTTCGTTCTCTCCTGTCAATGTGTTGCGTACTTCCACATTGCGTGTAATTCCTGACATGGTGAATATTGCCTTAATTGCGTCGTTATACTTTTGAGCAGAAATAAACGGGAACAGCCTTCCTTTTTTATCCATGCCTTTATATTTCTCTATCAGTTCTTTAGCTTTGTCGTGCAATGGAACACGAGCCTGAATGGGTTCGTCGCCCTCGTCTTTTGTCTTATGTGGGGTGTATACAAGAATTCCATTGTTGATATGCTGGGGAGTTAACTTAACAAGGTCACTAACTCGACATCCTATGAAACAGTGGAATACGAATATATCCCTACACATTACGATTGTCTGGATGGGCATCTTGCATTTCTTCTTGAAATCCTTATCCATAGTCTCCCATATTGCTTCAAGATTCGTATCTGCAATCTTATTACGTTCTTCTATTGTGATGTAAATAGGAGTTCCCACCTTAGCCGTACCTATCTTTACGCCGTCAAATGGCCTGTTGGTTGTTAATCCCTCTTCGTAGAAGAACAAGAAAAGAGATTTTAAGCGGGTCCGCATCTTGATAATGGTATTGTCACCTCTTTCTTCAAGATAGTTGTGTCCCTTTTTGATGGCAGCAGGATACTCGTTAATGAGCTTCTTAAACAGTTCTGGATATTCGTCGGACAGTTTTTTCTCGTTACGAAGATAGTAGGTAAGATCTTCTATATCCTCTTTAGTAACTTTATCTATATCAAATTCATAATTACTCCTGTCAATATCCGTCGCCTTGACAAAGCCTTGATAACGTGCAATGGCTCTCGACAATACACGATAGACACGTGCATGCGACTCGGCAAGCTGTCGTTTTTCGATATACTCTTCTACAAGTTCAAAGAAGGAGCCTTTGTGTTGTGGCTTGATCTCATATTTCACTGGATTATGAAATTTGTCTATCACTAATTGAAGCCAATCACTCGTCATTTGAATATCTCTGTTTGCCTCGTATTTCTCGATAATAAATTTCTTCAATTCATCCAATTTGGCAGACTGCTCACGGTGATATCTGACTTCAGGTGTTTCAAGTCGTTGTTTTACAACAATAACACCGCTCTGTCGTAAGACGTAATGATGTTTGTCGGCTTTTTCTGTAGTGGAAGTAGTCAGGTTGCCAGGTATCTTCACTCCTAATTTTTCGGTTTTATCTCTGTCAATGTAATATTCGAAGAACTCAGGAGAGACAAAAATACCGCTTTTTGCCCTTGTATTAAACTTCGTACCTTGGAAGAAGCGGATGAGTACTTCGCACATCCCAGTTTCCTTTTGTACCTTGCTTGATATTCTTAGCTCTATCTGTGCCATAACAATCTGTTTTATTTAACTCGTTTGCAAAGGTACAAAATAGATAGAACCGAACCAAACTTTTTGGCGTGTTTTTGGCGTGATAATTTAAAATTGGCGTGATTAGTTCGATAATTGTTAAAATTATATAATTATATAATGCGTTTATTTTCAGAGATTTACAAACATTTGAATTAGACAGAAATCGATAGGATTTAACGCTTTGTTGTCCGGGTACCCCAACAAAAGAAATCCGCAAGACGCATCAACAATGCACTTGCGGTTTTTTTTTGCTGAGCCATAAAATGGGACTGGAATTATCACCCAAATTGTCGCCGACAATTTGGGTGATAATTGAGGTATGAAAGGGCAATAGAGATATTGCCCTTTCACGTTATAATGACTTGATGCCTGTTTTCCTGGCAAGGGTGCTCTGTGCAGGATGAGGCTATTTCTGCTTGTAGTTGGAGATGCCCGTGTTCAGGAAGTCGATGTAGGCCTGTATGTCTTCATTGTAGGCGCGACTACCGGCCAGGGGGAGGCCAGTGGCGGGGTCGAGCATCACGTAGAAGGGCTGGGCGTTGGCACCGAACTTGTGGCTCTGCAGATGGCTCCACTTGGCTCCGATTGTGCGCAGTTTCTTCGGGTTGCCCTGCTGGTCGGTCACCTCGATGGGTTCTGGCAGCGCAGCCTTGTCGTCCACGTAGAGCGAGATAAGCACGAAGTCGCGGGTCAGCATCTGGGCCACGCGTGGATCGGTCCACACGGCGGCCTCCATCTTACGGCAGTTGACGCAGCCAAAGCCGGTAAAGTCGATGAGCACTGGCTTGCCCTCAGCACGGGCGGCGGCCATGCCCTGCTCGTAGTCGGTGAAGCGGGCTTCCACCACCTTCGTATTCAGGTTGAAGTCCTGCGTGTTCATCGGCGGGGCAAAGGCACTGACGGCCTTGCAGGGAGCCCCCCACAGACCGGGTACCATATAGACGGCGAAGGCCAGCGACACCAGTCCGCCCATGATGCAGAGCACGGGCTTGGGCTTCTGCAGGTCGCCGCCAATCTCGTCTTCCTGGAATTTCAGCCAGCCCAGCAGGTAAGCACCAAGGAGTGCGAAGATGACGATCCAGAGCGAGAGGAACACCTCGCGGTCCAGCAGATGCCAGCCGTAGGCCAGGTCGGCCACGGAGAGGAACTTCAGGGCGAAGGCCAGTTCGATGAAGCCCAGCACCACCTTGATGGTTGTCATCCATGAGCCCGACTTCGGCGCCTGCTTCAGCCACGAGGGGAAGAGGGCGAAGAGCGTGAAGGGCAGGGCGAGGGCGAGGGCGAAACCGAACATGCCCAGTGCCGGTGCCAGCCAGTTGCCGTTGGTGGTGGTCTCTACGAGCAGCAGGCCGATGATGGGAGCCGTGCACGAGAAGGAGACAAGTACCAGCGTGAAGGCCATGAGGAAGATGCTGATAAGACCGCTGGTGGCTGATGCCTTCGTGTCTACCTTATTGGCCCATGAATCGGGTAGTCTGATTTCAAACCAGCCGAAGAACGACAGGGCGAAGACCACGAGCAACAGGAAGAGGAAGATGTTGAACACAGCATTGGTCGACATCGCGTTGAGGGTGTCGCTGCCGAAGACGGCCGTCACAAAGAGTCCCAATGTCAGATAGATGACAATGATGCTCAGTCCGTAGGTGATGGCATCGCGTATGCCTTTCTTCCTGTCAGTCTTGGCCCGCTTTAGGAAGAACGAGACGGTCATGGGGATGATGGGCCAGATGCACGGCATGGCCACAGCCAGCAGACCTCCAACGAATCCCATCGCCAGAATGTAGAGCAGCGACTGGTCGGCAATGCTATCGGCCTCGCCTAAAGCGCGCAGTTCGGAGATGACGGGAGTCCAGAGAGAGACAGACTCTCCCCCGACCCCTCCCTGTGAGGGAGGGGAGTAGATAGTGTCGATGGTCTGCTCTTTCTCCGTGCTGAGACTATCCGCTCCCCTCCCTACAGGGAGGGGTTGGGGGAGAGTCTGTTGGGTAGTCTGTTGGGTGGTCTGCTGGTCAGTCTGTTGGGCCGTCTGCTGGGGCAGTTTTTTCTTCTCCTTAAACTCCACCTGTGTGGGCGGCAGGCAACTCATGTCGTTGCAGGCACCGTACTCCAGATAGCAGTCGATGTCGTACTGCTGGGCAGTGAACCTGATTTTCTGTACGAAGGTAGCCGTATGCTCGAAGTACTTCAGTTCCATGCCGAACATACTATCGTATTTCTGGATGACGTTGCCCTTTGGCGTCAACTTGCCCACTAACTCGGCTCCCTCCAACTTGTCGGCGTGGAACGTGGCCTCGATGGGGCCGTCCTCACCCAGGTCGGTGGAGTAGACGTGCCATCCCTCGTCGATGGTGGCGATGAATGTGATCTCGGCCTCGTTGCCGGTGGTGGTCTTCAGTTTGGCCGTGAAGTGGATGGGGTCGGCCATCTGTGCCAGTGCGGAGAGCACCAGCATCACTGCGGAAAGTGTCAGTATAGTTCTTTTCATGTCAGTTGGTTATATTCGCGTGCAAAGTTACGAAAAAGCGAATGAAATGCAAAAGGAAAACAAGTTTTTCTTTTCATTTCTGAGCGTCAGTAACTTCGGTGAAGCCAGAGTTACGAAAAAACGAATGAAATGCAAAAGAAAAACCTGCCTTTCTTTTCATTTCCGAAGCATGCCACACTGACTGATAAATAATTGGTGCAGGCGCAGGTCTTCGTCCAGTTCGGGGTGGAAGGCCGTGGCGATCTGGCGGCCCTGTCTGACGGCGACGATATGTCCGTCGACCTCCGCCAGCACTTCCACATCCCCTGAAAGCACCTGCCCCACGTAGGGCGCCCTGATGAACGTCATGGGCACCTGGCCCTCCAGACCTTTCACCTGGCCCAGGGTGTGGAAACTGCCCAGTTGTCGGCCATAAGCGTTGCGCACCACGTCGATGTCCATCGTGCAGAGACCGTTGCGGACCTGTCCGCCCTCCTGCTTGGCCAGCAGGATGAGTCCGGCACAGGTGGCCAGTACGGGCAGTCCGTTGGCGATGGCCTCGCGAATAGGTTCCAGCAGTCCCAGTTCCCTGAGCAACCGTGCCTGCACCGTGCTCTCGCCGCCGGGCAGCACCAGTCCGTCTTTCGGTTGCTGCCAGTCGCGCAGGTTTCTCACCTCGAAGACGTCCGCCCCCAGTCTGCTGAGCATCTGCTCATGCTCAATGAATGCCCCCTGCAGGGCCAATACCGCTATCCTCATCAATCCTTAATCCTCAATCCTCAATTCTCAATTCTCATCACTTTCCTCGCTCTGCCATCAGCAGTTCTATCTCCTGTTCGTTGATGCCCACCATTGCCTCGCCCAGGTCCTCGCTCAGTTGGGCCAGCAACTTGGCATCCTGATAGTTGGTGACGGCCTGCACGATGGCGGCGGCACGCTTGGCGGGGTTGCCGCTCTTGAAGATGCCACTGCCCACGAACACGCCCTCGGCACCGAGTTGCATCATCAGCGCTGCGTCGGCAGGTGTAGCCACGCCACCGGCAGCGAAGTTCACCACGGGCAGTTTGCCGTTCTCATGAACGAAGCGCACCAGTTCGTAGGGAGCCTGCAACTGCTTGGCGGCCTCATAGAGTTCATCCTCGCTCATGGAGGTGAGCCGGCGAATCTCGCTCTGCATCAGCCGCATGTGGCTGACGGCCTGCACCACGTCGCCCGTGCCCGGCTCTCCCTTGGTGCGGATCATCGTGGCACCTTCGGCAATGCGGCGCAGGGCCTCGCCCAGATTCTTGGCACCGCAGACAAAGGGCACGTCGAACTTCGTCTTGTCGATATGATAGACGTTGTCGGCGGGCGAGAGCACCTCGCTCTCGTCGATATAGTCAATCTCGATGGCCTGCAGGATCTGCGCCTCGGCGATGTGGCCGATGCGGCACTTGGCCATCACGGGAATGCTTACCGCCTCCTGAATGCCGCGTATCATCTTCGGGTCACTCATTCTCGACACGCCGCCGGCGGCCCGAATGTCGGCAGGGATACGCTCCAGGGCCATCACGGCGCAGGCACCGGCCTGCTCGGCTATGCGGGCCTGTTCGGGTGTAGTCACGTCCATAATCACTCCGCCCTTCAGCATCTGTGCCAACTGGCGGTTAAGTGCTTGTCTTTCGTTCATCTTGGTTTATGGTTTAATGTTTATTGTTTATTGTCTATTGTTTATTGTTTATTGTTTCGAAACTCCGATGGCGACATACCCTTGTGCTGCCTGAAGAAGCGCGACAGATGCGACTGCGACGAGAACCCCAACAGCAGGGCAATCTCCTTCAGGGGCTTGTTGGTGGTGGAGAGCAGCGATGCTATCTCGCTGGTGATGCGCTCGTCGATGATGGCCTTCGGCGAACGGTTGGCGATGCGCCGCGTCACCTGACCCAGATAGCGCGGACTGACATTCACCTGCTCGGCATAGAAAGACACGTCGGCATAGTGGCTGAAGTGGCGCTCCACGGCGTCCATAAACTGATTGTAGAGTTCTTCGGTCCGCCCGCTTCCCTCCGCGTAGGCCGTCGGCCCCTGCTTCAGACAGGCCTGGGCGTGAAGCATGGCCTCGCCCTCCGTCTCGCCCAGACTCAGATAGTAGGCTACGGCCGAGCCCAGTTGGTTGGCCTGACCGTGCTGGCGCTGCCCTTCAGGCAGGTCGGCGGGTCTCAGCACCACCGTGCACAGGGGTATCAGCAGACGCTCTATGGCCTCGAACACCTTCTCCGAGACCAGCCGTTCACCCTTGGTCGACGTCAGCACAGGGGCATACACCACGTGGCGCGGTCGGTATTTCCTCAACACCTCGGCCACCATCTCCACGTGGTCGGTACGACGCAGCAGGCCCACCTTCACCACCTGCGGCTGCAGGTCGTTGATGATGGCCTCCGTCTGTCGGCGCACCACGTCGGCGGGCAGGTCGTAGAATTCCTGAATGCCCAGTGTGTTCTGCACGGTGATGGAGGTGACTGCCGAGACGGCCACGCCCCCCAGGCTGCTGATGAAGCGTATGTCGGCCTGCACGCCCGAACCTCCCGTTCCGTCGCTGCCCGTTATCGTCAGTATCGTTTTGTTCATTGTCTCTGTTCGTTTTTGTCGGAATCCGGTTGCAAAGGTACTTAAAAAAATTAAGGAACCCACTGGGAGTTCCTTAATTGATAAGATAAAATTCAATTTTGGCAAATCAGTGCCTCATTACTTGATGACGATCTTGCGGCCTTGGAGCACGTAGACGCCTGACTGCGGAATCAGGAAACTGTTGGTTCCTGCGCTCACCTTCAGCACGCGCTGCTTGCCGTCGGCACTCACCAGTCGGAGCGAGGCGTCGCCGTTGGCCTGCACGATGATCTCGTGGCCATTGACGCTCACCTTGAGGTCGTCACCCTGTGCTGCCTGGCTGATGCCAGTGGCTGCATCCACGATGTCGACCGTAGCCTGAGTGCTGGTGGCAGTGCTCTCCGTACGATTCTCCACATTCACCAGGCGCACATTCTCGATGCTGATCACCTTCTGGCCCGTCTCGCCGCCAGCCTCGATGGTCAGACTCACCACGTCGTTGTCGTTGCCGGCAAACGGCTGGTTGCTCATCGACATCACCAGCAGGCGCAAAGCACCGTTGCCAATGTAGTTGGCCTGCACGATGTGGTTCTGAGCGTTGGCGCTGCTGATGTTCACCATCGGGGCATGCTGGTCGTTTTCTGCGACGGTCAGACCCTCGGGCAGCACGATGTCGCACTGGAAGGCAGTGTAGAGACCTGTGTTCGTCAGTCGCAGGCTGACATTCTTCTGCTGGCCGTTGCCCATCTGGAAGTCATCGATGAAGACCTTGTCGTCGCTGGCGGCAGCGGCTCTCTGTGCAGAGCGTGCTGCAGAAGGACGCTCCAGGATGACATCGATGGTAGCCGTGACGTCGCTCACCGTGATGATGCCGTCGCCGTTCACGTCGGCAGCCTTCTTGATGAAGCGTTCAGTCCAGCGCTCCAGGATGTTGTCCACGGTGTTGGTGGCATCGAAGACGCTCACCTCGCCGTCACCATTACTGTCACCGAGGGGATAGTCCTTCACGCTGAGCGTAGTCGAGTAGTCGGGTGCACTGAAGTTGTAGGAGTTAGGACCGGAGATGTGGATGTTCTTGATCTCCACCTTAAACTCACCCGTATTCTCCCTTGTAGAGATGGGCAACCTCAGCAGTTGACCGTCGTGATCGTTGAACGGCTGACCATTGAGCGAGTAGACCACCACTCTGACGGAGCCGTCTGCCCGTCGTGCCGCACTCACCGAGTGTCCTTGGGCACGCTCGCTCAGCGCTACGCCGAAGTCGCCGCTCCACTCATAGTCCATGCCCAGGCCTTCCGGCAGATAGACGTCGAACTGTATGCCCTGGGCTGCATCAGCATTGTGCAGCATCACCGGCAGCCAGCAAGTGTACTCCACAAACGTGTCCATGTTCTTCTCCAGCGTGATGTAGTAGTCATTCGACATCACCACCACCTCGCACTGCTGCTCGTAGTTGCCGTCCTCGGTCTTTGCCGTGATGATGGCCCGGCCGGCACTGACGCCCGTCACCGTTCCGTCTTCGGCCACCGTGGCCACCGTCTCGTCGCTGCTGCTCCAGCGCACGGTCTTGTTGGTAGCGTTCGTGGGATAGACCGTAGCCTCAATCCTCGTGCTCTCAGCCTCACGGATGTTGGCCGTCTGGTTCAGCATACGCAGTTCCTTCACCGAGATGGGGCCGTCCACGTTGAGCAGCACCTGGAACGACGTGTTCTCGGTCATGCCCGGTGTGACGAAGGCATTGTCCTGCAACTGGGCAGTCACATCCTCGCCGTTGAACAGCACCTGCTTAATGCTCACATTCTCCTCAGGATCAATGTAGAAGGTCACGTTCTCGTTCTCAGCCACATACAGGCTCGAGCCGTCCTTCACGTTCACGCCAGCCTGCTGGCCGACGGCCGACGGAGCCCGGCGCATACCGCGAGCCGCGGCCACGCCTTCGCCACCACTTGAATAGGTCAGGGCAGCACCCTCGTCGAGGCTCACGTCGATAGCCTTACGCATTGACACAAACTCACCCCACTGCGGAGCCGACAGATAGTCGCTGTAGGTGCCTGTCGGGATAGACAGCACACAACGCTCCGTGTGAACGTGACGGAACACATATTCGCCCAGGTCGGCAGGCTGCAGGGCCTCCACGTTGAACTCGCCCAGTTTGCGGCACTCGCTGAATGCGTAGGACTGAATCCAGTTCAGGCTCTTCGGCAGGCTGACCGACTCCAGTGAGGCGCAGTTGGCAAAGGCATAGTTGCCGATGGTGGCAAAGTCCTTGCAGTCAGACAAATCGACCCGTTGCAGTGAGGCGGAGTTGTAGAACGCATAGTCATCTATATACATCAGCGACTTGGGGAATGAGATGTTGCTCAAACTGGCACAGTCGCGGAATCCCTCGTTCTCAATACGCTCCGTGTAAGGCGGCAGCATGACGGTCTGCAGTGAGGTGCATCCGGCAAAGACGCCCCAAGGCAACTGATAGAGGTACTCGCAGTCTGACATATCTACCGTCTCAATCTTCGAGCAGTTCTCGAAGGCACGGCCCGTGCTCGACCAGTAGCCGTCGTTGCCCATGAACATATAAAACTCCTTGTTGAACTTCACCGTACCCTCCAGATTGCGGCAGTTGGCAAAGGCATACTCGCCGATGGAGGTGAAGCGCTCCGGGAAGGTGATTTCCTGCTGCAGGCTCGAACAGCCCTCGAAGGCCCAGCCGCGAATCACCTCCAGCGCACTGCTCAGTTCCACCTTCTCCAGACTCGAGCAGCCCTGGAAGGCCGCCCAGCCGATGGTGGTGACGCCGGCAGGCAGCGTGAGTGTGCCCTTCAGGCTTGAGCAGCCCTGGAAGGCACTCTCCTGGATGACCAGCAGTTCGCGCGGCAACTTCACGTTCATCAGCACCTTCTTGTCGAGGAAGGCCTGCTCGGGGATGATGCTGCACTCAGCGTCCTCCATGTCGAGGTCGTATAGCAGCGTCATGTTGGAGCGCATGATGGCAAAGTCCTTTGCTCCCAGCGGGCCGTGCACCTTCAGGTGGGTGATGCGTGCCGGTGCCATCTTGGCCTGCTCCACGATGTCGTTGGCCAGGTTACCCTCAAAGGTCACCGTCACTTCGGCATGAACCTCGCCGTCCAGAATCACCTTGTCCTCCCAGATCTCTGTCGACTTGTAGCGCTCGGCACAGCCCTCGGGAACGAAGGCGGCCTCCCACTTGTCGCTGAACGAGTTGGCGGTAATGGCAGGCGGGGTGGTGGCATTGCACCTGATCACGGGAATCTGGGTGCTTAGGAATGCACCTTCGCCGATGGACGTGATCGTGGCAGGCAGTTCCAGCACGCCAGCCAGTTTCTCGCATCCATTGAAGGCATAGTTGCCGATGGTCTTCAGTTCTGCGGGTAACTTGATGTTTTCCAACTGGCGGCAATCCGAGAACGCCGAACTTGGAATGTCCTTCACTTGCGTCTTCGACAGGTCGATAGTGGTAATGGAAGTGTTGCTGAAAGTAGTCTCGCCTATTGTCTGCAACGATGCCGGCAGGGTGACCTCCTTCAGTTCTCTGCAACTACTGAATACGCCCCAGCCTGATAGCGATACCAGTTCGGTACATTTAGCGAGGTCGGCCGTCTGAATTTTCGTTTGATAGAACGCACTATTGCCAATAGACCGCAGACTCTTGGGGAAGTTGATACTGGTCAGCGATTCACAGCCATAGAATGCACCGTTGATGGTGGTGATTCCTTCTGGCAGAATGACTTTCTCCAGTTTCTTGCTGCCGTAGAATGTGCTTTCCAGTGTCTTCAGTTCCGTGCAGTTAGACAGGTCGATCTCCATCAGGCTGCTCTCCCTGAACACATCACCAAGGTAAGTCAAGGTCTTGGGCAGCCTTACGTTCTCCATGCCCTGCACCTTATAGAACTGATCGCTTATCGACGTCAGTTTCGTCTGGCTTAAGTCGACGGCACTGAGGGCAGTCCATCCAAAGGCTCGAGAGTCCATCCATTCCAGATTGTTCAGTTCTGTGAAGTTCACCTCCTTCAGGTTTGTACAACCGGCAAAGGCGAAACTGTAAATCCACTTGGTGCCTTTAGGCAGGCGGACACTGACAAGCGAACTCTTGCCTCCAGGGTTATCCCAACTGTCGGTCAGGCAGAATGCACGACCGGGCACCCAATCCATGTTCGACGTATCCACATCCGACAGGTCAATCTCTTCCAGCAGCGGCATCTTGTCGCGCATGGTGTAGTAGTCTTCTTGCGATAGTTGACCTGTCACGGTCAGTTTGGTCACCATCTGCTTCTGCGCATCGGTCAAGGCGCTGTTCAGCGACAGGCCGTCCGTCAGCGCAACCACGAGTTCCGGGTTGAACCCGAAGGTGACGTCGAGTGTGGCATCTGCGCTCACGTTCTTGACCACGAGCAGTCCATTGGCATCCACTTGGCTGGTGACATCTGTGCCGTCGAGTAGAACTTTCTCGATTACACAGTAGTCATCGGGCTTCAGTGTGAAGATGGCATCTGCATCCTTCTTCACCATGATGGTAGTCTGAGGCAGCAGCGAGGTGTTCAGGTATTCCACGGTGCCGTAGTCGCTGGTGGTGACGGTGTAGGTAGCCACGTCTCCTGTGGCACCACTGGCACCGAAGGTGATGGCGAGTGTAGAGTTGGCCGTGATGGCAGGTGTCACATAGTTGGTGCCGCCATTCTGCACCACGCTCTCCTTGCCGTTGAAGGTGATGCTGCTCACCATCAGGCCTGCTGCAGGCTCCAGCGTGAAGTTCAGTTTCGATAGGCTGTCCACCGCCAGCGTCTGGCTGGCCGTGTACTCCAGCGATCCGAGTTTCGCCTTGCCGTTGCCGGTGATCTGCAGTTGCAGGTTAAACTGGTTGATGGCGAAGGTCACGACGAGTTTGCCGTCTAACTGACTGCCGTTCAGCGTAAACCTGTTGTTAGTGATGGCCACTGCCGTGCCGTTGACGGTTACCGACTCGGCGTGCCAACCGTCGTTCGGCACGATGTCGAAGGTTGCACTTTCGCCAGTGGGGAAGAAAGATGTAGTTCCCATCATGGTCTGACTGCCGGAGCGCACCTTGCCCTGTTCGGCAACGACGACCTGCAGGCCATACTCCTTGATGTTGGTAAAGTTAGCCCAACCGTTGGCTGCCTCATAGTCGGCTTTTGAGCCTACGGGCACATAGAGTGTACAGTTGTCAAAGTCGATGTTTTTCAGCGCATCGTTCGAGGAGACATTGATTGGTGTGGAAGTGCTCACATAGAGGCGCTGCAGCATGGTGGGCAGCACATTGTCGCATTCGAGACTGGTGATGGCCGATGGCAAGCGCAGTTCGGTGAGTTTTGCGTTGCGCAAGGCTTGACATGACAGTTGATAATTGCCCTTTTCCGGCAGAGCGAGAGACGTACACTCGCCAAATGCGTCATAGCCAAAAGAACAATTTAAAGCACATTGGCTTAAATCGAAAGTTCTGATTGATGAACCGGTGAACACATTGTTCCAACCCAGGTAGGTCAAAGAAGCAGGCATCACCAGAGTCAGAGGAAGTGAAGAACAATTCCCGAATGCAGAACTTTCTATTCGGTCGATTTTCTGACCGAAGGGGAATGTTGTGAGTTTTTTGCAGTCATAGAAGGCTGAACTACCAATCTCTTTCACGTTCTCGCATCCGTCTACCACGGTTAACTGAGGACAGTATGCAAATGCCTCGTTGCCGATATTCGTCACCGTAGAAGGCAGATGCACGGTGGTCAGTGTTTCCTTGTTGCGTAGTGCCTGTTCAGGAACGCTCTTTGTGTCCGTCTCGCTGATGTCCAGCATCTCTATCTGCTGCAGACTGCTTGACACGAAATTCCAGTCCCTGGTGTTCATCTTGCCCACCACCTTCAGTGTGCGCAGGGTGCTGGCATTGCTGCCCATAGCAGAAAGGAGTTCTTTCAACTCACCGCCATTGGGATTCTGCACCGTAAGGGGATTGGAGGTGAAGGCCACCGTCAGTGTGCCGGTAGTGGTACCGGCAGGAATGGTGAAGGTGCCGTCGGCTGCTGCACTCACGGCATTGCCATTGAGCGTCACCGATACGATACTATTTCCGCTCTCAGGCACAGCCTTCAGCGTCGTGGCACTGCCTTCTTCAGTGAAGATGACACTTCCGTTAGCGTATGCAACACTACTGCGCTGCAGTGTGCCGTAGCCGCTGATGTTAATCTGGATGCCCATCTCCTCCATGTAGGTATAGAGACGGCTCCAGCCATCGGCAATGGCATAATTGCGCTTGGAGCCTTTTGGTATATAGACCTTGATGGAGGGATTACCGTTTTCGAAGAAATGGTTAAACGCATCGTTGCTGCATGAAGGCGGTGTGGAAGATTCCACATACAGTGTCTTCAGTGTCCTGGGCAGGCTGTAGCCGCTCAACGAGGTGATGGCTGGAGTTAGGGTTATTTTCTCCAGTCCCTTGTAAATCCACTGTTGGGTCTCTTCGTCCCAGGTGCTTTCTACATTGAAACAGTACCATTCCAGCCTTATGTTGCCTTGGCTGGGGAACAGGACTTCCTTCAGGTTAGGCAGATTGTAGAAGGCTGAACTGCTCAGACCCTCCAAACTGGCACATGCCGTAAAGTTCAGGTTGGTCAGCAGTTGGCAACTGTAAAAAGCATTGTAGTCAACGTATCTCAGCGTGGCCGGAAACACGATTTTCCCAGAAACTGCGGTCTGGTCGCCAAAGGTGACGGACTCCACTGCTATACAGTTTTCGAATGCCTGACTTCCGATGCGGGTGATGTTCTTTGGAAGTCGTGCAACCTTCAGCGTCTCTTTGTACTGAAAGGCAGCGTTAGGCACCTCGGTGATGTTTGTGCCCGAGAGGTCGATGCTTTCCAGGGCGGTCATCTGGTTCTTGATGAGCAGGAAGTCGCTGCTGCCCATCGCGCCAGTCACCTTGAGTTGCTTGATGCCGGCGAAGTTGGTGACGCCCTGAGCCTCCAGCGCATCCCAAAGACCGCCTTCGCTGTCCACCTGCACGGTCAATACCTGTGCCGACAGTGGTACTGCCATGAATGCCGCCAACAGCAGCATCCAGGCTTTCGCAAATAGTTGTCTGTTCATAGTCATGGTTTTATTGTTTAATGTTCAATGTTCAATGTTCAATGTTTATCGTTCAACACAAGTTGTATGGCTTCCACCACGTCGATGATGCTCACCCGACCGTCGCCGTTGATGTCGGCTCGTTCGGCAGTGCCTGCCGGCACCTGACGCTCCAGCAGCACGTCGACCACGGCGGTCACGTCGGCCACGGTCACCAGACCGTCGGCATTCACGTCGCCCTTCTTCCCTACGACCAGCGTTGTAGCGGCCAACGACGCCTGATCCTTACCTTCCGGCGTGCTCAGTATGATGTGGCTGGCGGTGATGGTCGTGCCATAGGCAGACGCGTTGGGCTCCACCTTATTATATATAAGGGTGAGCAGTGCACCGTCGCCTGCAGCAATGGACTGGTTGTCGGCAGAGTAGACAAAGAGTCGGTAGGTGTCGGCCGACACCTGGCTGAGCGCCACCTGATGATTGCCGGCCCTGTCGCTCAGGCTGATGTCTTCAGCGCGGAGCGTGTAGGCGGCATTCCAGTGCACGTCGGCCTGCAGGGCCGTGATGGGCAGGGTGTTGTGCAGCGAGACGGTCAGTGCGAATTGTCCGCCCGCGCGCTCCACGCCTGACAGCGACAGGCGGTTGTCATAGTAGGTGGAACCGGCCATGCTGACCACCAGCATCTGCTGGTCGGGATCGTCGCAGTACAGTTGCATGATGCCTTCGAATGGCCCTTCCTGCTCCGGCTGGTACACAATCTCCAGATTGCGGGTGGCGCCTGCCGCAATGGTCAGTGGCAGGGTGGGGGAGGCGGTGATGGCCGGATTGTCTATCTCAATGCGGCTGATGGTGAGCGGCGTCTCGCCGGTATTCCTCACAGGATAGGAGAACTTGATTTCCTTGTCCATGGGCTGGGCACCGAAGTCGATCTGACCCGCCGCCTCAATGTGAGGTGCTGACAGATGGACAGTGGCATCCTGGGTGCCGGAGAGCATATTCTGGCCGTTGGCATTGCTCAGAACGACCTCAGAGGGGCTGAGCGTGTAGTTGCCGGAGGCGCCGATGCTCTGCACGCGGAACGAGAACAGTTCGCCCTCGTTGCCGGTCAGCACCGCATTAGATGCCGAGTGGATGTAGACCTTCAGCATACCGTCTGTGCAGGACGATGACAGCAGATGGCCCTGCGCACGGCTGGCATTCATCTGGATGCTGCCCTCAGCGAACTGCAGCGCATCGGGCAGTGCGAACACACACTGCACGGCCACGATAGGCTCCATGTTGCGCATCTCCACGCTGACGCCTATCTGCCCGTCGCTCCCTTCGGCTGTGGTCTTCACCAGCAGTTCGTTGACCGAATAGGGCAGGGCCTTCACGCGGATGGTCTGTGTGCCGTTGGCGGCATCGGAGAGGATGCGGACCGTTGCATCGGTCTCGCCTGCCTTCGTGGGGGCATAACTGACGGTCAGATTCTGCTGACCACCGGGCTGGATGGTGCAGGGCAGACCGGCGACGGTCATTTCAGCGTCGCTGCACTCGGCAGCCGTCAGCGCGAGGGGCTCGTTGCCGGTGTTGGTGGCCACGACAGACCGGGTGTGGGTGCTGCGGATGGGCACCTGTCCGAAGTCAATGTCCTTGACCGACAATGCGATGGCCGGACTGAGCACGGTGACTGAGCCCGCCGTGACGCCCGCCGTGACATTGCCGCCCTGCGCATTACTCAGCACGACGGAGGGCGTGAGCGGATAGTTGCCGGGGAGGCCTCCTGCCAGAAGGCGGAAGGAGACCAGCGGGCCCTGGCCGCCCTGCAGGGCGGCCAACTGCAGCGAGTAGACGTAGATCTTCAGTTCCTGGCCAGTCTGGGTGACCTGCAGTTGATGGTTGGCGGTCACCACGCTGCCTGCCGTGGCAGAGTTTTCCACGTAGGAGACACCCTGCGGCAGAGGTATGTTCATCTGGACGGCAGTCACCTGATCGAGGCCCTGCACCACCACGGCCATCTCCATCTCCTCACCGGGATGGCCGGAGGCGGAGGTGAGGCCCACCGTCGGTTGGGCCAGGGCGGGCGCAGTGAGGGCACAGAGCACCGACAGGAGGGCTACTGCCGCACGTTTCCTGAGATGTGTCATAAGCACAAAGGCAATGTTCAATGTTTATTGTTTAATGTTCAATGTTTTAGTAGCACACTTTCTTTCCATTGACCACATAGACACCCTTGCGCGGCGTCTGTATCTTGCGGCCCATCAGGTCGAACACGCCTTGGCGGTTGTCCACGTGCTGCTCGGGCAGGATGCTCTCGATGACGGTGGGCAGGCTGTAGTTGGCCATCACCTCACGGCCGCCTGCGTCGCTGAGCACGATACCCGCTACCTCAGCATCGCCCACACGGAGAATGGCGTGGCGACCGGCAGGAATGGTGCGTCCGCGGAAGGAGTAGGAGAGGAAGAGACACTCGTCATCCTTGGTGCTGCTGGTGTTCTCCATGCCGTCCATGATGTCGAGAGGCTCGCAGCGCAGCAGGCCATCCTGACTCCTGAAGAGCACCTGCACGCCGGCCAGGCTGACGGGGCAGTCGATGTAGAGCAGACCGTCCTCAATGGTGTAGTCAGCGGTGGCCAGAGCCTGGGCCTGCGTCGGTGCGGCGGCGGTGCCCATGATGATATTGATGGTGCCCACCACGTCGAGGATGTTGACCGTGTTGTCCGAGTTCACGTCGGCAGCCTCGAAGATGAAGGGCTTGGGATTCTGGTCGGTCAGATAGTCAATCTCGCTCACCACGTCGGCCACGGTGACGTCCATCGTGCCGTTGGCATCGCCCTTGATGGAGGTGGCGGGGGTGGCAGCCACCGTCAGCGAGGGCTCGGTGCTGTCGAGCGTGGAGCGGAGTGCGCGGTAGTAATAATAATAGGTGGTGCCGGGGGTGACGTCGTAGTCAGTGAACGAGAGTTCGCCCTCAAATACGCCGTCAGGCAACATGACGAGATCCTCGTTGACGCGCAGCGTGTCGGAGGCCTGCATCTGGTCGTCCATGGTGTAGCGGTAGACGTTGTAGCCCATGATGTCCTCCACGTCGAGCGTGTCGATGGCGTTCCAGGTCAGGTCGACGCGACCCAGGCCGGGCTGGGCCATGAAGCCGACGCTCTTGCTGCCTGCTGCCGACACGGGCACGTTGAAGCGTGAACGCTCCACGGGAATGACGAAGTGCTCCTTGTCCTGGGCCTCGTCCACATAGAAGCGGTTGATGCCGTCGAAGTCGCTCTTGGCGGTGATGGTGATATAGGCGGTGTAGATCTTGCCGTCGGCACTCCACGAGGGGTTCTCGTTGATGAAGTTCTGGGTGTATGGCGGACGCACGCCCATCGTCAGGTAGGGGGCTACGAGGGTGTCCATCTCGCGGTTGAAGTAGACATCCACGCGATGGGTGCCCACGCCGAGGGGCGGAATCTCGTCGTACTCGTCCTGTGCATCCTTGCCGTTGACCAGGATCTTCCACACCACGCCGTGTGCCTCGGCATTGGGCTTCTTCAGCATGTTGGAGATGTCGATGGCACCGAAGGTGGTCAGGCGCACGTCGTCGTTGCACTCGTTGTAGTAGTCGATCACTCCCCTGCGGGCCAGGTCCTCGCGGGCCGAACCCAGATAGGAGGGATAGTCGTAGTAGGTCACCGTGGGCTCCAGCGTGACGCTGCCCACGCTCGAGTAGTGGAGCAGGTAGTCGCGATAGTTGCCGTAGATGTTGCAGCCGTTGTACTCAGTCCACTGCGGCAGGAAGTTGTACCACGGCTGATTGTGATAACAGAGTTGAGAGCGGTGGGTGGCGGTGTTGTCTATGATGTTGCTGTTCTTGTGGGTGTTGCCATAATCGATACCCACATAGCCCGTGTTCTGGATGATGTTGCAGCGCGTGGTGGTGGTACCGGTGATGCCGTGGCAGCCCAGATAGCAGTCCTTGAAGATGCAGTCGGTGAAGCGTCCGCCGGTGATGAGGTTTTCCTCGGCAGAGAGCATCAGGAACTGGCAGTACTCAAACACGCAGTTGTTGTTGAACTGCATCGTCGGCACGTAGCCCTGGTTCAGATCGCCCTTGGTGAAGATGATGGGCTGGTCGGGGGTGCCGATGGCTCGGATGCGGGCCTGTGGCGAGACGATGAACTGGGCGTTGTCGTGGATCTTGATGGTCGTGCCCGGCTGGATGGTCAGGGTCAGGTTGGCGGGGATGGCATAACTCTTGTTGATGATGTAGTGCTTACCGGCAACGAGCGTTGTGTTCTTCTGCATGATGCCGTTCAGTTCCTCGCCGTTCTCAGCGGTGATGACGATGTCTTGTGCGATGGTCTCGCCCGTGCCGTTCTCGCAGGTGGAGTTGATGGTCAGACGGATGTGGCGGCCGTCCACGCAGTTGTCGTTGATCTTGAAGCGGATGGGGTTGAGGCTCTGCTCCTTGCCGTAACTGTTGAGCGTGCGGCCGAAGTCCACGTTGTTGTCCAGAATCTCGATGATTTCCGGGTCTTCGTTGTCGCTGGTGCAGATGGAGCACTTGATGCCGATGGCCTCGCCCCAGGAGTTGCGCATGATGGGATATAGTTCGATGATCTCGCCGGCATCGAAGCGGCCGTCGTTGTCACCGCCGATGGAGTCCTTCATCGCATAGCCGACGAGCATCAGCGTGGGATGGCGGTCGGCATCGGTCAGGTTGTAGGCGGCTGTCACGTCCATGACTTTCGACTCGGCGTTGGCCGTGCCTATCAGGTCGCCGAAGAGCAGTTCCTTGCTGGAGTACTCCTTCGTCTGGAGCAGTCGGCTGATGGCACCTGCTGCCAACGGCGTGGCCATCGAAGTGCCGTTCATCACCTTGTAGCGGCCGCCGGGGTAGGTACTCATGATGTTGGTGCCGGGGGCCAGGAGTTCGTAGTTGTAGAGTTTCTCCTCATCGAAGATGCTCAGGTCGGTATAGATGGGGCCGTCGTCGTCCAGATTGCTGAAGCAGGCGCGCCAGGGGTTGTTTTTCCAGGGTTCCTCGCCCTTGCCGCAGGAACTGAAGCACGGTCCGGCGTAGTCCTTGCTGGCCTCTACGCCCAGCACGAAGGTGAAGGCGGCGGGGTAGGAGGGTTTCGAGCAGCAACTGTGGCCGGGATAGATGCACAGACCGTCGTTGCCGGCAGCAGCCACGATGACGCTGCGGTTGTAGGCCTTGCCCAGGGCCAGTTCGTAGGCCATGGAGTAACCATAGCCGCCGATGCTCATCGAGATGACGTCCACGTTGTGGGTCATCGTGTACTCCAGGCCGCGGATGATGGTGCCCACGTCGCCCGTGCCGTCACTCTGCAGCACCGTGACCGGCATGATGAGTGCATCAGGGTTGGCACCCACGATGCCGATGCCGTTGCCCTGTACGGCAGCGGCGATGCCGGCGCAGTGCGTGCCGTGGCCGTTCCAGTCGCCCAGTCGGCCCGTCTGGTTCACGCAGTCCCAGCCGTGCAGGTCGTCGGCATAGCCGTTCAGGTCGTCATCCTCGCCGGCGGCGCCGTTGGCCTCGGCCTCGTTGGTCCAGATGTTGGCCTTCAGGTCGGGGTGCTCAATGTCCACACCCGTGTCGAGAATGGCAATCACGGGGCGGCGACCCAGCACGTTCTGGGTCTCAGTGGCCCAAAACTTGGGCAGGTTGATGGCGGCGGGGCCCCACTGCTGCTCGTACAGCGGGTCGTTGGGGGTGAACGCTGCCGGCGGCGTGGCCGTGCGATGAACGGGCAGCACCGTCGATGCAGGCTCAGGGGCAGGGTTGCCCAGTGCAAACACCAGGTAGTTGGGTTCGACGAAGTCTACCTCCTCCAACTGCTTGAAGGCCTCTACGGCCTGGTGGACCGAGGGGGTGCGGGATTCGTTGAACTCCACGAGATACAGTTTCGACAGGTCGCCGTCTTCCATCATCTTGCCGTTGGCACGGCGCAGGCGCTCTGACGGCTTCAGTCGCTGCTTGCCGCCAACGGGCATCAGTTGCTCCATGTTGGTGACGCCCAGTTCGTTGAGAACCGACTGCACACGGCGTGAACTGACTCGCATGCTTCTGGACGATTGCCGCTGCACGCTGATGGAAGTGTCGTCCTTGAACTTCACCAGCACCTGGCCGGGCCGGTGGGCGTTGTGCATGGATTCGGCAATCTTCACTACGTTGTCTTCGTTGTCGCTCGACTGTGCCAGGGCTGTTGCAGTGCCCAGGCAGAGAAGACTAAGGGTAAGGAATAAGTGTCTCATACTTCTATCTTGTTTTCTTTGATTATTACTGCTTTAACGTCTCACGGCCAGTTTCCGTCCGTTGACGATATAGATGCCTTGTGGCAGTTCCTTCAGCGACTTCACCGTAAGCCTGTTGCCTGCTATGGTGAAGACCGTCAGTTCGTCAGCCTCTGGGCGGACGGCGGCAATGCCTGTCGGCTCTGCTACCGTCAGTATGCCGTCCACGTATTCGAAGGTGTAGTTGCGGGCATCGCCGCCGCTCACCTTGATGGCATATTCTCCGATGGGGCTGTCCTTCGTGGCCGTCGTTGAGGCTGTGGGCTTTGTGAGCAGCACATTCTCGTCCTCGCCGTTCTTCCAGCCAGCATAGGTAAGGATAAATGCGGGGTTCTCCTGGCCCTGCGGGCGACTGCAGTTCTGGGCCGTAACAGTCAGCACGGCCTTCTCGATGGTCAGGGTGCCGGCCACGTAGGTGACGCAGGTGTTGCGGATGGTGCCCTGTTGCACCAGAATGGGATAGGTGCCTACGGGCGAGGTGGCCGTGGCCTCACAGACAATCTCCGGCTGGCCGTCGACGGCGGGGCCCTCTGTGGTGATCTCAAACGAGGGATTGGCCTCGCCGTATTTGCGTGTATAGTCCTTAGCCGTCAGCACCGCCCGCTGCTCCATCACGTTGACCGTGGCCGTCGTGCTGGGGGCGTTCAGTTCCTTCCTGCTGTCTGTGGTAACGAGTCTCACGTTCTTCACCTCGATGGTCTTCTGGCCCACAGCCTCGGCACTGGCACTGATGGTCAGCGAGGCAACGGCGTTGTCGGAGAAGGCTACGTTCGACATCGACATGGCCACGATTCTGATGGCGCCACTCGACAGGGTGCTCGACTCGATGAGGTGCGACTGGGCGTTGGTGCCGGAGAGGCTGATCAGCGGTGCAGACTGCTCATCCCTGGCCAGCGTCAGCCCTTCGGGCAGAAACAGGTCACACTGGAAGGCTGTGTAAAGGGAAGCGTTGGTCAATAGCAGGTTGATGGCCTGCTGTTCACCCTTGATCATCCAGGACTCCTCCGCGCTGATATTGTCATCGGTCGTAGAGGCGGCATTTACCGCCTGCACACAGGTCAACAGCAGGACAAAAGCCAAATAGTAGTGAAGATTTTTCATATCGGTAAGTTGATGTTTTGGTTTATATGATTGGTGCAGCCTGTTGTTGCGGGAATGATGCCTGGGGTACACGACATCCTTATCGCTACCCGTAAGAGTGGCGAGGCAGAAGGGACACGGCAGGGAAAACAGGGGGTGCAGGAAGAATCTTACCCGATGAAATAGGGGGGGGGTAAGTGTTTGGAAATCAGCGAGTTAAGAATATTAGTATCGGTCATTCCCAATGGTTAGTTATATATTTGGCAGCAAAGTTAGTGAAAAAAACATAAACGACCAAATATTTCGGCCAGTTTTTTAGGGGAGGTTCCTCCTAAAGTCTCGGAGTACCCGGAATACACAGAAAATTTTTTTTCTGCAAAAATCTGTCACATCTGTCACTTTTCCTGTGTTTATCGGCGTTTGAGGGGTGACAGATGTGGTGATAGATGTGATAGATATAACGCTATTCTCTGAAAAATCCGCGTTAATCTCGTAATCTGCAACTAAAATCGCTCCACCCGATGGAAGGGATTATTCCAGCCCCTGGAAGGAAATGTTCCAAGCCTTGGAAGGAAGTGTTCCAGGCCTTGGAACAAAATGTTCCAGGCCCTGGAAGAAAATATTCCATCATATGGAACGACTGCACATACCTATTTCTTGTTAATCTGAATTTGCGTCTTTGCAGGCGGAGCGTCCGTTCATTTGCCCAACTTTTGGGTATTGCACAGTTCGTGGATTCGCCGTACCTTTGCAGCGTGAATTTTAGCCATTAAAAAATTAGATAAAATGAACGCAACAATTGTAGTTTACGGTTCCTCTACAGGAACGTGTGAGGCTATCGCTGAGAAGATAGCCCAGAAACTTGACTGCGAGGCCATCAACGTACAGGACTTGACCGCTGAAATCGTGGACAACAACCAGAACCTGATTCTCGGCACTTCGACTTGGGGTGCAGGCGAACTGCAGGATGACTGGTACGATGGTCTGCGGGTACTGCAGGGAGCGAGCCTGGCCGGCAAGACCATCGCCCTCTTCGGCTGCGGCGACTGCGAGTCGTACAGTGACACCTTCGTGGGCGGCATCGGCGAATTGTACAATGGAATCAAGGAGAGCGGCGCGCACTTCATTGGTGCTGTCAGCACCGACGGCTATACCTTCGACGACTCCGAGGCCGTGGTAGACGGCAAGTTCGTGGGGCTGCCCCTGGATGACGTGAACGAGGACGATAAGACCGATGCCCGCATTGATGCGTGGGTAGCCGAGATTTCGCCCAACCTCTGAGGTTGAAGATTGAAAATTGAAGATTGAAGATTGAAAATTGAAGATGATGAGGCAGGAGACGGTACAGAGACAGGCGGCAGGACAGGTGTTGCCACCAGAACTAAAGGTATTGACGAACCACATCTACGAATATAAGAAAGGTGTGCGCAGGATGATCCTCTTCACCTGCAACCGCCGCTTCGAGGCTTTTGCCACCCAGCGACTGTGCCACCAGTCCATCGACTACGTGGTGCAGCCTGCCGGCAAGGAGAACGTCAACGTCTACTTTGGCCGCAAGGAGTGTCTGGATGCCATCCGTCTGTTCGTCACCCGCCCGCTGAACGAGTTGTCGCCCGAGGAGGACTTCATCCTCGGCGCGATGCTCGGCTACGACATCTGTGCCCAGTGCGAACGCTATTGCGAACGCAAGGCTGCTGCATGCAGGCATCGGGGGTAGAAGTTAAATAATCTGAAAAAACGCAGGGATTCCTTGGTTGTTCCACTTATTTTGCCTACTTTTGTGCTATCATTTTGATATCATTTTAATAAAAGTAGGATTATGGAAACAAAGGAATTCACTTTCAAAGGTACGGTGATCAACGGCTTCTTGATGCTGTTTGTCACCCTCGCATTGCTCATCGCCTCCATCGTGGGCATCGTCTACGGCATCGTGGTGCTGTCTGAAGAAGACGGACGCGAACTGCTGGGCGGACTGATGCTCGGCGGCAGCGCCCTGCTGCTCCTGGCCGACATCATCGCCATGTGCGGCCTGCTGCAACTGGAGCCCAACGAGGCCAAGGTGGCCACGTGGTTCGGCAAATATAGCGGCACGTTCCGCCAGACGGGCTTCTACTGGATCAACCCCTTCTACGGCATGAAGAAGGTCAGCCTGCGTGCACGCAACCTGGACGCAGAACCCATCAAGGTGAACGACAAGGTGGGCAACCCCGTGATGATAGGTCTGGTGCTCGTGTGGAAACTGAAGGACACCTACAAGGCCCTCTTCGAGGTGGACTCGCAGACGATGGCGGCGAACCCGAATACCGTGGGCAGCGACACCAAGGGCCTGATGAACGCCCTGGAGAACTTTGTCCGCGTGCAGAGCGATGCTGCCCTGCGCCAGGTGGCCGGTCAGTATGCCTATGATGACGAGGACAACAAGGGCACGGAACTGACGCTGCGCTCCAGTGCCGACGAGATCAACGAGCAACTGGAGCAGAAACTGGACGAGCGGCTGGCCTTGGCCGGCATCGAGGTGGTAGAGGCTCGCATCAACTATCTGGCCTACGCTCCTGAGATTGCCGCCGTCATGCTGCGCCGTCAGCAGGCCTCGGCCATCATCACGGCCCGCGAGAAGATTGTGGAGGGGGCCGTCTCGATGGTGAAGATGGCTCTCGACAAACTGTCGAGCGAGGACATCGTGGAACTGGATGACGACAAGAAGGCCGCTATGGTCTCCAACCTGCTCGTCGTGCTCTGCGGCGACGATTCGGCTCAGCCGGTGGTGAACACGGGGACGCTGAACCACTAAGGAATTAAAAGTTTAGAATTATTACAGGTGGCAGAGAAGAATACCAAAAGTTTCATCTTGCGCGTCGATGCTGACACGATGAACGCGATAGAGGCTTGGGCTGCGGACGAGTTCCGCAGCACCAACGGCCAGTTGCAGTGGATCATCACCGAGGCCCTGCGCAAGGCCAAGCGTCTGCCCTCCAAGAAACGCCACTCCTCGACAAATGAACAAGAATAACATCAACTTTCAGGTGCACCGCACCAAGGAAGGCACCATCTGCGAGATCATCAGCGGCGTGCTGATACTGATTTCGCTGACGCTCAGTCTGGTGCTCATCAACAAGTCGCACGAGGCCGGCAGTGCCATGCTCATCCAGACGATAGTCTTAGGCCTGTGCAACGCCCTGATCCTCTTTCTGGCCTATAGGCCTGAGACCTTCAACATTCCTGACAACTCGCCTGCCGAGATGTTTGTCGCCACGATACGCTTTTGCCGTTTGAGTGCCATACTGCTGAGTCTCATGTCGGTGACCATCACCGTCAATGCATTCCTGGAGGCCGACCCCCGATTGATCTTCGGCATCTTGGGGTTCCTTTTCATTCCCCCGCTCTGCTGGTATTTCACCGTCTATATCAGAACTAAATATCGTACCAAGAAATGAAGCGAATCTGCCTGACTGTGCTGTCCGCAGTCCTCATCTTGTCCGCTCACTCACAGAACATCGGTGGTTCGTGGAAGGGCGTGCTCAACCTGGGCATCCAGAAACTCAACATCGTGTTCAACATCGGCACCGACGGCACCTGAACCACCTCTTCCAGCACTGCAAGACAGGGATGCCCGCCGAATACGGCCAGACGGAAGAGACCATCTCCGAAGAGGTGCTCCGCGACATGGTGCAATGGATAAGGGACATCGAGTGACTGCAGCCGTCGGAACGGCTCAGTTCTGGACGACTGGAGTGGAGGATTTTCTTGCTTATTTCGTGACAACAGTCTGGCTCACGGCTTTCAGTCCGCTGCATTGTGCGGTGATTTTCACTTTCCCTGCCTCGCGGTTTGAACGGACTATAGCCATGGCAAAACCTTCGTAGAGCGGTTTGCTATTGCCGTCGAACAGATCATTGGACGAATGATTCCCGTTGTCCACAGCGATGATGCGAGCCGGTCCGCTGACACTGAACGTCACTTCGCCCTCTGCCGTAGGCACCACGCGTCCCTTGGCATCGGTGGCATATACTTTGACGTATTGCAAGTCCATGCCGTCGCCTTTCCAGTCGGCATTCTCTGTTTCCATGACAAGTTTCACGGGTTTTCCAGCCGTTTCCAACTGGTGCTGAGCATAGATTGCACCGTTCTTATAGGCTACGGCCCTGATGGTTCCCGGTTCGTAGGCTACGTTCTTCCAAGTGATTACATTGGGTTTTTTCTTGTCATCGTTCTTTTTCCTGCCGATGCTCTTGCCACCCACGAACAGTTCCACTTCGTCGCCATTGGTATAGGTGTAGACGGTGTACTTTTTGCCAGCCTCACGGTTCCAATGGCTTGAGACACGGGTTTGACCGACGACAATGTCGTTCCACCAGAGTGTGTCCACCTTGCCTGCAATTCCGATGTGAACTTGCGGTTCCTCCGGTTTAAAGATGGTCTTTATCAGATATGCCTGCGAGTTGGGTTCGAGCGAGTGACGGAAGAACGAATAGTCCCAGCCTTTCTTTGGCCAGATGTTCGACTCGCCCCAGTATTCTATGGCACCCCAGTAGGCCAGTCCCACCATGTGCTCGCGGTCCATGCCTGCCCACGGCGCTGTCAGTTCGTTGGTCGTGGCTTCACTCTGGTAGAGTATCATGTGCGGTGCCTTCTGCATATACTTGTCGTAGTCCTCCCAGCAATAGTTGAAACTGGCCACCTCTGTGTGCTGTGCCAGTTCGGGCGGCACGATGTTCTCTTCCAGCCGGTATTCAGCGCTGTGCTTCACGATGCCGCCCGCACGGGCCGGATACATGGCTACGGTGGTTTTACGAGTGGGGTCGAGGCGCTTCACCAGCGTGTTCATAATGTCATAGGTCGTTATGCCCCAGTCGCGCGTGGGAAATCCGCAACGCTCTTCCTGAAACTGCAGTTCATTGCCCAGACTCCAGAGGATGACCGACGGGTGGTTGCGGTCGCGCTTCACCCATTCCATCAGGTTCTCCCACCACATCTCCGTCCAAGGCCGGCGCCCGGCCCATGCCAATGTGTTCGACCATTTGTCGTAGAGTTCATCCACAATCAGGATACCTTTTTCGTCGGCAAGCCGCAGGAATGCCTCGCTGTAGGGATTGTGCGAGGTGCGTATGTGGTTATAGCCAAACTCCTTAATCTTGTCCATCATGCGGGCAATACCAGCCTCGTAGGCAGCGGCACCCACGGCCCCCAGATCATGGTGATTGGCCATGCCCTGAAGGAAGATTTTCTTGCCGTTCAGCCGGAAACCGTATTCACGCGAGAACTCTATGGTGCGTATGCCGAAACGCTCTGACAGTTTGTCGATGGTCTTCCCGCCCAGCACGAGTGCCACTTCCGCTGTATAAAGGTTTGGAGTCTCACACCACCATAACTGTGGGTTGGCCACTTTCACCGGGGGCAACATCACCTCTACGGTCGGTTGTTTGTTGTCCTTCGGGGCATCAATATGTGTCTCGCCAACCAACCGGCCATCGGGATCATAGATTTTGGCTTCAATCACGAGGTCGTACTTCTTGTTCTTGATTCCCTCTACCTCCACCTGTACGCAGGCCGTAGCCTCAGCATTGCTGATTTGCGGTGTGGTGATATAGATGCCGTGCCGTGCAATGGCTACGGAATCTTTCAGTACAAGATGCACGTCACGAAACAGTCCACCACCAGTGTACCAGCGCGAATTGCCATTCTCGCCTGTCGAGCAGCGTACTGCCAGTACATTCTTACGGTCGTATTTCAGCAGTCTGGTGATGTCAGCCTCGAAGCCTAAATATCCGTAGTCTGTTCCGCCAATTTTCACGCCGTTCAGATAGGCATCACCGTGAAGCATGATACCTTCAAAATCCAGTACCACGCGCTTTCCCTTCCAAGCCTCGTCGGCATCAAACGTCTTACGATACCAGCCTGTAGCCATGTCCTTAAAGCCTCGTCCGCGACTGGCATTCTCGTTCCAGGGCATCTCAATCTGGAAGTCGTGCGGAATGTCAAGCGACCTCCAGTCGCTGTCGTCAAGTGATACACTCTCGGCACCGGCAGTGTCACCGAGTTTGAATTTCCAGTCGAAGTTGAACAGGATGTCTTGCCTCGTTCCCGAGCAAGGAGTTTCAACTCCTGCCCTGTTGTTCTGCGTGGTTACATGGCTGTCGGTCAGCGAGATGCTGACACTGCCGTCTGCCCATGCTGTCAGTATGGAGCACAGAAGGGTGAGTAGTAGTAATGGTTTTCTTGTCATTGCGTTTTCATTTTAAGTTTAAAAAGGTCAGGCTGTGGCTCCTTAGATGCCACACCTGGCCTTTGGTTCTGGTGATAGTTGTTAGTCTTCGTAGTCCCACAACGAGTTGCCGCGGCTGTATTGAACGAAGCCTTCGGTGTCATCGCCTACAGGGGTGTCATACAATGTTTCGAAGACAGACCCTGCCATCAGGTGTTTCTGGGTGTCAATGGCTATAACAGTGGTTTCAGGATTGATATATTGTTTCTTCATCGTTTCGTCCTCCTCGTTTCTATTTAATGAATACCTTTTTGCCATTTCTCACGTAAATGCCACGAGTGGGATGTGCCACGCGCACACCTTGCAGGGTGTACCAGGCATTGTCATCAGTGGCAGGCTTTGTAACTGCGGTGCTGATGCCAGTGGTCTGACTGTCGTCCTCAAACTTGATGGAGATGCGGCTTGCAGCGGCAACCTGGCTGGCGGTCAGTTCCAGATAGGCCTTGCCGGCGGCACTGGTGAGCGTGGCATTTGTGCTGACAGGATAGAAACCGGCCTTGCCGCCCTTCATGCCAAAGACGTAGTACTTGGTGTCGTCAGTTGATTGTAAAGGTGTTGAGGCCGAGGCTGAACCCTTCAGCAGGTTGGTGCTGACGGTTTCAGCTGCTCCGTCGAGAACAGGAATTTCTTCTGTAATAACAGATGCAGCCTTTAAGTATAGCGGCGTATAAGCAGGAACTTTGTAAATACGCTTGAAAGTAACAGTTCCCGCCTCAGCTGCCGATGCAACATAAGCTTCGATAGTAGCATTGGTAAAGTCAAGTGCATTTGAACTTACCAATGTTGCACCGCCAATATTAATCGCATCGTGTTGAATGCGAACTTTTTCAATGTAAACGCTACCAGTAGAAATAAAGTCAAGGGAACCATTAGCCGTCACGGTGTAAGTCTGACCGCTGGTAACAGCATCTCCAGCATATGCTGATGCGTTATCTTTGTCAAAGAAAGCCAGAGTTGTGCTATTGTGACTTATAGTGATAGTCACCTTATCATCCTTTTTTAAGTCGAGAACAGAGAATGTTCTTCCGCTATATCCGTTATACAGTCCTACATAACCGCTATGGTTATAAAAATGGAAGCCACTATCTCCTGTACGATCTGATGTATATCCACCTACGCCAAAACGATTATCGAAATCGTTATCTGATGTGGCAAGCTTATACACATTATTAGTACTACTCGTTGTCACCTTATGGTCATTGTCTTGGTTTGTTGGAACAACTTTATTTTCAGAATTTGGAACAATCGTTGTGAAATCATACGTTATGTCAACTGCGGGAATACCAATAGTCAATGCCTCAGCTTCGACGGGGTCTTCAATAACCACCTTCTCAATATAGACACTACCCGTGGTAATAAAGTCGAGATTGCCGTTGGCAGGTACAGTATAGGTTTTTCCGCTTACAACAGCATCTCCATCAACAAATTTCAGTGTCTTATCATCCTTGCTGATGGTAATCGTCACTCGATTGCCTTTCACCAAATTGAGAATTGAAAAATTGCGTCCGTCATGCTGTGACCACAGACCTTTCCAATCGCCGGCTGTACGGAAGATAAATCCGTTGCTTGTACCATCGTTACGGGTGGTAGGACCTACGGCTATGCGGTTGTTAAAGCTGTCACCTGCTACTGAAATAAGTTGCAGATCGGCACCACCTGAGGTGACCGTCTCGCCATAGGTTGGAGCCTGCGTTGTCCCTTCTGCTGCCTTAACGAAGTCATACGTCTCCGTGGCTCCTTTTGCCACTCCCACGGCCATGACCATGAGAAGACTGAGCCAGAATTTCCTGTAAATAGTTTTCATTGTTTGTTTTGTCAGTTGTTAGTTTATTTTGAAGTTTGTTATTTCGTGATGATGATCTGTTGCGACGGCTTGCCCTCGTAGTTCACCGCCTGGGGGGCCTTGCCGTTCAGACGGGTGTCCAAGAGCATGATGCCCTCGCAGCCGTCGATGCGGGCCTCGGGGTCGTCGACGGTCACGTCAACATTCTGCAGCACGAAACTCTTCACGTCGCGCAGCCAGATGAACGAGCGGGCATGCCCCTTCACGTTGCGGAACAGGACGTTGCGCAGGGGACGCTCCGGTAAACCGATGCACTTCACCAACTGGTCGCAGTCATCGATGACCACATCGCTGACCGTGATGGTGCGGAAGTCGGGCGTGGTGGGCGACGGCTTGTCGCTCAACGGATAGACGTCAGGGGCGGGGAACCGCTTTGCCAGTTCGCCACCCCACTTGATGCTGCCCAGCATGTCGCAGTAGAAGGCGTAGTGCAGCACACGGGCACGTACGCGTTCCACATTGATGTTCTCAAGACCGCCGCCGCGTGCACGCAGCGTCTTGAAGCGGAAGGCCTGGTCGGTGCCGTCGAAGACGCAGTCGTGCATGTAGACATTGCGCACGCCGGCCGACATCTCGGTGCCGCAGACGATGCCGCCCGCACCGCGCAGGGCCAGGTTATAGCGCAGCACGACGTTCTCCGTGGGGCGGTTGACGCGCAGGCCGTCGCCATTGCGGCCGCTCTTCATGGTGTAGCAGTCATCCTGGCAGTCCAGTTGACAGTATTCTACCAGCACATTCTTCGACGACTCGATGTCGATGCCGTCAGTACGGCCATGACCGAACGAGTTGACCGTCACACCACGTATGATGACGCTGTCACAATACTGCGGCACGACATTCCAGTAGAGGCTCTGGTCTATGGTGATGCCCTCAATGAGCACGTTGCTGCAGTTGATGGGGGCCACTGACTTGGGCAGGAACACCTCGCCGCTGTGCGCCAGGCCGTCGAAGACACGCTCGCTGACAGGCATGTCGGGTGAGGTGACGATGGTCTCGATGTTCAGTGCTTTCTCCTTGTTGATCTGATAGATTTCGCAGTCAGTAGAGGGACCTACGATGCGGCCTTTGCCTGTGAGGGCGATGTTGTGGGCACCGTTGGCATAGATGAAGGCGCCGAGCGACATGATTTCGATGCCTTCGTCGCGAGTGAATACCACAGGCAGATAGTCCTTGATCTGGCCGCTGAAGTGCAGTTCGCAGCCCTCGCTGAGATGGAGTTCGACGCCAGACTTCAGGGTGATGCGGCCCGACTGCCAGCGACCGGCGGGGATGACGACCACGCCGCCACCTTGAGCAGACGCGCGGTCTATGGCGCGCTGGATGGCTTGGGTCGACATGCCCTGACGATTCATCCTGACTACAATCTTCTTACCTTTGATGTCCGGTCGCTGCAGTTGCGGCATGGGGAAGGGAGCCGCTATGGGCGCAATGTCGTTGGTCATGGCCTGGGGGCCCACCTGCTGGCGGGTGGGGATGAGATAGTCCTCCACGCGCCACTCGTCACGCCACTCGATGGTGGGCTTGCCCTGCTCGTCGAACGTGACGGGCAGGAAGACGTAGCGGGCATCCTGGGTGGTGTCCCACTTGTTGCGCCGCACGCCCGTCTTGTCCTTCACCTGCGGCTGACTGAAGTCGCGGTCGAAGGGCTGGTGGTTCAGATAGGCTTTCTCCTTGTTCTTCAGTGTGCGCTGGGGGACGTCCGTCTGCCAGATGGAGGGCAGCCAGCGGTCGGCAAGAGCGACGTAGAGTGAAGAGTGATGAGTGATGAGTGATGAGTGATGAGTTTGAAGATTCCTGGATGACGGGGATCTGGATGACGCAGCAGATCTGGGAGCCGAACGAGTCTTCATACTTATCGTCGATGTGGGGAGAGCCTAGGTCGACGTAGTCGCCGTGAGGATCGTCGAAGACGCACACCTGCGAGGGATTGGGCACATAGCCCGTGGTGCCGCTGGTGAAGAGATAGTGGCGGCCGCGCCACATGAAGTGGGTGGGAGCCTCGCGCGTGTAGGGCGGACGGATGCCTACAAAGTGTTCGCTGAACCGTCCGTTGGTGCCCAGATAGTCGTCGGTCAGTTCGGCGCAGATCATCTCCCAGTGAGGCCGCTCAAACCAGACGTAGGCTTTGCCCGAGGCAGGATCCTGCCACATGTCGAAGTCGCCCACGCCGAAGCCCTCGGGCTTGAAACTCCTGACCAACGTGTAGGGCCCCTCGAAGCGGTCGGCCTGTAGCACGATGAAGTAGCCGTCGGTGTCCATCGACTTGATCCAGCACACCCACTTGCGGGTGGCCTTATTATAGAGTATGTGCGGACGGTCGAGCGTCTGCGAATAGTGCAGCGGCGACAGCGGATTGATGGTGTCGGGCTCGATGATGAGGCCCATGTCCTGCCAGTTGTAGAAATCGGTGGAGCGGTAGGCCCGAATGCCCCATGTCCAGACATTCGAGCCCATAGTGGTGCGCTCCTTATTCTCGCCATACCAATAGTAGACACCGTCCTTCATGAATATCTGCGGGGCGTGGGCCTGTATGGGCCGACCGCTCGTGTCGAGCCAGCGCTCGCCAGGACGGATGGACGTATAGGGCTGGGCACTCGCCTGTGCCCAGATGCCTATACTACTAACTAAAACTACTATGAAGTGAATGATTGTTCGTTTCATTTTACCAGGACTTTTTCTGTGTGACTACCACGACGGACGATGTAGATGCGACCTGACTGCGGCTGCTCTACACGACGGCCCTGCAGGTCGAAGTACTGAGGAGCGGCAGCACGGTCTGTGCTGACGGCCGCAATGCCTGTGGGGTCGGTCACGTGGATGCGCAGGGTATCGGTGACAGAAGTGCCAGAGATGTCACCGCTCGACTTGACGGTGAACTCGTAGTCGCCCGCTTCCGTCGGCGTGCCGCTGAGCCTGAAGGTGCCCTTGGAGGTGTCGCGCGAAAAAGTCCAGCCGTCAGGAGCAGCGTAACTCTTGATGCGCGTGCCGTCGAGGTAGACATGCTGCAGCATGACTGTCGTGCAGTTCTTCAGGCGGCAAACGATGTCGGCAATGGGCTGACCCAACTCGACGGTTTGCTCCTTCTGGCCCTCGCCCACGACTTCGAAGCGAGTGGCAACCACATCGGGCAGATAGTAACCCAGGTGGGGCGGCTGATTATAGCCCACGTTCTGCCAGGCCACCGACATACGGTAGATGTGGTCGTGCATCAGGGTGGGCACGGCAATCTTCGTTGACGTGGTGGTCGAGAAGATATTGATGCTGCAGGAGTCTTTATAGTCAAACATGACGATCTCCTCGCGCCAGTCGCCTAGGATGTCGGCAATGAGCAGCGGATTGGCCTTCGTACCATAGGTGACGCTGTTGCCGTAGTTGCCGGCAGTGAGCAGTCTGGTCGACAGATTGCCGTCTTGCAGTGCACCCTTGTCAAAGAGTTCGTCCTGTGCATCGTCGTCCCAGTAGATACGGAAATTGTAGAAGGGATAGTTGTTGGTGTAGTGGCCTACGACCTCGTCCTGACTGCTGTAGATGTTGTAGTTGCCTTTGACCGTCTGATTAGAACTGTTCTTATAGTCGTTGTCATCGCTATGCCAGTACTCGAAGCCGCGATGGTCGGCCGCGATGTCGGCAGCAATGCCTCGGCCCGTGTCATCACGACCAGTGTGGTGGATGAGCAGTTCGCCCGTCTTGGCATCGCGCACGCTCCAGCCGAAGGGTTTCTCCTCATGGACCATCATCACCTCGAGACCTGGACGATCTGGCATGAGGTCGCTCAGATGGAGGGCATCGCCGTGACCAAGACCCGTGGTATGAAGCAACTGGCCGTCGTTGTCGACAGCGGCCGAGCCGTAGATGATCTCGTCGCAGCCGTCACCATCGACATCGCCCACAGCGACGGAGTGGCAGCCCTGACCATAGGCCGTGCAATAGAAGTGCACATCGGTGGTGCCGCTCGAGATGCCAGAGGTATTGGTAGAGTAAGTCTTCGAGGTCTTATTGCCCTGGGCATCGGTCACCTCGACCACCGTGGGCGACACAGAGGCGTGCAGCCACTTGGTGGAGAGTTTCTCGCCGTCGAAGTCTACGGCCCAGAGGTAGGAACGGGTGTAATAGCCGCGACACATCACAGCCGAGGCGTTCTTGTCTGCACCGTCGAGATGGGCCACACAAGCCAGGAAGCGGTCGCAGCGGTTGCCGTAGTCGTCGCCCCAGAGGGTCTTCAGTTCAGAGCCCGTGGGGGCCTTCACCTCACCAGTGGTACAGCCGCGGTTGGGGTTGTACCAGATGGTGTGGATAGCGCGGCCCGTGGTGCCCTCGAAGACGGTCAGGTATTCAGCACCGCTCAAGATGCGTCCGCTCGTGTTGGCATACTTCAGTGAGTTGCTGGCCGAGGATATCTTGCTCTCGGTAGCGGCCTTGTTCACATACTGCCCCTGACCATCTACGGTGCCCTGCGCCGTCTTGCAGATCAGTTCGGCACGGCCGTCGCCATTGAAGTCGTAAACCAGGAACTGGGTGTAGTGGGCTCCAGCACGGATGTTGGGGCCAAGGTCTACGCGCCACAGTTTGGTGCCGTCCAGTTTATAGGCATCCAGGTAGACATTGCCCGTCTTGCCGCTGATGGAGTTGTCCTGACAGTTCGAAGGATCCCACTTGACAATGAGTTCGTACTGTCCGTCACCATCGAGGTCACCCACCGAACAGTCGTTGGGGAAGTAGTGATAATCTGACTGCGAGGCAGGACGATCCAGTTTCAGCGAGCGATAGATATCGGTCCATCGCTTCACAGCGGCACTCGTGCTCACGACCTCGCCGTCGACCTTCGCTACTACCTGATACTCGCTGTTGTCAGTACCGCCAGTGACGCTCAGGTTGGTCACCGTCAGGTCTTTACCGGCTGTCAGCACATTGCCGTCGCGCAGCACGTCGAACGTGGTGCCTTCAGCGTCGGTGGCCAGCAGACGCCAACTGAGGAAGGTGTTGCTGCCATTCTTGATGGCCACCAAGCCACGATCCAGCGTCTCCCGCTGCTCTTGGGCAGTCACCGTTCCGCTACAGAGAGCGAAAAGGAGACTGAAACCCAAGAATGATTTTCTCACTGTCATTTTGTGCATAGTTATGGAAACTTACTTCCTGAATACTTTCTTTCCGTTGATGATGTAGAGGCCTGGCTTCAGGCTGTCCGCGTTGTCGGCCACCTTCACGCCCTGGATGGTGTAGACACCCTTCAGTTCCTGGCGTACGGCAGGCTCGTCGGCGAAGACACCCTTCACACCCGTGATGACGGCGCTGAGTCGAGAGGTCGTCTCCTGCAGGCCCCACAGAGCATTCTGATACTCCTTGGCGGTGGTGGCCTTCTCGGCATCGCCGATGTAGCGGTTCACCTTGACGGCCCAGTAGTTGTCCACGCCGGCCACAAGGGTCTTGGCGTCAGCCACAGCCTTTTCGACATCGGCCTTGGTGTCAGCGAGATACTGGGTCTCATCGCCCACGTAGAATATCTTGTTGTTGCCAAAGCCATAGCCGTTGGCGCCAACCGATGCAGTGTTTTCAGAAGCCTCTAAGCCAAACTCGACCGTGACAGGAGCAGAACTCGTGTTCTTGAAGAAGACAGAATAGGTGGCGTAAACCATACCAGGATAGGCAGTGCCGCTGACATCGCGAGTAAAATAGGTTCCGTCGTTCTTCACACCGAGGTAGCACTTCGAGATGGTGACAGAATCGGGGGCACCGTTCTCACCAAAGAACAGGCGGATATTGGGTGTGTAGAGCGTGTCTACGGCAATACTGTTGTCTTCGTCATCACTATATATTATTGTGGCAGCAGCCACCAGTTCGTTAAGGCGCTCCTCTGAAATGTAAGCCTCTGCACGATACTCATAGAGACCCTGATAAGCCAGTTCGACAGTTTGCTGAGCCTTACCATTAGGACCGGCGGTGGTTCCGCGCCAGATGGTGGCACCATGACCCTGCGTCAGCGTCTCGTTGTCACGAATCTCCCAGCGAGAGGCACCCTCGCCAATGGTCCAGTTCCAGTCCTTGGTAGAACCTTCTGCGGTGACATTGTTACCTGCAGAGAAGTCGCTGAAGTCGGCATTCTTAATCAGAATCTCAGTGGGATTGGCTCGGCTGGCCGAAGTGGACTCAAATTCTTCCTTGGCGGTAAGGATCGCATTGGCTGCCTCGGTAAAGGCTTCACCCTGATTGGTGGCACTGATGCCGTCGAGCAGAGCCTGACCAGCAGCAACGGCACCCTGGAGGGCAGTACGCTTTCCTGCGGCAGCACCAGCATAGGCTGGGTCATTCAGGGCAGCATTACCAGCGGCCACAGCCTCCTTCAGGGTGGCGATAGGAGCATTCTGATTGATAACAAATGTACGAGCGCGTCCCAAAGCGTTCACCTGATCAAGCAATTCCTGAATCTTTTCCTCGGTCACCTGATCCTTGTCGAGCACATTGCCCTCAGCATCGATGATCAGCAAAGATGCATCGTAGATAGGCTGGGCATCGGCAATGGCGCGAGCCAGCGAGTCCTGCTCCCAGGGATAGTCGGTGGCGTTCAGTTCGACAGGATACTCCGTGATGCGCTTGTTCAGATTGACCTGCTGGACGATGAAGTCATTGACCAACTTCTTGTATGCCTGCTCGTCAGTACTGGTACCAAGCAGGTAGGCCTTCGGATTACGTACACTGAAGCGACCGCCAACCTTTCCGTCTACAATGGGGAAGTGGAAGCCGAAGACTTTCTTTTCTCCTTCTTTAATCTCACCGATAGCATAATATGTCTTAAAGTCATAGCCGCTCATCACGTCTTCTATCTTAACGGTATCGGTGCCAAAGAAGAAATAGGGATTGGCAATTTCTATACTATAGTTTGAGCCGTAAGGATTGGCGCGATTGGCGGCAGCCACAGCCTGTGCCTCAATCTGGAAGAAATACTTACCGGCAGGCAGGTCGTTGAGTTTGTCATCTCTGGTGCGCACACTGGCATCAAGCGTGTACTGGCCAGTATTCTGAATACCTGCAGAGGCAATGTAGCCATCGCCCTCAGCAAACTCCAGATAGTTGGTATTGCCAGTGAAGCCCCAGCGTCCACCTTCGAAGGTCCAGTTGTCCTTAGTGCCAAGTTTCGAATAATTGTATTGTCCCCATGAAGTCCAGTCCTGCAAATAGGCCGGGAACAAGTTGGCACCATTAGCATCGAGGAATTCGGTTACCACATCGTCCAGAGAACTTAATGTACTCTCCATGGCATCCTTATCATTAGTTTGGTTGACATCCTGCAGAGCAGGCTTCAGCCAGTCTTCCAGGGCACCCTGCAATGCGTCGCGGCCATTGGGGAGACTTTCCTCCTTCAGCAGGCTCTCCAGATAGGCCACCAGGCGTTCGCCCTTGCGAGTGTCATAAACCTCCTTGACAGTATTGATGGCAATGTCGGAGATCATGATGCCAGTTGCTACGTTTTGGGCAGCAATGACAAAATACTGGTTGTCCTCCATGTAGGCAGCAAACACCAGTTGTGTCCACTCATCGCTGAAGGACTCTGTAGAAGCCACCTGAACGGCACCTTCTCCTTTGGCATATTCACCAGTGGTGTTAACGAACACGTCGATACGGTTCTGACCGCCTTCAGTAATAGTGGTATTCACGTTGGTTGTCTCTGCCTTCACGTAGAGCGATACGGCATAGAGACCGCCAGTCTCAACCTTCTGTGCATAATAGAGGCTGTTAGGCGCAGAGAGGCTCATCAGGGCATTGCCACCTTTTGCTGCAGAACCTGCCTCAATGCTCCAGGCATCGGCACTGGCAGCATTGCCTTCGGCATCCTGCCATCCCGTAAGACCATTACTAAAGTCACCATTGGTCAGCAGGTTTTCTCCCAGGACCATGTACTTTGCGGTGTGCGAGTAGAAGTACTGCGACTGAGCGTAGCCACATACTGCAAAGAGCACAACCAGCATCTGTAAGAGTAATCTTTTCTTCATTGCTTTATGAATTTTAGTTATTAATAAATGAATTTTGACGCAAAAGTACCCGTTTCTTGGATTAGGAAACGGGTACTTTTGTGCAAAAAGGGGTAAATATGTGTCTTTTTCTACTTTTCTATGCAGATGATTTCCACGGGGCCCACCAAACCTGAGGGCACCAGAGCATCGGAAGGCGTGGCCAAGGGCGTGGTTTGCTGCATGATGCGCTCGCCCTCAGGACGATTAGCATCGCCCACCAGACGGTTCCACAGGCTGTTTGCCACGCGAATCACCAGTCGGTTTTTGCCTTTCTTGACGAATGGTGTGACGTCGAGTGTCCAGGGCGAACACCAGATGGTGCCTGCCTCCTTGCCGTTGACGAAGACCTGGGCCACTGAGCCTGGCTGTCCGATAGAGAGACGATAGTGGGCTTGCCTGTCCTTCTTGTCGAGGACGAAGGTGTTGGTATATACAGCCGTGCCTGAATAGTATTTGATGCGCGGATCGCTGCTTTCTGTCCAGTCGGTGAGTGTAGTCAGGATGAGCGGCTGCGACGGCCCTCCCACTGACGCGTTGAAATTCACCGTCCACTCGCCAGCAACAGGGATGCTTTCAACGGACTGACACGGACATGCAGGCTGACCGTCCGTGATTGCCTGCGCCTGTCCGTTGCCTAATATAATAAAATAGGATTCGCGCGGAGCGAAAGTCAGGTCGATAGCCGTGCGGCCATTCTCAGCGGTTATGGCCAGCGGTGTACGCTCACCTGTCACTGGATTCCATAGTTCGGCAGAAGCGGCGGCCATGCGGAAGCGGAATCGGTCGACGACCGTCTCGTCGCTGTGGTTGTTCAGGAAGTAGATGTCCTCCTGATTTGTGCGGCGATGGCAGAAATAGAGACGCTTGGCGGCAGGAGCCTCCACGTCTGGCTGCAAGCCGGCCTGACTCAAAAACTCATCAAAAGACTGTTCGCCACGAGGATTCCAGACAGGAATGCCCTGACTGCGCCACTCGTCCACCCGCTGACGCACCTCACTGGTCAACTGGCCATCGTAGGGCAGCACTAGCATACGATAACTCACACCATCGGGCAGCACCAGACGGCCGTCGTGGGCGGTCAGTCGATGGAGCAGCACATCGGTGCCAATGGCGTCGAAGTCGTAGCCCTGCGGTAGTGGCGGCAGTTGATGGCTGAGGATGCGGACTGGCAGGTCATCACCCAGATAGACGGCCACGTCGGCCACAGGCTTGCCCTGACGGAGCATCCACGAGCAGCGGGCCTGATAGTCCCAGAACGCGCGACTCATGGGCCACTGGGTGTTCAGACGGTTCAGTACGTACTGGCGCCCATTGGCCGTGCTGAGCCGCTTGCCTGTGGCATCGGCCTGATAGGCTACGGCACAGACCACAAACTCGTTGATGCCGTAGGCATAGGCATAGTCGGCCAGATTCTTGATGTCGGCCAGCGAGTGCTTGTAGGTGATGTCAGTGAAGGCCTCGCCGGAGGCTATCTGCTTGCTATAGGCATGGGTGGCTGAGGAGCACTCCTTGATGTCGTAGTTGCCTTCGGTCTGGTAGCCCCAGAATTCGCCTTGTGGCTTGTCCACCAGTTTCTTTACCTCGATGGCATCGCCTGCCATGCAGAGCGCACCGCCGATGGCTTGGGCCGTCAGCGTCAGTCCCTCCTCATGGCAAAGGCGGTTGAACTCACCATAGTAATTCTCAGTGATGAGGTCGCTGATGGTGCGGCGAAGATCGGAGAGAAGCCTACCCCCAGCCCCCTCCCGAAGGGAAGGGGTTATCTGAAGGCCAGCGGCAATGGTGGGCAGATAGTTGCGGATGTCGTAGCCGCGCAGGCGGCGGAACTGCTGGGGCATATCCTGCGTCCAGTTCTGCGGACCAGCCTCATGGCTGTCCATGCAGATGCCCTCCAGCGCACCACCATGAACACGAATGCTGTCGATGACAGGCTTGGTGTAACTCTGCCAGTGCAGACGGGCACCCTCCACCGACAGTTTGTCGCACTCCAGGCCCAGAGCCTCCTTGCGACCGTGCTTGGTGTGCCCTCCGGTAGAGACAGACACGAAGCGCATGATGAGCCATTGGCCTGCAGGCGCATCGTGCCAACAGAGCGTGCCGTCGGCCGCCATTCGATTGGTCAGGTCGACGATGCTGTCGGCGCTGACGCACTCCTGTTCGCCGTAGGCTGGCGTCTCGTCGGCTGTCATAAACTCAGAAACAAGACTGGCCTTCTCCTCCCACCTGTCTACACAGGCACGGGCCGAGATGACCACATTGCCCAGCGTGATGTGCTTCGCATCGGTCTGACACACCGTCAAACGGAAATAGCGTCCCTGCGTGGTGGGGAAGGCAATGGTCTGCTGCTTCTGTCCACCCAGATTCTGGTACTTGGGGCGCAGGTCGCACACCTTTCTGTATTCCGTGCCATCGTCTGAGACCTCCAGCACGCCGATGTTTGGCAACTCACGGAATCCACAGCCGAAGAATCTCCACTCAGTGGTTTCTCCCTTCTTCATTTCCGTTCTTGGAGCGAATGGTGGCACCTGCATCGACGAGGTGCGGGCCTTGCCCTGGGGCGTAGCCTCATAGGTGATGCTGCGGGCCGTGAAGGTCTTACCGAAATCGAAGACCAGCACAGAGTCGGCCTTGCCTTCAGCAGCGACGTTCAGCAGTTGGGAGTCGCCCAGCGTGGCCTCGTGATACGGCACAGCCAGCACAGCCACGTCGTGATGCCAATTGTGGGGGCAACGCGGAAGAGGCAAGCGCACCGTCTGTCCGCTGTTGATGAGGACTTCCGTCATCGCTAGCCGCTGCATGCTGCAATCGGGCGTGATCCACGAGCCACCAGCCACATAGCCGTTGCCAATGTTAGCCTCGAACGACAAGCCCAGTCGCTTGGCCTCCTGCGAGGCGAAGATGAGCGACTGCCACCAGTGCTGATCAAACACGCGGTCGGCTCCATGGCTGTTGCCGTGCACCTGATCATAGTAGACCACGCCGCCCACACCCTGCTCTCGGAAGGCTTCCAGGTCGGCTGTGATACCCTCGCGGGTGGTTTCTGTCTCACCGAAGAACCACCACACCTTGGTGCGGGCCGAGTCTTGCGGCTCTGAGAAGCCCTGGCTCAACGGGGTCTGGGCGTGGCCAGCGATGCTGCCTAAGAATAGTAAAACGGAAAAGATGACCTGTCTGTTCATGTCCCTATTTTTTGTTAACTTGATATTCGAAGAAGTAATAGCCGTCGGGCATGCCCTTCGGCAGCGAAAGCCTATCGAGGTTGGTGGCCGTGCGGCCTGCTGGGAGGAGCACATTGCGTAAAGTCTGCCGGTGCAGCGGTTTACCGCTCGAGTTTCTGATGGTGACCGTGATGTCGGCACGTTGCTGGTCGCCAAGATTCAGCACAACCACCTGCGGATGGTCATCCGGCCCATAGACCATATCCACATCTTTGCTGCCTGCCAACACCTGCTGGAAGCCCATGCGATGGGCATAGTAGGCCAGTTTCTTGTGGCCGAGGGCATCGACGAGCGGCTTCTGGTAGGTGCCCATATTGCCACCGCCCCACATGCAGCACCAGGAAAGGCCGTCGTAGTCCAGCCAGCGCATCTTGCGGATGCTCTCGTAGGCCGAGAAGGCCTGCCAGGCCTGGCTCTCGCGCCACTCGTCGCAGGTGAGCAGCCGACCTATGGAGCCCTCGTCGTAGTTCCACTCGTAGGAATGGAACTTGTAGACGGGCGAACCACGGAAGAGGCTCCAGTTCATTTGGCCGATGGTCTCCTCTTGCTCGAAGTTGAAATAGGCTCGGTCTGGCGAAGTCAGGAAACTATTGATGTCAGCATTGCCTGGCCACTTGTGGGGGAAGGGCCAACGACGCAGATACTCCCAGTCCTGGCCGAAGCCCGTAGGATAGTCCATCGACCCACGACTGATGCGGTTGGCCGTCCACACAGGGTCGCACGAGTCCACGGGCTTGCGCTTGTTGTCGCGCGTGCCATTGTCGTTGTAGACGCGAGTATGGCGGAAGTCGGCAGTAGGCGTGATCAGGCGGGTGGTGTCGTTGGGATAGACGGCATCGTAGACCTTGTGCCAATAGGTCATGGCCGACCGCCAATCGGTGAGCGACGGATGGTTGCTGGGTTGCCAGATGACGATGCTGGGGGCGTTGCGCAGTTGGCGCACATCCTGGACCATGCCCTCGAAGTCGGCCACCAACGGCGAGCGCAGCCGTATCCACGAGGCCGTCTGCCAGATGAACATCAGGCCCAGTTGGTCGGCCATCTCGGTGAAGCGCGGGTCGTTGGTGCCGTCCTGCGGATTGTCATCGCTCCAGTGGGCCGACATACGCATGCCGTTGCCGTTCATCTTCTTCACGGCCAGCAGTTCCTTCATGATATCCTCCGAACGGGGGCAGAGCAGGTCGAGCGCATTCTTCTCCAGCGGAAAACGCTGGCCGAAGTAGAGCGGCGCACGCAGCAGTTCGGGCCGCCCGTTGATGCGGAAGGTGCCGCCGTCCTGCTGGATGGTGCGAAAGCCGGTGGTCACCACATAGTCGTCGGTCAACTTATTGATATAGAGTTCGCGTGTGCGGGCCAGGTCGCCATCCACGGCCGAGAAGGTCTCGGTCTTGCGTCCGCTCTCGCTGTTGATGAGCAGGGCACGCACCTGGTAGAGTTGAGGTTTCTGGTACGACCAGAGTTTCAGGTCGGCCACCCGGAAGCGCAGGCGAAAGGTCTTGGTCTCCTGAGGCAGCATCTCCACTGCCATCGAGTCGGCCACCCACTCCGTGCCCTCCGTGGGGAACCAGTCCTTCAGCAGCACCTGCAGTTGGCCCTTGTAGAACTGGTAGGAGGTGTTGGCGACGGTGACCTCGGCCGACACATCGCCCGACAGGTTCTCCAGATAGGCATAGACATCGCTGATGAGCGTGGCCTTCGTCAGATGCAGCCACGAGCGACCGGCAAACCAGCCAATGTTGGGGTCGGTAGGGCAGTGGTGCATCATCTGCTTCGGGTTGGCGTGGAAGGGGTCTATCCGCAGGCACAGCAGGTTGCGGCCGTTGGCCTTGAGGTACTTGGTCACGTCGACCACCTTGCGATGGCCGTCGTGCAGCACCTCCACCACCTTGCCGTTGATCCACAGTTCGCCACTGGGGAAAAGCGACTCCAGTTCGAAGTAGGCCTTCTCGAACTCGCCACAGTCCACCCACTTCCTAAGCAACAGGGCCTCACCCTCGTGCCGCTCTGTGCCGTGGTTCTTGGGCATTGTGCAGGTCTGCCACTGCGAGTCGTCGTAGTCGGGACTGGTCCAGCCGGTGGCGTCGACGGGCTTCTGCGAACTGGCATCGAGGAAGGTTTTGGCGAACAGGGGCTGGTTCAGGCGCTTCGTGTCGGTGGTCTTTGTATAGCCGAGGCCCCAGATATCGTCGACGGTCAGGCCGTCAATGGCGAGGCCGTCAATGCCGTTGGCGGTGGTGAGCAAGGGCTGGAAGTCGATGATTTTCTTGCCGTCAAGCAGCAGGTTGTAGCGGTGCTCCTGCAGGTCTACCTCGAGGACGGCGTGGTGCGGCTTGCCGTCGTTCGTATATGAACATGCCACGTTCTCGCTGTCCAAGAGTTTCAGCGAGCCACTGCCGCTGATGCTGCACTCCAGGCGCAGGTTGTAGGTCTGCTTCTCAAAACGATACAGAGAAGCAATCGGTCGGTGATGGGTTGCCGACGGTGCCCACCGCCACTCGTCCAACACCATCTTTGTTCTTACCTCGGGCAGGGGCTGCGGCTTCAGCCGCTTCATGGCCTGGCTGACCTCGTCATTAGTGACCACCTGCTGGGCTAGGCTTTGGTCGTTGAAGAACTTGCTGGCATACTGCTGCCAGTGGTGCAGGTAGTCTATGCGCTGGTCGGTGGTCATCCACTCCGTAGCGCCTTTATAGTCGGTCTCGCCGTTGGCCTTCGGGTCACTGGTCACATAGCGCAGTTCGAACGACCGCGACAACACTCGGTCTGCTCTCTCGCTGGCAGTCATGACGGCAGTGGTTGTCATGGCCAGCAGGGCTGTAGCAATCAGTTTCTGGTAGTTCATTGTTTCGTTCTGTTTTCGCTGGAATTTCCTTTATGGGTGCAAAGTTAAGGTTTTCTGATTGCTTCAAGGTTGCTTTTTTGTACAAAAAAGGAAAAAATTGTGTATCTCTTCTTGCAAACTCTAAAGAAAAATTCGTATCTTTGCCCCCGTATGAGAACAAAATCCCTTTTGACGATACTACTGACAGCCTGTGCTCTGCAATCTTTTGGCCTGGATTTCTTCTCCCGTAAGTTCAACTCAGCCAATGGCTTGCCAGACAACAACGTGCGCAGTCTGGTGACCGACAATAAAGGTTACCTATGGGTGGGAACGACCAATGGCCTCTATAGATACGATGGTTATTTCTTTACTACCTATAAATGTATGGATGAGGGCAATAGCCATCTGCTCAGCAACAATCACATTTCAGGACTTTACGCTCTGAATGGCGGTCAGAGCATCCTGGTTAGCGAGCAGGGCGGGCTCTATTCTGTTTTCGACACCGACCTGGCAAGATTTGTCGAGATGCCTGCAGAAGAGAAAGAAAGGCTCTATGAGGACTGCAGGAAAATAGCCATCGACTCAGCCGTGGCAAAGCGCTTTAGCACCGTCTTGAGAAACGAAGGTACCATCATCAATGACAATCTGGGCAATATGGTGGTACTCGACAATACCGGTCAGATCTGGCACATCGACAAAGCATCTGGCGAAACCGTTCGGCTGAGGGTCTTCAGCGAGACCATGTGGCCACTGGTGAGCAGCAAGAAGATCAAAGTGGTGGCATCGCCCGACGGTCGGTTGCTATGGGTGTCGACCAACGGCTGCGGCATCACCGTCTACGACAGGGTGCGCCGTCAACAACAGTCCATCCGACTTGGCTCTGGACTTGTCTCTACCGACAATATCGTTGACATCTGTCTGGCAGATAACCAATCCATCTGGATTTGCGACGAGTTTCATGGCGTTGTACTCCTGTCCGTAGCCGAGCCCAAAGCACAAAACATACTACTGTTTCCTGAAGATAAGAGCCTGAGGCGCAATCAGGTCTACATCATGCACTGGCAGAAAGACTCTACGCTGCTCGTGGCCAATGTCAATGGCGATGTATTCTGGGCAGACAGCCATCTGAACCTCCAGCCCATGACCGAACTGACCGGACTCGACATCCATTCACTCTGCTACGACCACCAGGGTAATCTCTGGATCGGTTCACGACAGCAGGGCATACGAACGCCCGACGGCCAGTGGCATAAGCACCAGCCCACAGCACCGGGCAGTCTCTCGGCCAACAATGTATACGCCATGACCTGCGACAGCCAAGGGCGCATTTGGGCTGCATGTGAAGGGGGACACCTCGACCTTGTTTCATGGAAGGATTCCTTCTGTTGCCGCCACTTCTTCAAGCCCGACTTCTCTCCTCGCGTCATAATGCAGGACAAGAGGGGGCAGATCTGGGTGGGCACAAAGACCGAGCTCTACAGATTCGTACCAGAAGAACTGATGGCCGACACATCGGCCTATCAGTGCCTGCTGTCTGCCACCCGCACAAGGTATAGTGATGTGGTCTGCCTTTACGAAGACTCCAAGGGGCGCATCTGGGTTGGCACCCAGGGATGCGGCCTCTTCTATACCGATGATGGCGAATCCTTCAGCAGCCTCACCCAGAACGACGGACTCATCTCCAACGAAGTGCAGTCGGTCGTTGAGGATGGCGACGGACGAATATGGATTGGAACAAAAAACGGCCTCACCTGCTACCATCCGGAAGAACACATTGTCACTCATTTCTATGATGACTACAACCTGATGCGCAACTATTATACCAACCACTGTGCCTGCCTGCTGCCCGACGGCCGACTGGCCTTCGGCACTAACTGCGGCATCGTGGTCTACGACAGTCGGCAGCCCACAGCCGACAATGCGCAGGCCACCACTTTCAGGATCACCGACCTGCTCATCAACGGCGAGTCCGTCAGCAGCATGGGCGATGACAGTCCCCTGCAGGTGGCACCCGACTTGGCCAACGAGGTTCGACTGGCCCACGACCAGAACTCGCTGACCATCCGCTTCTCAGCCTTCAACTTCAACACGGCCTTCGGCACCCGCTACACCTACTGGCTCGAGGGCTACGACCGCCAGTGGAGCGAGGTGTCCACTTATAGTTTCGCCAACTACAAGAACCTTCCGCCAGGCCGCTATGTGTTTCACGTCAAGGCCTTCGACAACCATTCCAGCAGCAATGCCGAGCGCACACTGACCATCGTCGTGCGCCATCCCTGGTGGCAGACGTGGTGGGCCTACCTTATTTATATATTAGTGGCGACCATCGTCGGCTTGCTCATCGTTCGCCAGTTGCGAACGGTCTATCGTCTGCGCCGCCGCATCAGCATCGAACAGCAACTGACGGAGTTCAAACTGCAGTTCTTTACCAACATCTCGCATGAGTTCCGCACCCCCTTGACCATCATCCGCGGTGCCACCGACCGCATGCAGGCAACTAAGAACATACCCGGCGAACTGCGCCAGCCCGTCAGCAGCATCCAGCGGAGCACCAACCGTATGCTGCGGCTCATCAACCAACTGCTGGAGTTCCGCAAGATGCAGAACGGCAAACTGCGACTGGCCCTCGAACAGACCGACGTCGTGGCCTTCGTCAAGGACATCTGCCAGAACTTCAGAGACATGGCCGATGGCAAGCAGATAGCCTATACGTTCCTACCCAGTGTCAAGTCGTACCTGATGTACATCGACCGCCAGCATGTGGACAAGATCATCTACAACCTGCTCTCTAACGCTTTCAAGTACACTCCCACCAAGGGCAGTGTCAAGGTGGTGCTACGCGTGGAGGAGCCTTGGCTGACCATTCGGGTGGAGGACACTGGCGTGGGTATCCCCCGTGAGAAGCAGTCCGAACTGTTCCAGCGCTTCATGCAGAGCACCTTCTCCAACGACAGCATCGGCATCGGTCTCCATCTGACCAAGGCACTGGTCGACGTGCACCACGGAGACATACGCTTCGAGGAGAACCAGCCGCAGGGCTCCGTCTTCATCCTCTCGCTACCCACCGACAAGGGTGTCTACCGCGAAGAGGACTTCCTGCAGACATCCAGCCTGCAGGCCGACAGCACACAGGCCACGACCACCGGCACCTATCAGGAACTGATGGCCCAGCCGATGAACGACCGCAAGATTCTGGTGGTAGAAGACGATGCTGACGTGGCCGACTTCCTGCGACAGACGCTGGGCCGCTACTTTGAAGTGGAGGTGGCGATGGATGGCAGCGATGCCCTGACCCGGCTGGCCGACGGCGACTATTCGCTGGTGGTCAGCGACGTGATGATGCCTGTGATGGACGGCTTCGAACTGACCACCCGCATCCGCAAGAATCCTGCTACGGTGGCCCTGCCCGTCATCCTGCTGACGGCCCTCAACTCCGACGAGAAACGGCTGAAGGGCATCAAGCATGGTGCTGATGCCTACCTGACGAAGCCCTTTGATACCCGCCTGCTCATCACCACCTGCCGCAATCTCATTGAGCAGCGCGACCGCCTGCGCCAAACCTTTGCCGACACCCCCGCCAGCCAGCCTTCGGCACCGCCCGAGATTATCGTCGACGAGCGCGACCGCCAGTTCTTCGACGTGCTGCAGCGCTGGCTCTACGACCACCTCAGCACCCCAACGCTGTCTGTCGACGATATGGCCGACGCAATGGGCTATGGCCGGTCAGTGTTCTATCGCAAGGTGAAATCGCTGACAGGCCAGACACCAGCCGACTATGTGCGCACCCTCCGCATGAACCGTGCTGCCGAGATGCTGCGCGACGAGACCGTCACCGTGGCCGAAGTAGCCTATAAAGTTGGAATTAGCGAGCCGCACTACTTCACCAAGGTCTTCAAGCAGCAGTTCGGCATCTCGCCCAAGAAATACCAGCAGGGCAAGCGGCCGGAGGAGGCTCAGACCGTGATTTCGCCCGAGCCGTAGCAGCGGTGGTGCTGCTCGTCGTAGATGACGCAGAACTGGCCTGGAGCCACACCGTGTATGCGGTCTTCGGAGTGCACCGTGAAGGCCCCGTCGCCCGTAGGCTCCAGCGTGGCGGCATGGAACTCTGGGGTGTGGCGTATCTTGAAGGTGACGTGCTCCCCAGGCATCTGGCCGTTGATGCTGTGGAAGCCGTGTATGGGGAAGTCCTGCTTGTAGGCCGTCTCGGGGTCGTAGCCGTGGCTGACGTAGAGCACGTTGTCGTCGACGTCTTTCTTCACGATGAACCACGGGCCGCCGCCGAAGCCGAGGCCCTTGCGCTGGCCGATGGTGTAGAACCAGTGTCCCCGGTGCTCGCCGATCAGTCGGCCCGTCTCCAGTTCCACCACGCGTCCCGTCTTCTCGCCCACGTAGCGCCTGACGTATTCCGTATAGTCAATCTTGCCCAGGAAGCAGATGCCCTGCGAGTCCTTGCGGTGGGCGTTCACCAGATGCTCCCGCTCGGCTATCAGCCGCACCTCGTCCTTCATGTAGGGGCCGATGGGGAAGATGGCCTTCTCCAGTTGCCAGCCGTATATCTGCGCCAGAAAGTCCGTCTGGTCCTTCACCGGGTCGGGGCTGGTGCAGAGCCACTTGGTAGATTGAACATTGAACATTGAACATTGAACATTCTCAGACATTGTCTGTTCCTCCATCTCCGTCTGCGCATAGTGGCCGGTGGCGATGAGGTCGTAGTCGTGGCCGCACTTCTCGTGGAAGGCACCGAACTTGATCAGCCTGTTGCACATCACGTCGGGATTCGGCGTCAGCCCCGCCCTCACCTTGCCCATCGTGTACTGCGTCACCTGGTCCCAGTATTCGCGATGGCAGTCCACCACCTCGAGGTGGCATCCATACTTATGGGCCACGGCGGTAGCCATCTCCAGGTCCTCCTCGCTGGAGCAGTCCCACTCTTCCGTTTCTTCCGGTCCTATCTTGATATAGAAGCAGTCAGGATGCAGCCCTAGCCGGGCAAACTCGTAGACCACCACCGATGAGTCCACACCGCCCGACAGCAGCACCGCAATCCGCTTATTGTCCAAATTTTCTGCAATCATGGGTGCAAAGGTACAAATAAGTGAGAGAAAATGCAAATTTATTTGCAATTTTCAGAATGCAAGTACCTTCGGCGGAGCCAAAGGGTCGCTTTTCCCGCTTATGAATTGGATGGAAGCGTAAATGTGATGGGTAGGGTGAATTTCACACGAGCCGTGATTCCATAATGCCTTCCGGGGATCCACTTGGGCATACGCCGCATAAGGTTGAGGGCCTCTTCGTCCAGCAAAGGATGAATAGGTCTGACGACTCTGGGATCGGTAATCGAACCATCGCGTTCCACAATGAACTGTACGACGACACGCCCCTTGATGCTGTCGCGTAGTGCCTCCTCAGGGTACCGCAGGTTCTTCTGTATCCACTCGTACAAGACTTGCCAGTCACCGTCGTCATCGGGGAAGCGGGGCATATTCTCAACTACGTCGAAAACCTTGTTTTGGTAAATGGGGTCTTTACACTTTTCCTCCCACTCCCTTCTTAGTGCTTCCTCACCTTCAGAGTAGACCGTATCCTCGTCGTCTCCGAACGCTGGGGCACCGTAGGCGATGGCTACGTCGTCCAGGATGGTGTTGGCCGTATCCACAACGCTTTCTTCGAATGGCGGGGGCCCGTAGACAACTACCACCTCGTCTGCGGGCATCTCGGTGATAGTGTCGGAATCAGACACCACAGTCTCGTTCTGGCCGGATGGCTTTTTCTGCATATAGCAGGCGTTGAAGCCCAGGGCCGTGATAAGTGAGGTCAGTAGCAGGTTGGAGACCTTCCAGAATCTTTTCTTCATAGTGCTTCTATCTTTTTCATGTGGCATAACATAAGTGTTCCTTCATTGGTGCGCAGATGCAGACCGTTGCCCTCGCAATAGCGCCAGTGCTTGCAGGTCTCGCATTCATCGCGCTTCATCCATTCACGATGACGGTGCTGAGAGTAGCGGTTCTCCCACACTTCCATGAAGTCATCCTCGTAGATGTTGCCTTGCGAGTAATTGGAGCGAATGCTGGTGCAGGCACCGATGGCCCCGTCGATCAGCACCGATCCCACCGTGACGCCGGCAGCACAACGAAACATCCAGTCGCGGACGTCGCCCTCGTAGTCGCCCACGTACCCCTCGCAACTATAGTTGGCGTGTATCTGTCCTTGCTTCCGCGTGTCGCGTATAAAGTCGAGCAGTCCGCGGAACTGTTCGTCAGAGAGCCTGAGCAGTGGCTCGCTGGCAGCACGGCCAGAGGGGAAAATAGGGAATAGCCGCCAGTTGCCTACGCCTTTCTGGATGAGGTAGTCGCGCAGGGCGGGCAGTTGGCCGAAATTGCGTTGATGCACGCAGGTGACCACATCGTAGCCAACCTTGCCGTCGCAGGCCAGCAGGTCGATGGCTTGGTCGGCCATTTCGAAACTCTTTGGATGGCATCGGAGCCAGTTGTGGTTCTCCTCCAGTCCGTCGAGGCTGACAGCCACCGACCGCAATCCTGCGCTACGCAGGACATGAAACCGCTGTGGTGTCAAGTAGAGGCCATTGGTCACCATGCCCCAAGGGAATCCCCGCCGCTGTATGCCTCTGGCACATTCTTCTATGTCTTTACGCATCAGGGGCTCACCCCCGCTTAGGATGACGAACACCTTGCTGGGATTTTGTTTCCTGGCTACGCTGTCAAGTACGCGGAAGAAGTCTTCTCGGGGCATGTCGGCTACGTCGGGAGAATACTTGCAGTCGCTGCCACAATGGCGACAATGCACATTGCATCGCAGGGTGCATTCCCAGAATAGTTGTCGCAGGGGGTGTTCTCGTCGCAGGTTCTGGGTCAGTAGCCGGTTTGCTTCCAGGGCAAGGTGTCTACGCCATTCCATTATTCGAAGATTTTGAACTCGTAGCCTTGCTCCTTCAGCCAGTGGATGCTTTCAGGCAGGGCGGTGCGCAGTTTGTCGATGCTCTTCAGGCTGTCGTGGAAGGTGATGATGGAGCCGTTGCGGGCGTAGCGTTTCACGTTGTTGACGACGTCCTGTGCCGTCATCCACTTGGAGTAGTCGCGCGTGACGAGGTCCCACATCACCACTTTATATTTGCGCGATAGCCAGGCATACTGGGCCAGCCGCATCCAGCCATGAGGGGGCCGCATCAGGCGGCTGTGGATATAGGCATTGGCCTTCTCGACATTGTAACTGTACTCGCGGATGGTGTGGCGCAGGCTGCCGATGTGGTTGTGGGTGTGGTTGCCCACCTGGTGGCCTTCGTCGACGATGCGCTGATAGAGGTCGGGATACTTGCGCACGTTGTCGCCGACCATGAAGAAAGTAGCCTTGACGCCCTCCTGGCGGAGCACGTCAAGGATGAAAGGGGTGGCCTCGGGGATGGGACCGTCGTCGAACGTCAGGTAGACTGCGTGTTCGCGGCGGTCCATTCTCCACAGGGCTTTCGGGTAGAGCCAGCGAAGATAGGCGGCTGGTTGCTCGATGATCATACTTTATTGCGGCAGCGTTCCACCCTTACGGATGTAGGTGTCGAGGTGCTCGGCCAGTTGGCTGTCATACTGCTCGGCCAGATCCATGTCGAATGCCGATGCGATGTCGATGAGGTGGCGCATGACGTAGAACATATGGAACTGGCTGCTGCTGATGCAGGTGGGGAAGAGGTTGGCGGGCAGCGAGTTGTAGAAGGTCACCGACTGGTCGGAGTTCTTCCACAGGGCGTCGACCACCTCCCGGGCCTTCTCCGTGTTGCCTATGTCGGCATAGGCACGGGCCATGTCGATGCTTCCGCTCTGGAAGTCGTGAGGCACATTGTAGGACGGGATCTCCTTCTCACACTTCTCCAGCACCTTGGCTGCACGCTCGGTGTCGCCTTCGTCTATCAGGTTGGTGGCCAGTTTGACCAGCAGGCGGCGGTGGGTGTAGCACATTCGCATGACGGTCTCGTCGAGATAGATGCCAGGCTCGGAGATGCCGCCGAACTTATAGCGGTTCATCACGTTGTCGTAGGTCTTCTCGGTGTCGAAGTTGGTCATGCCGGGCAGCGGCTGCTCGTTGATGTTGGTGGTGAAGGGCGTGATGCGGTTGGCCAGTCCCTCCTGCACGAAGTTGTCGCCCAGGTTCATGTAGTTATCCTGACCGACGGTGTAGGCCACGTAGATGGGGCGCGTCCAGTTGGCGTTGGCCAGCAGTTCGAGCATCATCAGTTTGCTCTTGTCCAGTCCGCTCAGGCCTTTCAGCGAGATGACCATGCGGTCGGGGATGGAGTCGCCCTGCATCTTCATGCCGCTCTTTCTGACGGCCTCCTTGTCGATGGTCAGGTAGACGGTGTCGGTGGGGATGACGTGCAGGTCGGCTTCCAGGTCATAGTAGTAGTCGTTCTTCACGTCGTCCATCTGGCTGTAGGCCAGTTCGATGGCAGCACGCTGACGCTGCTTCAGGTCGCTGCTGCGATGGTCGCGCACCCAGAACTCGAGCACGTTCTTCAGTTCGTAGGGATCGTCGCCGAAGAGTTGCTTCACCTCCTGCGGATACTGCTTGCGGAGCAGTTCGATGGCGCCACGGATGTGGCGGTCCACCTTCACGTATTCATTGGTACCCGTACAGTATTCCAGTCGGCTCCAGTTGATGGGTAGCGACGGCGAGTCGTAGGCCGGACGGATCATCTGGTCGATGTACCAGTCGGTGTTCAGATACGACAGGTTGCAGACGCGGGCATCGGTGCGCACACCCTCGGTGTCCTGGTTATACCAGAGGGGGAAGGTGTCGTTGTCGCCGTTGGTGAAGATGATGGGATTACCCTCCTGCTGCAGCGTCATCAGATAGTTCTGGCCGAAGTCGGTGCAGGTGTAGCGGCCGGAGCGGTCGTGGTCGTCCCAGGTCTGAGAGCCCATCTGGATGGGCACGAGCAGGGCGATGACGGAAGCCGCGGCAGCCACGATGGTCTGGCCCACGTTGCTCTTGAGGAGGCGGTTGATTGTGGAGATGATGGCAGCCACGCCCAGACCGCACCAGATGGCGTAGGCATAGAACGAACCGGCATAGGCATAGTCTCGCTCACGGGGCTGCTCAGGCGTCTGGTTCAGATAGACCACGATGGCCAGGCCCGTCATGAAGAACAGGAAGAAGACCACCCAGAACTGCTGGATGCCCTTGCGGCGGCAGAGGAACACCTGCCAGAGGATGCCGATGAGTCCGAGGATGAGGGGCATACAGTAGAACACGTTGTGTCCCTTGTTCTGCTTCAGCGTGTCGGGCAGCAGCGACTGGTCGCCCAGACGGGCGTTGTCGAAGAAGGAGAAGCCGGTTATCCAGTTGCCGTGCTCCACGTCGCCGTGGCCCTGGATGTCGTTCTGTCGGCCGGCGAAGTTCCAGAGGAAGTAGCGCCAGTACATCCAGTTGCACTGATAGGCAAAGAAGAAACGCAGGTTCTCTATCTGTGTGGGAATGGTCACGGTGTTGCCTTTACGATAGTTGGACGGCATCTGCTGACCCTCGATGTGTCCGTTCTTGCCGGCCCAACTGTTGTACTGGGCGATGTGGCGCGGACTGTTGGAGTACATACGGGGGAACAGCATATTCTGTGCATAGACGGGCTTGTCCTTGGTGCTCACCACGAAGTACTCGTCGGGCTGGTCAGCAGAAGCCTTCTCGCGCTTGGCCCAGATGGGAGCGCCCTCGTCCATGGTGACAGAGCCCTCGCTGTTGATCTTGTATTCCGAACTGTAGGCCTGACCGTAGAGCAGCGGGCGATAGCCATACTGGTCGCGGCTCAGGTAGTTGCCCAGTGTGAAGATGTCCTCGGGCGAGTTCTGGTCCATCGGCGGGTTGGCAGCCGAGCGGATCACGATGACGGCATAGGTGGAATAGCCGATCATCAGCATCAGCATGCAGAGCAGTGTGGTGTTCTTGAAGCGGGTGGTGATGAGGGGCTTCTTCATGCCCGGCAGGAACAGCAGCGCAGCCAGCACGGCCAGCACCAGCACGCCGATGCCGAAGGCACTCCAGCCGAAGCCGTAGAAGGGGATGCCCAGCATGCCGAAGGCCAGCAGGAAGGCCACGTTCTGGCGGATCCAACTGCCGCGGTTGCCCTCCTTGGCGGTCTGCGTTTCGTAGATGGCCCAGATGACCAGGCCGACGAGCAGCAGCAGATAGACATATTCGCCGGAATTGAACGACATGCCCAGCGTATTGACGAAGAAGAGTTCGAACCAGCCGCCCACGGTGATGATGCCTGGCACCACGCCGTAGAGCACGGCAGCCAGCAGTACAAACGAGATGAGCAGGGCCACGATGCTGCCCAGCAGGTTGGCCTTCGGGTAGCGCTTGAAGTAGTAGACCAGCACGATGGCCGGCAGGCACAGCAGGTTGAGCAGGTGCACGCCGATGGAGAGGCCCGTCATATACATTATTAATACAAGCCAGCGGTCGGAGTGAGGCTCGTCGGCATGGTCTTCCCATTTCAGTATGAGCCAGAACACCACGGCGGTGAAGGCCGAAGAGTAGGCATAGACCTCACCCTCTACAGCCGAGAACCAGAAGGTGTCGCTGAAGGTGTAGATGAGGGCGCCCACCAGGCCCGATGCCTCGATGGCAATGAGTTTCCACGTCGACAGTTCCTCCCAGCGGTCGATGAGCAGCCGCCGTACCAAGTGGGTGATGCTCCAGAAGAGGAACAGGATACACGTGGCCGAAAGCAGCGCACTCATCGTGTTCACCATGCGGGCCACCTGAGTGGGGTCGCTGGTGAACTGCGAGAACAGGTTGGCCGTCAGCATGAAGAACGGTGCGCCGGGCGGGTGGCCTATTTCCAGTTTGTAGCCGGTGGTGATAAACTCAGGGCAGTCCCAGAACGAGGCTGTCGGCTCAATAGTCAGACAATAGACGATGGCGGCCACCAAGAACGTGAGCCATCCCACGACATTGTCCACGAGACGAAATTGTTTCATACTTTTACCTAAAAATTCGAATTTGCCTGCAAAGGTACGAATAAGTGAGCGAATAACCAAATTTATTTGAGGTTTTCCGAACGGGAGTACCTTCGACAGGAGGTCAAAGGTAGTAAAAAATAGTGAAGAGTGAAGAGTGAAGAGTGAAGAATTTGCTACCGCTCTACAATTATTAACATTCACGCTACCCCCAGAAATAGTAACTGATGAAGATGGCTGCGATGATGCCGGTCAGGTCTGCCAGCAAGCCGCAGGTGACGGAATACCTGTATTTCCTGATGCCGACACTGCCAAAATAGATGGCCAGAATATAGAAGGTGGTGTCAGTGCATCCCTGCAGGACACCTGCCAGATGGCCCACGAAGGAGTCGGGCCCATAGGAGTTCATCGCCTCTATCATCATGCCACGGGCACCACTTCCGTTCAGGGGCTTCATCAGGGCAACGGGCAGCGCACCGACGAAATCGCTGTTCAGTCCGCATGCCTCCACAAGGCCCGACATGGCATCCTGAATGAGGTACAATGCACCTGATGCCTTGAAGACCCCGATGGCCGCCAGGATGGCTACGCAATAGGGGATGAGGCTGACCGCTACGCTGAATCCGTCTTTGGCTCCTGAGATGAAGGAGTCGTAGACATTGAGCCGCTTGTAACAGCCGCTCAGGATGAAGAGCAGAATCGCCCCTATGATCAGGCAACTTGTCAGCAGGCGGCAGAAGGCCTGTATCTGTGTGTTGTCCATCCCGCTCAGGATGCCAAACAGGGTACCTACGAGTGCGGCAATGCAGAGAAACAGGACCAGGAATGCTCGTCTGAACAGGTTGATGCGCTGGTAGAGCGAGACAACCACCAGCCCCACAAAGGTGGAGCAGAGGGTGGTCAGCAGCAGCGGTATAAAGACATCGGTGGGGTCGGCGGCTCCGAACTTCGCCCTGTAGGCCATGATGCTGACGGGGATGATGGTCAGGCCGGAGGTGTTCAGCACCAGAAACATGATCATCGAGTTGCTGGCCGTGTCTTTAGTCGGATTGATCTCCTGCAGTTCCTTCATCGCCTTCAGTCCGCATGGCGTGGCCGCATTGTCGAGACCAAGCATGTTTGCAGATATGTTCATGAAGATGCTGCCCAGGGCAGGATGGTCTTTAGGCACGTCGGGAAACAGTTTCGACAAGACAGGGCTCAGGGCACGTGACAGTTTGGTCACCAGTCCGCTGTCCTCTCCGATTTTCAGGATTCCCATCCACAGCGTCAGCGTGCCCGTCAGTCCCAGTGTCATTTCAAACGCCAGGTTTGACATCTCAAACGTGGAGTCCATCATCGCCGGCAGGGCCTCCGTGTCGCCATAGACAAGCAGCCTGATGACGCCAACGAGGAAGCCAATCACGAAGAGTCCGATCCAAATATAGTTGAGGGCCATATCGTCAGAGTGTAAAGATACCGATTAGTCCTTCTCTATCACACACTTCATCCCCACGTAGACATAAGGACGGAGTCTTTCCAGGTCGGCATTGTTCAGCCTGATGCAG
>JAFUST010000026.1 GCA_017467535.1 Prevotella sp. | reverse complement strand
TCATCACCTCCTTGCAGCGCTCGGGGTTGTTCAGGATCTCCTCCAGGTCGGCAATCAGTTTCATCAGGTCGTCATACTCCTGGTGCAACTGGTCGACACGCAGGCCAGTCAGTTGGCTCAGGCGCATATCGACGATGGCCTTCGACTGCAGTTCGTCCAGTTCGAAGCGTTTCTCCAGGTTGCGCTGGGCATCGGTGGGCGTCTGACTCTGGCGGATGATGTGCACCACCTCGTCGATGTTGTTCACGGCGATGATCAAGCCCTCCAGGATGTGGGCACGCTCGCGAGCCTTGCGCAGGTCGTACTGCGTACGGCGGATGGTCACGTCGTGGCGGTGCTCGATGAAGTAGCGGATGCACTCACGGAGCGACAGCAGACGGGGGCGCAGACGCACGCCGTCGGACGTCTTGATGGGCACCAGGGCGATATTGTTGACAGAGAACGAACTCTGCAGGGCGGTCATCTTGAACAGTTTGTTCAGAATCACGTTGGCGTTGGCATCGCGCTTGCAGTCCACCACGATGCGCATGCCCTGACGGCCCGACTCGTCGTTCACGTTGGCAATGCCCTCAATCTTGTGCTGGGTGGCCAGGTCGGCGATGTAGGCCACGAGGTCGGCCTTGTTCACGCCGTAGGGAATCTCGTTGACCACGATCTTGTCGTGAGTTTCGCCGGTCTCGATCTCGGCCTTGGCCCTCATCACGATGCGGCCGCGACCGGTCTCATAGGCATCGCGCACGCCCTGCAGACCATAGATGTAGGCGCCTGTGGGGAAGTCGGGGCCGGGGATGTACTGCATCAGCCCGTCGGTGTCGATGTCGGGGTTGTCGATGAAGGCACAGCAGCCGTCGATCACCTCGCCCAGGTTATGGGTCGGCATGTTGGTGGCCATACCCACGGCAATACCGTTGCCGCCGTTGACCAGCAGGTTGGGCACCTTCGTCGGCATCACGCTCGGTTCGAGCAGCGTGTTGTCGAAGTTGGGGTCCATGTCGACGGTCTCCTTGTCCAGGTCGTCCATGATGTGCTCGCCCATCTTCGAGAGGCGGCACTCGGTGTAACGCATGGCTGCGGGCGAGTCGCCGTCAACGGAGCCGAAGTTACCCTGTCCGTCTACGAGCGTGTAGCGCATGTTCCACTCCTGTCCCATGCGCACCAGGGCGCCATATACGGAGGAGTCGCCGTGGGGGTGATACTTACCGAGCACCTCACCCACGACGCGGGCACACTTCTTGTGCGGCTTGTCGCTTGTATTTCCAATGCCCATCATACCATATAATATACGGCGATGCACGGGCTTGAATCCATCACGAACATCAGGGAGGGCACGAGCCACAATCACCGACATACTGTAGTCGATGTACGAGGACTTCATCTCCTCCTCAATGTTAATCTTCAAAATTCTGTCGTTGTCAAACGTCTGATCCATTCTCTTTTCTGAGCCCCCTAAGTTAGGGGGTTGGGGGTCTGAACAAGCGTTGTCATTCCCCGCGTTTTACTTATTTCACAATTCCATCAGGCAGGAGTCTGCGCTTGTTCAGACCCCCATCCCCCTGACTCAGGGGGCTAAGGCCATTTTTGCGCATAAGGCCATTTTTAAGCCCGCTGACGCAATTCGCCCTTTTCGTTTCAGCCTACAAAGGTACTACTTTTTCGTGGAATAAAAAAAGATTTAAGCAATTTTTAACCCTCTCTTTGCACATATCGGAAACGAGGGGTGCTGTCTGCGGGTCGTCGCAGTATCATCTTGCTCCCGAAGGTAGGCCAAGTCAGGGGGCTTCCGATAGGACTTTACTATAGTAAAGTATGCTTCCTTACTCCCTAAAGTGCCATACTTTCCACCCGAAGATAATATCGGAACGACCCTTAGATGACGTTTCTTTTAATGACGAAGGACAGAATACAGTAAATACAGTATATTTTAGAAAATGTTATCCCGCGTACCGCGTACATATCTTTACACGCCCGTGCGTGCCCGCAGTACGCGGGGGAAAAGTTTCAAAAATACTGTATTCTACTGTATTCTGTCCACAGGACGGTCATCAGTTCAAAGAACGCAGGTGCAAAGATACAACATTTTCGGGCGAAATCCAAATTTTTCAGCATAAAAGTTTGCGGGTTCGGGAAAAAGTTAGTACCTTTGCAGCCAAATTGGCGCATAATGGCCGAATAGTATTTATCAAACATTTTATAAAAACAACAATGAAACAAGGAATTCATCCCGAAAACTATCGCCCCGTCGTGTTCAAGGACATGTCCAACGGCGATATGTTCCTTACGAAGTCTACCGCAAAGACCAATGACACCGTAGAATTCGAAGGCGAAACCTACCCTGTGGTAAAAGTAGAAATCTCCAGCAGTTCTCACCCCTTCTATACGGGTAAGAGCAAACTCGTCGACACCGCTGGTCGCGTCGATAAGTTCATGAGCCGCTACGGTAAGGCTTCGAAGAAGTAAGATAGATTTCACGAAATGACACTTACTGAAGGTGCGTCCAGGGTAGTTGCATATGCCTTGTGCGCACCTTCTTTGACTAACCACAAAAACAAATGAAACAACTAAGAATCCTCGTCCTGATGACCGTTGTCCTGACAATGGCCGCCTGCGGCGACGACGACAACGGAGGCGGAGGATCGGCGGGCACTGCCAACAAGAACAAGAACACCGAACGCTATGCGGCACTGGAATTTCCGCGTCTGCGCGAGGGCAACAGCACCGTCGTCACCCACACCACCAGCACATTCGGCACCACCTATTCACTGGAGTGGGACCACGACCTAAGGGCACAGCGATGGACTTGCTTCTACTTCACCAAGGACAACAAGGTGAAGAAATGGTCGCGCAGCAACTGGCCCAACGGAGACCCGTTCCAGAAAGACCCCGACATTCCGGCCAACGAGCAACCCAGCGTGACGGGAGAGTTCAGCGGCAGCAGTTACCCCGACAAAGGCTTTTCCTATTTCCAGCGCGGACACATCTGCGCCTCGGAGGATCGTGTCTACTCACAGGAAGCCAATGGGCAGACATTCTACATGAGCAATATGTTTCCGCAGGGAGGCAACTTCAATAGCGGCATCTGGTCGAAGATGGAGGCCTTCGTGCGCGACGACTGGGGGCGCAAGATCACCGGTGCCAACGACACGCTCTTCGTCGTGAAGGGCGGCACCATCGACCACGAGTCGCAGATTCTCTGCCGCACGCGCAGCGGCTTCATCGTGCCCCGCTATTTCTTCATGGCACTGCTGCTGAAGCGCAACGGCAGTTACCAGGCCATGGGCTTCTGGGTGGAACACCTCAGCGCCGACCACTCTAACGACAAACTGGGCGACTACGTGGTCAACATCCGCGAACTGGAGGAGAAGACCTGCAGTTATGCCGGCCGCAACGACGGCATCGACTTCTTCTGCAACCTGCCCGACGACATCGAGCAGAGCGTGGAGACGCAGGACGTGGCCACCATCAAGCGCCTGTGGAACTTGAACAACAAATAATTCATACTATTAATAACAAAAACACAACAATGAAAACCATTTACGATTTCACTGTCAAGGACAGAAAAGGTAAGGATGTATCGCTGAAGGAGTATGCCAACGAGGTGCTTCTCATCGTCAACACGGCAACCAAGTGCGGTTTCACCCCGCAGTACGACGAACTGGAAGGACTCTACAAGCACTACCACAGCCAGGGCTTCGAGATACTCGACTTCCCCTGCAACCAGTTTGGCCAGCAGGCCCCCGGCACCGACGAGAGCATCCATGAGTTCTGCAAGATGAACTTCGGCACCGAGTTCCCCCGCTTCAAGAAGGTGAAGGTGAACGGCGAAGACGCCGACCCGCTCTTCAAGTTCCTGCAGACAGAGAAAGGCTTCGCCGGATGGGATATGGCCCACCCCATCGCACACATCCTGGATGATATGCTGACCAAGGCTGACCCCGACTACAGGCAGAAGCCCGACATCAAGTGGAACTTCACCAAGTTCCTCATCAACAAGAAAGGCCAGGTAGTGGCACGCTTCGAGCCGACCACCAGCACCGATGCTATCGAGAAGCAAATCAAGGCTGAATTAGCAAAATAGCGTATGGAACACACGAAATGTCTGATCATCGGCAGCGGGCCTGCGGGCTACACTGCCGCCATCTATGCCAGCAGGGCCAACCTGAGCCCCATCGAGTACTGTGGCCTGCAGCCAGGCGGACAACTGACGCAGACCACTGAGGTGGAGAACTTCCCCGGCTATCCCGAGGGCGTGGACGGCAACCAGATGATGATGGACCTGCGCCAGCAGGCCGAACGGTTCGGCACCGACATCCGCGACGGCGAGATTGTCAAGGTGGACTTCTCTGCTGCCCCCTATAAGGCATGGGACGATGCCGGCACGGAGATCGAGGCCGACACGGTGATCATCGCCACGGGCGCATCGGCCAAATACCTGGGACTGCCCGACGAGCAGAAATACAACGGTATGGGCGTGTCGGCATGTGCCACCTGCGACGGTTTCTTCTACCGCAAGAAAACCGTGGCCGTGGTGGGCGGCGGCGACACGGCCTGCGAGGATGCCCTCTACCTGAGCGGACTGGCCAAGAAGGTGTACATGATTGTGCGCAAGCCCTTCCTGCGTGCCTCGAAGGTGATGCAGCAGCGCGTGATGGAGCGTGAGAACATCGAGATTCTGTTCGAGCACAACACGCTGGGCCTGTTTGGCGAAGACGGCGTGGAGGGTGCCCATCTGGTGAAGCGCAAGGGCGAGCCCGACGAGACGCTGGTCGACATCCAGATTGACGGATTCTTCCTGGCCATTGGCCATAAGCCCAACACCGGCATCTTCAAGGAGTGGCTCGACACCGACGAGGTGGGCTATCTGAAGAAGATCGACGGCACGCCCCGCACCAAGATTCCCGGCGTCTTCGTGGCCGGCGACTGCGCCGACCCCACCTACCGCCAGGCCATCAGCGCGGCTGGCACGGGCTGTCAGGCCGCCATCGAGGCCGAGCGCCATCTGTTGCACTAAGGAGCAGCCGCACCCCACGAAAAAAGCCTCGCTTCCCAGCGAGGCTTTTCTCTTACTAAAAATTAATCAACCATAAACCTTAACCATTAAAATCTTTTGATGGCGCAAAGGTAGTGCAATTCATGCAAAAGGACGTTCAACAATCATTATTTAAGGTTTAAAATACGATAATTATCGCATTCTAAACCAAATATCACGAATTTCAAACCCCTTTTCGCACTTTTCCTGCAAAATATTTGCGTATTTGACAAAAAAGCCGTACCTTCGCTCACGAATTTCAAACCAAAACTACTAACGCCTATCATGAAGGTATCTGTCATTATCATCGGCATTCTGCTCCTCGCTGTCCTGCTCATCGTGGGGCGGTGGCTCTACAACCGCAGTGTCCGCATCCGCAATCGGCTGCAGATGGACCGAGCCTTCACCAATATCTCCCACGAGTTGCTGACACCACTGACCGTCATCTCGGCCTCCATCGAGCGGCTGCGCGACCAGGATCACGGACAGGACTCCAGTCATGCTGCTGAGTATGCCATGATAGAACTCAACGTGGAGCGCATGACGCGCCTGCTGCAGGAGATTCTGGAGACCAGCAAGTCGCAGTCAGGCGGCCTGAAGTTGCTGGTGTCGCAGGGTGACGCGATGGAGTACATCCGCCGGACGGCCTTGAGCATCGCCCCGCTGCTGCGCAAGAAGGGCCTGACGTTCAATGTGCAGTGCAACCCCAAGTCGATGATGGGCTGGATTGATCCCGACAAGTTGGACAAGATCATCTACAACCTGCTCTCCAATGCGGCCAAATATACCAGCACGCCGGGACAGGTGGACCTCGTTGCCCAAACCAACGAGAACTATGACCATATTATCATAGAGGTACGCGACAACGGCATCGGCATCCCTGCACACAAGATGAAGCACCTGTTCCAGCGCTTCTACGACGGAGACTACAGGCGGATGAAGGTGAGCGGCACAGGACTGGGACTCGCCCTGACACGCGAACTGACATATCTGCACGGCGGCACCATCGACTGCAAGAGCAAGGAGGGACAGGGAACAGTGTTCACGGTGACCATCCCCATCACCAAGGATGCCTTCTCCGCCCAACAGATTGACACCAAACACCCCATCGACCTCACCAAGCCTCACACCAACATCATCGACGTGAGCGCGCTGGAGATGCTCACGCCACCCAGCAAGCCGGCAGAGAAGGAACCCGCCAAGCCGCTCTACAGCATCCTGCTGGTGGAGGACAACGAGGAACTACTGATGCTGATGAAGACGCTGCTGAGTTACAAGTACAACGTGCTGACGGCTGCCAACGGCCTCGAGGCCCTGAAGGTTATCAACAAGCAGGACCTGGACATCATCGTTGCCGACGTGGTGATGCCGGAGATGGACGGCAACGAACTGACCCGCCACATCAAGGGCACGCCGGAGTTGAGCCACCTGCCCGTGATTCTCGTTTCGGCCAAGACGGCCGAGGAAGACCGCAAGCACTCCATGCTGATAGGTGCCGACGACTATGTGACCAAGCCCTTCCGGCTGAGCGACCTGAAGTTGCGCATCGACAACATCATTGAGAACCGCAAGCGCATCCTGGGCGAACAGCGTCAGGCTGCGGCGGAAACGGCAGAGGCCCGCCCTCTGACACCCGATGAGGAGTTCCTGCAGAAAGCCTACACCTGCGTGATGAACCACCTGTCTGACAGCGAGTTCGACCGCGATGCCTTTGCCGTAGAGATGGGGGCCTCGGCATCGACACTCTACAACAAACTGCGGGCACTGACGGGTCAGAATGTCTCGACCTATATCCGCGACATCCGCATGAAGGAGGCCAAGCGGCTGGCAGAGACGCAACGCGACATCCGCGTCAGCGACCTGGCCTACAAGGTGGGCTTCAAGGACCCCAAGTATTTTGCGACTTGCTTCAAGAAGGAGTTTGGCATCCAGCCCAGCGAATTCATCGACCAAGTTCACGCCGGGAAGTAAACCACAGCCCCGCGAATGTCAGCAAGCCGTTGAGCATCAGCAGTTCGTAGCCGAAACGGTATCCCCAGAGTGACTGCGAGAGGATATCGACGGCGTAGCAGATGAACGGGGAGGCAATACACACGAGGGGCACCAGCCGGTCGCATACACGTCGCCTGGTGAACAGACCGAAGGCAAACAGACCCAGCAACGGGCCGTAGGTATAGGATACAATAGTATAGATGGCGTCGATGAGCGACTTGCTGTTGACGGCATCGAACAGCAGAATGAAGACCACGAAGAGCAGACAGATGACCAGATGCGCCCGCTTGCGCAGCCGTTCGTCAGCCGGCCGGTTGCAGATGTCCACACAGAAACTGGTGGTCAGCGAGGTCAAGGCCGAGTCGGCCGATGAGAACGAGGCGGCCACGATGCCTATTGTGAAGAGCACAGCCACCAGCATGCCCGACTGGCCGACGAACATCGGCAGCAGTTCGTCGCCCTTGGCGGGCAATGCGACGCCCTGACTCTCAAAGAGTTGTGCCAACAGTACGCCCAGGGAAAGGAAGAGCAGGTTGGCCGGCACGAAGGCCACACCATACGAGCACATATCCTTCTGTGCCTCCCGCAGCGTGCGGCAGGTCAGGTTTTTCTGCATCATGTCCTGATCCAGCCCCGTCATCACCACCACGATGAATGCGCCGCTCAGGAACTGCTTCCAGAAATTGTGCGGCGAGGCCCAGTCGTCCATCACGAAGATGCGGCTCCGCTCGTCACCGGCTATGGCACTCACGACCTCGGCAAGTGAGAAATTCATCTGCCGCATTACCATATATATAATAAGGAGGAGCGCCGAGAAGAGGCAGAGCGTCTGGAAGGTGTCGGTATATACCAGCGTACGCACGCCGCCCCGATGGGTGTAGAGCCAGATGAGCGCCACCATGACCACCACGGTCACGGCAAAAGGGATGCCCATAGCATCGAGCACAAACTGCTGCAGGATGATGCACACCACATAGAACTTCACCGCTGCCCCCACCATCTTCGACAGCAGGAAGAACCAGGAGCCCGTCTTATAGGACTGCCGCCCCAGCCGCTGCCCCAGATAGGTATAGATAGAGGTGAGGTTCAGCCGATAGTACACTGGCAACAGCACGAAGGCCACGGCCAGATAGCCCACGATGAAGCCCAGGCAGACCTGCAGATAGGTCATCTGAGACGACAGCACCATGCCCGGCACGCTGACAAAGGTGACACCCGAGATGCTCGCCCCCACCATGCCGAAGGCCACCATATACCAGGGCGAACGACGGTCGGCCCGGAAAAACGTCTCGTTGGTGGCCCGTCGCTGTGTCAGCCTGCTGATGCCCATCAGGGCTGCAAAATAAATCAATATTGTTGCAAGAATCCACATAATCGCGTGCAAAGGTACACATTTTTGACGGCGGCAGCAAATTTTTTCACGCTACACTTTCCCCTTTCACTTTAATTTGTTAACTTTGCAGGCGGAGATTACCAATCCTAAACTTATTTATTATGACTAAACAAAAGAAATTCATTCTCCCCGAGAGCGAAATCCCTACACAGTGGTACAACATTCAGGCCGATATGCCTAACAAGCCCATGCCGCCCATCCATCCGGCCACCAAGCAGCCGTTGGGCGTAGACGACCTGGCACACATCTTCCCCCGAGAGTGCTGTGTGCAGGAACTGGACACCGAGCACGCCTGGATAGACATCCCCGAAGAGGTGCTCGAGAAGTACAAGTTCTATCGCAGCACACCCCTTGTCCGTGCCTACGAACTGGAGAAAGCCCTCGGCACACCCGCCCATATCTACTTCAAGAACGAGAGCACCAATCCCCTCGGCTCGCATAAGATTAACTCTGCCCTGCCCCAGTGCTACTACGCCAAGCAGGAGGGAACCACCAACGTGACCACCGAGACCGGTGCCGGCCAGTGGGGCGCCGCCCTCTCCTATGCCGCCAAGATCTTTGGACTCGACTGCGCGGTCTATCAGGTGAAGATCACCATGCAGCAGAAGCCTTACCGCTCCAGTATCATGCGCACTTTCGGGGCCGTAGTTGAGGGCAGTCCCTCTATGTCGACCCGCGCCGGCAAGGACATCCTGACCAAGGATCCTACCCACAGCGGCTCACTCGGCACGGCCATCAGTGAGGCTGTCGAACTGGCCACCACCACGCCGCACTGCAAGTATGTGCTGGGCTCGGTGCTCAACCACGTGGGGCTGCACCAGACCATCATCGGCCTGGAGGCTGAGAAGCAGATGCAGATGGCTGGCGAATATCCCGACATCGTCATCGGCTGCTTCGGCGGCGGCTCCAACTTCGGCGGCATCGCCTTCCCCTTCATGCGCCACAACCTGAAGGACGGCAAGAATACCGAATTCATCGCTGCCGAGCCTGACTCCTGCCCGAAACTGACTCGCGGCCAGTTCCGCTACGACTTCGGCGACGAGGCCGGCTACACGCCCCTGCTGCCCATGTTCACGCTGGGCCACAACTTCAAGCCGTCGAACATCCACGCCGGTGGCCTGCGCTACCACGGTGCCGGCATGATCATCTCACAACTCATCAAGGACGGCCTGATGCACGGTGTCGACATCCCACAACTGGAGACCTTCGAGGCCGGTATGCTCTTCGCCCGCACCGAGGGCATCATCCCCGCCCCCGAGTCGTGCCACGCCATCGCCGCCACCATCCGCGAGGCCAACAAATGCAAGGAGACCGGTGAAGAGAAGGTCATCCTCTTCAACCTCTCCGGCCACGGACTCATCGACATGCCTTCCTACGAGGCATTCATCAAGGGCGACCTGCAGAACTACACCGTCACCGACGAGATGATTGCAGAAAACTTGGCTGAACTGGACAAGCAATAAGTCCTGCGGAAAAGTCTGAAACAAAGAGGTACAGCGCGGAAAGCCGCTGTACCTCTTTATCTTATCAGTAGGCCTGCTGATGCACGCCCTTCACAGCCCGACCACTGGGGTCGTTGAGGTTGCGGAAGGCCTCGTCCCACTCCAGGGCAATGGCTGTGCTACAGGCCACGCTGGCCTCACTGGGAACACTGCGCGCAGCGGAGTCGCTGGGGAAGTGCTCGGCAAAGATGGAGCGGTAGTAGTATTCCTCCTTGTTCTTCGGCGGATTGATAGGGAATCGCTCTGCGGCGTGTGCCATCTGTTCGTCAGTGACGGCTTTTGACGTCATCTCCTTGAGCGTGTCAATCCACGAGTAGCCCACACCATCGCTGAACTGCTCCTTCTGCCGCCATGCCACCTCGGCAGGCAACATGTCGGCGAAGGCCTCGCGGACGATGCGCTTCTCTATGATGAAACTCTCCTCGCCCTTAGGAGAGGGATTGGGGTTGAGACCACACATCTTAGCCTCCGGATTGGTGCGCATGGCAACATCAAGGAACTCCTTGTCGAGGAAAGGCACGCGGCCCTCGACACCCCAGGCAGACAGACTTTTGTTGGCACGCAGACAGTCGTAGAGATGCAGTTTGGAGAGTTTGCGCACGGTCTCTTCATGGAAGTCCTTGGCCGTCGGAGCCTTGTGGAAGTAGAGGTAGCCACCAAATATCTCGTCGGCACCCTCACCGCTGAGCACCATCTTGATGCCCATCGATTTGATGACGCGAGCCAACAGGTACATCGGCGTGGAGGCACGGACGGTGGTGACGTCGTAGGTCTCAATGAAGTAGATGACATCGCGAATGGCGTCGAGACCTTCTTGGATGGTATAGTTGATCTCATGGTGAACGGTACCGATATGGTCAGCCACAAGACGGGCCTTGGCCAAGTCGGGGGCACCCTTCAGACCTACGGCGAAAGAGTGGAGGCGCGGCCAGTAGGCCTTAGTCTTGGAGTCGTTCTCGATGCGCATCTCGCTGTATTTCTCGGCAATGGCGGAAATGACCGAAGAGTCGAGACCGCCGGAGAGGAGCACGCCGTAGGGCACGTCGCTCATGAGTTGGCGCTTGACGGCCGCCTCCAGCGCATCGTGGATGGCGGAGACAGAAGCCGGATTATCCTTCACTGCATCGTACTGCATCCAGTCCCTCTGATAATAACGCTTCATGCCGGGCTCTTTGCTCCAATAATAAAAGCCTGGCAGGAACGGTTCGTATGTCTCGCACTGTCCTTCGAGGGCCTTTAGTTCAGAGGCCACATAGACGGTGCCGTCGTTGTCATAGCCGATGTAAAGAGGAATGACACCGATGGGGTCGCGGGCAATGAGGAACTCGTCGCGCTCCTCATCGTAGAGTACGAAGGCAAAGATGCCGCTGAGATCTTCCAGAAAGTCGATGCCCTTGTCGCGATAGAGGGCGAGGATGACCTCGCAGTCGCTACCCGTCTGGAAGTCATACTTGCCGGCATACTGCTTGCGGATGTCCTGATGGTTATATATCTCGCCATTCACGGCCAGCACCTGCTTATGGTCAGGCGAATACAGCGGCTGACCGCCCGACTCAGGGTCGACAATGCTCAGTCGCTCGTGAGCCAGGATGGCAGAGCCGCCGCAATAGATGCCACTCCAGTCAGGTCCGCGGTGACGGATCTTCTGACTCATGCGTAATGCCTTCTGACGCAACTCCGGCGTCTGTTCCTTGATGTTTAGGATAGATACGATTCCACACATAATTCTATACTTGTTTTGATGATTCTACATAGTTGACGAAGGCCTGGTTGACCTGACGGATGCCGCCGGGGGTGGGATAATGACCTGTAAAGTACCAGTCGCCGGGATGATTGGGACAGGCATGGTGCAGACCTTCGATGCTCTGGAACACCAGTTCGATGGGTGCCTGCATACCCTCTGGGCGAAGCATATCCACGATCTTGCGGTTGATCTCGTCGACCGTGAAGGGGGCGTAGATCCGGCGGACGTGATTCTGGCTCGGGTCTTGGCGGCACAACCGGTAGACATCGTCGATGACCGACTGCATGCCGCGCTCCTGCAGCAGGGCGATGGCGGCACGGAAGGCACAGAGTTCCTCCAGTCGCGACATGTCGATGCCGTAGTAGTCGGGGTATCGGATCTGCGGCGAACTGCTGACCATCACGATCTTCCGGGGATGCAGGCGGTCGAGAATCTTGAAGATGCTCTCGCGGAGCGTCGTGCCGCGAACGATGGAGTCGTCGATGATGACGAGGTTGTCGACGTAGGGCTGCAGCGAGCCGTAACTGATGTCGTAGACGTGGGCGGCCAGGTCGTTGCGCTCGGCGCCCTCGGTGATGAAGGTGCGCAGTTTGATGTCCTTCCACACCACCTTCTCGGTACGCACGTCGTGATGGCAATGGCGGAAGCCCTCCACCATACCATAGTAGGCCACCTCGGCCGTGTTAGGCACATAGGAAAAGACGGTGTGCTCCAAGTCACCGTCAACAGCCTGCTGCACCTGCCCCACCAGTTGCTCACCCAGCAGTTTGCGCTCGCGGTAGATGTCGCGGTCGGAGCCACGACTGAAGTAAATACGCTCGAACGAGCATCGGCTGTTCTGGCGGGGTTCCAAGATTTGCGGCAGCGACACCTGGCCGTGGCGATTGACGATGAGGGCCTGTCCGGGCTGCAGTTCACTGATGACATCGGCCTCCAGATTGAAGCAGGTCTGTATGACAGGGCGCTCGGAGGCAAGCACTATCACCTCGTCATCCTGATAGTAGAAGGCGGGCCGGATGCCCCAGGGGTCTCGCACGGCAAACATCTCGCCGCTACCGGTGAGGCCGCACATCACGTAGCCGCCGTCGAAGTGGGGCATCGTGGTGCGCAGCACATTGGCCATCTCCACATGGTCGTCTATATAGGCCGTGATGTCGATGCCCTCCAACCCCTGCGCCTTAGCCTCGGCGTAGAGCCGCTCCACCTCGCGATCCAGCCGATGCCCCATCAGTTCGAGCGTGATATAGGAGTCGCCATAGATGCGCGGCGACTGCCCCTGACTGGTCAGGAAGCGGAACACCTCGTCGATGTTGGTCATGTTGAAGTTGCCGCAGAGACAGAGGTTCTTGGCGCGCCAGTTGTTGCGGCGCAAGAAGGGGTGCACGAAGGTCAACCCGCTCTTGCCCGTGGTGGAGTAGCGCAGATGACCCATGAACAATTGAGCGTTGAGCATTGAACATTGAACATTCAACATTGAACATTGAACATTATTTACTGCCGCCTCCTTGTTCAATATTGAATGTTCAATGCGCTTAAAGATCTCCGTGATGGCCTCCTTGCCCTCGGCCTTCTCGCGAAACATATACTCCGTGCCCGGCTCGGTGTGCAGGTTGACGGCAGCGATGCCGGCTCCCTCCTGGCCGCGGTTGTGCTGTTTCTCCATCATCAGATAGAGTTTATTCAGTCCGTAAGCCCTCGTGCCGTACTTCTCTTCGTAGTAGGCTGCCGGCTTCAGCAGGCGAATCATCGCCACTCCACATTCATGCTTCAGTTCTTCCATTCTTCTTCTCTTTGGAAAGAAATTAACGTGATTTTCGTTCTTTCTCTGGACAGAAATTATTATAATTATTATAATTTCTCTCTGCCCTTTAACCTCTCCCTCTCACCTAAATCTTAATTCCACGCTCGTATCATAGAAAAAAATTATAATAATTATAATAATTTCTGTTCATAAATCTTTAGTTCAGTCGATGCAGGCCTTGATGAACGACATGAAGAGCGGATGGGGATGCAGCACCGTCGACGAGTACTCGGGATGGAACTGCGTGCCGATGTACCAGCGGAGGGAGGGCAGTTCAACGATTTCGACCAAGCCGGAGGCGGGGTTGACACCTACACACTTCATGCCATGCTGCTCGAACTCGTTTTGGTAATGGTTGTTGAACTCATAGCGGTGACGGTGGCGCTCCTTGATGAGCGTCTCCTTACCATAGGCCAGCCAGGTGCGGCTGCCCTTGACCAACTCACAGTCGTAGGCACCCAGTCGCATGGTGCCGCCCATCCGGGTGACATTCTTCTGCTCCTCCATCAGGTCGATGACGGGATGCGTCGTGCCAGCATCCATCTCGCTGCTCGTGGCATCACGGTAACCCAGCACGTTACGAGCGAACTCGATGACCATCATCTGCATGCCCAGACAGATGCCGAAAGTGGGAATGTCGTGCGTCCGCGTGTATTCGGCAGCAATGATCTTGCCCTCGATGCCGCGCTGCCCGAAGCCCGGACAGATGACCACACCCGCCATACCGCTCAGTTTGTCGGCCACGTTCTCGCGGGTCAGAAACTCGCTGTTGACGAAGTGGGTCTTCACCTTTCTATTATTATAGGTACCTGCATGCGCGAGGCTTTCCAGAATGCTCTTGTAGGCATCCTGCAGGTCGTACTTGCCCACGAGGGCGATGTCCACCACCTTCGTAGCCCGCTTGCGCCGCTCCAGGAAGTCGCGCCAAGGGCCCAGTTCGGGCATTGGCCCCACCTCCTGCCCCATCTTCTTGAGGATGATGGCGTCGAGGCCCTGCCGCTGCATGTTGAGCGGCACCTCGTAGATGCTCGGCAGATCCTGACTCTGGATGACGGCCGTCACGTCCACATTGCAGAAGTGGGCCACCTTCTGCCGCAGTTCGTCGCTCAGCGTGTGCTCCGTGCGCAGCACCAGCACCTCGGGCTGTATGCCCAGCCCCTGCAGTTGCTTCACACTGGTTTGCGTGGGCTTCGTCTTCAGTTCGCCCGCCGCCGCCAGATAGGGCACGTAGGTCAGGTGCACGTTCAGCGCCCGCCGCCCCAGTTCCCACCGCAGTTGGCGGATGGCCTCCAGAAACGGCTGGCTCTCTATGTCGCCGATGGTGCCGCCAATCTCCGTGATCACAAAGTCAAAGCCCTCCTGCATCGTGATGCGACGCTTGATCTCGTCCGTGATGTGGGGCACCACCTGGATGGTCTTGCCCAGATAGTCGCCCCGCCGCTCGCGCTCTATCACGCTGAGGTAGATGCGCCCCGTCGTCACGCTGTTGTTGCGTGTCGTCTCGATGCCCGTAAACCGCTCGTAGTGTCCCAGGTCGAGATCCGTCTCCATGCCGTCGGCCGTCACGTAGCACTCGCCGTGCTCGTAGGGGTTCAGCGTTCCGGGATCTATATTGATGTAGGGGTCAAACTTCTGGATGGTGATCTTGTAGCCCCGTGCCTGCAGCAGTTTGCCCAGCGAAGCCGAGATGATACCCTTCCCAAGCGATGAGGCTACGCCTCCTGTAATAAAGATATACTTCGTTTCCATAAACTAACGCATTTATGGACTGCAAAGTTAAGGAAAAAACAAAATACCTGCGAATCACCCTTCTCTGTTTATTTGTTAAAAATCGCCGAAAGTGTCAATTTGTTAGGGTTTCGGTTTAAAAACTGACGATTTGCAGTCTTTTCGTATTGCCAGCCTTAGACTTTGAAACTTTTCGTGATTATTTTAGCATCTTCCCATGCCTATTAACATATAAGTTCCCTCTACGGGGATTATCTACGCGACGGCCCATCAAGTCATATAGCACCTCGTCTTGACTGTCCTCGTCCAACTGTAGGAGTTGAGTATGTGTGGTGCCGTCGAGTGCTGTAAACGTAGCCGACAGATAGGGGCGTGCCCCTGCTGACGAGTTTCTGAGATAGGCGCGCATGGGAAGTATGCAGTATTTCTTTGAGATATCTGTATAAGAGCCACCTGAGTCAGCAATCTTTGCCCAGGTTTTGTTACCCTGCATGATATATAGTCCGTTCGCCTCGGCTTTTTCCATGTAGCGCATTGTGCCGTTCATAGTGAATGTACCAGCAGTTACCGGATTAAGATTCTTGGCGTCTGTTTCTTCATCTTCAAGGAATAAAGGCACTGTGACGTTCGTTGTGCTGAGCAACTGTCTTGTGGCAGACGGCACGACGACGTACGGCGTAAAGGCTGCCAGCGGGCCCGCAGTCTCCATAAAGCCTACGACGTTTGCCGAGGCGGCTGTCATGGTATAGGCTTTCAACAAAGCGGGAAGTGGCAGACTGTAGGGCAGGCAGACGGTGTAGTGCTGTCCCTCCGTGAACTGCCGGGTGTTCTGAAGCAAACTTGCCGTAAACGCGTGAGGATTCTCGTAGTTCCAGCAGTAGCCGTCGGTCTCAGTAAAGTTTGTCTGGCTGCCTGACGTGTCGTCGTAGATGACCATGCGGTCGCATGTGTAGTTTGTGCCATCGTAGTAGACGTAGTTTTCGCCCTCAGGTGTAGGACCATATAGAAACACCAGCGCCTGTTTAGGCACGTTGGCAAAAGGTGCTGTGCCGCCCGCGCCCCTGCTGAGACTGGTGGGTGAGTAGCCGTCAGCCGTCGACAAGTCCAACCACCGAAGGCTTGTGCAGTCTTCAAAAGAATTGTCGGCTATGCTTTCCACGCTGGCAGGTAGCGAAATAGATAGCAGTGTGCTCTGTCCGTCGAAGGCAGAAGCCTGCACTGCGACCATCTGATAGTTTGTACTGTTTTTAGTGAGAGTATTGCTGATGGCAGCGCGTACGGTTGACAGCCCACTGCTATAGTTATACTTTCTCAAGGCCAATTGGGTGTCGGTGTTATTGTAAAAAGCGTACTGGTTACCGTCAATCACGATGTAACCCCGCTGACCGTTGAACTTTCTAAACTTACCACCCTTGTAGAGCCAAAAGGCATCTTCGTTGCTGGTCAATCCCAGTTGGTCGGCCGTGAGACCACTGGCCACTAAGAGGCCGTCGGTAATATCGCCAAAAATGTTCATGCCAATAGTAGGCACCGTCGAACCACTAATGGTGATGGTGCCGCTGCCGTTAGTATAGTGCGTGCAGCCGGTAAACATATTGCCGTAGGTACCGTTGTTCGCACTGATACGTGAAGCATCAACCTTGAAGTTAGGGCCAATCGTTACGTTGGTCAGACTGCTGCACCCGTTGAACATATTATTAAAGTGGTAGGCATTACTGGTGTTCCAGTTACTCAAGTCCACGCTGGCGAGACTGCTGCAGCCAGCAAACATCCAACTGAGGTTCGTGGCCAGACTAACGTCTAAGTTACTGATACCGGTGATGGTCGTCAAATTCGAACAACCATGAAACCAGTTGTCGCCCGCTGTAAAGGTGTAACTGCTAAAAGAACTGTGGAACACAACCGTGGTAATGTTTTTCACTGCGTCAACAACAACACCCGTGCCAGGTGTAATCCAAGTTCGCGCCACTACGTCATAGATAGTGCCAGTATGACTGGTTTGATTATTGTCGAAATAGAAAGTCAGCGTCGTTCCATCCGAGTTCAGCACGGCATAGGCGTTTTGCAAGGTCTTGTTGGTAATCTTCACCTCACCACCCTGCAAACCGATGCTGTAATTGGCGGAATTGTCGGCTGAGAAATAAGTGGTGGGCATGATGCCGCTGTTATACGTCCCATAGCCATTGGTGAAGACAACGTAGGGGTCGCTGTCGGCCCAAGACACGCCGATGTTGCTTCCCTCCAGGCTGCCTTGAATCTGAATTTTCTTATATTCAATGTTATAAAGATACAGGTTGTTGGCCCCGCTGCCGTTGGAATTGTTGCTGATGGCTACAGAACCAGAGAGATTGAAAGAGCCCGTGTCGCCAGACGCACTGTTAACGGCCAGTCCACCGGCCTTATATGTAGAAACATTGTTCTCGATGCGGCCTCCACTCAGGTTGATATCGCAGTCCTTGCGACAATGCACGCCTCCAGTGATATGCGCCTTGTTGTAGCAGATGCTGCCGCCTGTCATCGTGAACGTGCAGCCATCCTGCAGATATATGGCACCGCCGATACCAAAACTCGAACTCTCGCCCGAGCCGCCAGAAGCCTGATTGCCGCAGATGGTGCCACGCTGAATGGTCAGTGTTCCAGCCCCAACGCGTATGGCGCCGCCATTAGAATCGTTGGAAGAGCCATGCGTATATCCGCCAGTAATCACGCCGCCAGTTACAGAGAATGTACCGCCGTTGGGATTGGTAAAGGATTCGCTATGTGAAGCAGATGGATTGCTGTCGGTGATAGTAAGGCTTGCACCGCTGTTGTTGATATTGATGACTTGTCCTTCGTCTTTCTTTGTTGACTCAGTTAGCCCTCGGCTCAGGATATGCCCATTCAGGTCCAGCGTCACAGTAACGGCAGAGGTGATGCTTAGCCTCGACTCACTGCTGCTCGCCGTGATGTCAGCAGTCAGTTTTACTGTGCCGCTGCTGTTCAGTGCCGTCTGCAACTCACTCCATGTACTGACCTCCGTATCCGCCCACGCCGTCGCAGGGCAGAGACACAGGCTGAAGACTGATAACAGGATGCAAGTAATTCTTCTCATTGTTCTGCGGTGTTATTGTTGTCGTGCGTATGACGGTTCGGTAGCAGAGTCGTCTATGACATAGACATTGTGTTTCAGGTCCAAGTCCTTGGTGAGTATCAGGTTGATGCCGCTCTTCTTGCCGATGGCATCAGTGGTAATTGCCAATACGTTGTCCTTCGAGGTAACGCTACCGACAAAGACCTGTCCGACATTGTTGATGATTTGGTAGTCGAGCGTGACAGCGTAGAGTTGCTCGCCAGCCACATTCAGGGGGATATAGTATAGACCTTTGCCTTCGACTATCTCTTGCAGATATTCCGTCAGACCTGTGTGTGCTCCGTAATAGGTCTTATAAGCCTCGACGGTGAGACCGCTGTCGGCAGCGCGGAATTCTTCCGGCACAGCACTCCGGGTTATGGTGAGCGTACGGCTGACCGTCACGTCGCCCGACACAATGGCTCGCCAGTTGGGTTGTCCCTTGCTGTTCAGAATCAGGCGTGCCTTACTGGTCAGATTAGTGTAGTTGATTTCCACCCGTTCAATGTAGAGTTTGGCGTATGCACCTCCGTCAAGCAGGGCAGACAGGTCATCGTCGATACTGATTTGCATTTGGTCGCCTATACAGGCCAGTGCATGCTTGAAAGTAAATTTCAGTTTGCTGCCAATGTCGTAACCAGACTTTTGCTGGTCGTACCAAGGCTGGTCGTCAGTGGCATCGGTCGTAGAGCCCTCGTTGATGCCATAAAGCAAATCTACTTGTCCGTTGGTGGTGCTCCAAGGATTCTGCGCCAACTTGTAGACAAGCCAAGGGTCACCCAGGTCGTCAGTCTTCGAGAACTCGGCAATGCACTTCGTGCCGTCGGGCGACTGTTCGTAGGGCGCATAGGCAAAGAAGGTGACATAGTCCGAAGCCTGGTTGGGCCAGTACTTCACGGGCTCGTAGATCCAGGCCGACGCAGCCCACTTCACCTGCTGATTGCACATGAAGTCAGGCTGCACGCTGGTGTATTCATACTTGAGGTTTCCCGTATAGCAGGCAAACACACCGAAACCCGTGCCGTTCTGCAGAGCATCAGTGTTATTTATGTCGCCAACGGCCCTGGTGACTGCGGAGTCTGTCGCTACGTCAAAGGCGACAGGCACCGTCGACGGCTGACAGCCACAAGCCACCTCGTCTGCCTCGTTGCTACAGGCACACAGCAGCGTGGCTACGCTCACCAGTAGCAGAATGCATCGTCTCATCATCTTCATGCAGTACAAATTCAACAAGTATCAAAGAGAAACCGCACACCATATCCATGCAGCGGTTTCCCTTTCGTGGGTCGGTGATTACATATTTGCAGGGAACACCGGCGTTGTAGCCCCACCATTAGCCCAAGGCACAACGCTTGCATCGAACTTGACGCTTGTCATACCGAGGTGCATCTTGATGACGTAGGACTTGCCAGACTCAATTCCTACGGAGGCACCAAAGATGTTCGAAGAGGTGATCGTATTCTCAATCGTGCTACCATGAGTGATGCCATCCGACAAGTATCCAGGCAGATTCGGGTCTATGGTCTCCACATCATAGACGATGGTTACGGTGACGGGCTCGTTCTGCTGAGGAATCACGTAGATATAACTGTCGGCATTAGCAGGGTCTACCAGTGCGTTTGTATTCCAAGAGCCCCAAAGGAACACGGGAGCATGGGTGACACCTGCATTAGCCTGGCTGTCCCAGGTTTTACCATCAGTACTGGTACAGTTCTCATCCTGAGTGATGCGTGGATTCAAGCCCGCCGGCCTTTCATTGTCTTGTGCACCGTTCTTTGTGGCCTCTTTCCCGTCTTTACGGCCATCGTAGAATGTGACACCGTCGAACGACAACTCCTTGGAACTGTCAAAGTCAAGCCAGTTTGGCATTCCCGCAACAACGTCAGAATTGTTCAGGTTTAAGGCACCCTTCATGGCAAATCCCGTGAACGAGACGGACCGTACATAAATGCGGGTCTTGGCATCAACTTCTTTAGAATGACCACCTGAAATGGTAGCCTCGTCCACGTCTGCGTCAATCTGCACGTTCAGTTTGGCAGTGGCATGCATGAAGTTGAAATTGACTTTACCATTGCTGGCCGCCTGCTCTTTAATAAGATTCATGTAAGGCCAACCGCCTGTCAACGATGTGCTACCGGTGATGTCGGTATAATTCGTCGTACTGGGTTCCTGACCTCCCATGGGCACGACACCCCATAGCAGGTCTACCGAAGTCTTTGGGTCTGTGTCAACCACATATTTAATAATAGGGTCTCCGATTGCAGTGTTCTTGTTCACAGAAGTGATGTTCTTTGACTGAAGCAAAGCCTTCTCATATTCTGTAGCAGGAGTGCCAACAGGTACGCCTGTTGAAGGATTCACTTCAACCCAGGGAGCATAGGCAAAGAACGTCACCTTGTCAACATCGTCACTCTCTGCAGCATTTCCGTACTCGTTCGGCCAATATTTCACGGGTTCGTATGTCCAGTTGCTGCCATCCCACTTCACCTGCTGATTGTACATGAAGTTAGGCTGTAGGAACTGAGAGTAGTCATCGTTGTTACTATAGAAGCCGAAAACACCGAAGCCAAAGTCCCCGTTTTTCAGTACGTCAGTAGTGATTTCGGTACCATAACCAGCACGGGTTGCACGTTGTGTGTAAATGCTGAAGTTCACTGCATTTGCAAGAGAACTTTCCAATGTTGTGCTCTGATCTGTAAGTTCTTCACCAGAGCAAGCGGCCAACATGGTGGCAATCGCCAAAAATAATAACACTTTCTTCATACTTTAAAAATATTAAGTTTAAAAATATTACAAGTTTTACTTGCTTGATAGCATTTAGAACTTCACATCGGCATTGCCACCTTCTTCCCAAGGCACGACCACACCGTCGAAGCCCAACCCATTGTAGGCATCCACGTAAGGGAGATCGGGCTGACCTTCAAAGCCGTCCTCCAAGTCGATACGTAGGGCATATTCGTTCCAGTACTCCCGGACCATGTTGCCCACATCGAAGTGATAGTTGCACACAGTCCTTCTGTCGCGTAGCAGCAGACGCAGGTTCAGGCGTATCTCGTCGGCAGGATGATTGATGAGGTTATCGGGCACATTCTCGGCTTTCTCACCTTGTTCCATGTGGCGTCCCTGATAGCGCACGCTGGTATCCTGCACGCCCCAGGTCATAAACGTCATAGCAATATAGCCTACATTATCGCCAGTGACCACTGTTTCCCAGTTATCAAGTGCTAACAGACAAGGGGTACTGCTGGTACGATCTTGCATCAGGTAATAGCCGTCGGCCAGTCCGGCAATGCTGCCTTTGACCTGATAGAGGTAGTAGATACCTTTGATATAGACACGCACACGCATGCGCCAAGGCACGATGAGCGGCTCCATCCGGTAGAGTTGGTGGACGAGCGTCTGCTGATAACTGTCGCGCTCCTTGTAGGGGATATATTCTTCGTATTCGCCAGTGTCGATGTGCATGTGGACGGTGTCGCTAGCCATGTTTTCTGGTTCCCAGGAAACAGTATAGAGCCCTATCGGCTCTACAGATGGCAACGCATGGGCATAACATGCAGGACCGTAAAGTTCGGAGAGAGAGTCCGGCTGGTAGGCAGTGGCCGTAGTCTGCACCTTGGCTGTCTGGGCATAGTCCATACCCACGAACTCCTGACGACCATACTCTGCAGGCGAATAGTCGATGACCAGTCCTTCGTAGTCTCCCCGACTGAGATAGGTTTCGTAATGACGCACCTCACTGGTGGTGACACTGTAGGACGTGCGTCCATCCTTGGGAAAGAACCACAGGGTCATGCCGTCGGGATCGGGCTCGTTGGGATAGAGTTGCTGGTCGCGGAAATAGTTGCGCCAGTCCACGTCTATCTCCACCTGCTTGAACTGGTCACTATAGAGCCACAGATCGCGCCGACAGCCAGCAAGCACCACGATGACCGCCACGAGTGCCAGCACCGTGCCGACAGTCGTCTTCATCCGTATGCCGTATATATAGTGAAAGCCTTTCATCGTTCCTTCTTGAAGATTTTAGCATATACCGTCTTTGCATCAAACAGGTAACCGAGGGTCACGTTCACATGGGTGGCGCCAATGATATGCTTCCAACCATTGTCTTGCCACATCAGGTGGTCATCATGCTCTTCCTCATGCCCTTTGGGAAAAGTTGAACTACCTAGATAGTGACGGTACTTAGTGGGTATGTAGCCCAGGGCGAGCCCACCGTCAACGAGCCACTCCTTCTGTCGACCGAACCGGTGCTGATAGCCAATATTGCAATATAGGTTGAGGTACTCGCCCTGCCACCCTTCGCTGCGCTTCCACTCGAAGTCGTAGTAGCCCAGCCCCAGGCCCATGCCTACGTGCCAGCCGTCGAGGGTGTGCTGAAGGGCACGGTCACCCAACCAATAGCGCAGTTCAGCACCCACGTTCAGGAACTGCTCGGCGTGGGCATTATGACTCCACGTCCACCAGGGGAAGAACACCTCGCCCTCAATGCTCCAGCGGTAGCAGTCGCCCAAGGGGATCTCCATCTGCACATTCGGAGCGATGACGCCCCACAACAGCAGATTGGTTTTGACGGCCCAAAGTTTACGGTGGTCGATATAGGTTTCTGGATAGGGCACAGGCAGATAGATGATGGTGTCGCGGATGACCAGCGTGTCGCGCACGGGTTCCTTGGCAGAAGCGATGATGGCTGAGCCACTGCTGCGCAACGCCGGCAGGTAGCGTTCGTTAAGTGTGCGCCATACAGCACCGCCACGAACCTTGCGCAGTCGCCGCTCACGCTCGTCGCTCGCCCAGTCGTCGGTGTCCTGCTGGCGGCCTATAATGTTGAGCACTTCCTCTTTCCACGGCTCATTGCTGGCCTCTATGCGATGGTACAGCGCACCCCATCGTGCACCCTCGTTGACAACGGTGATGTTGCCCACCAGTCCGTCGAGTCGCTTCAGAAGTTCGCTTCTCAAGGCGATGCCACGCTGCTCACCCAGTCGACGGTTCAGTTCGGCAGGACCCTCAGGCGAACTTCCTGTAAAGATGTTCAGTTGCAGATCAGCGGCATTCCTACTGACATAGTGTCGCCACGCCCGCTTCACGAAGGCATCGATGCGGTGCTCGTTATCACTATATTTGAGGTCAAGGTCGCTTTGGCCCACGCGGAACTGCACCCGAAGCGTGTCCTCCATTCGATTGAGGACAGTAGCCTCTTGTGCTGCAACTACCATCGGCAGCAACATGAGCATCCATGCGACGATATGTGCTGTTTTTTGTTTCACGGCAGCAAAGGTAAGACTTTTCCTCGAATCGGTTCTTACCTTTTGCCGTGGGTTTGCCTCAAAAGGTCAAAGTAGTTTTCTCACTTTGTCAAGTGCCTCTCAAATTGTCATTTCTTCATTTCTTAAATTGTCATTTGCTTCTCAGATTGTCTTCTCGTTTTGTCCAGACATGCTTTGTTATATGGACTTCTGGTACTCAGTAGGCGACATTCCAAAGTTCTGGCGGAAGATGCGGTTGAAGGTCGCGGTGTTGGTGATACCGCTCGACTGCGCCACGGCCAGGATGGTCCAATCGGGATGTCTGCGCATCTGTTGCAGGGCGTGGAGCATGCGCTTGCGATTGATGTATGCTTTCAAGTTCACCTCGCTGCTATATTGCTTCAATATGAAACTAAGGCGGTTTTTGTCTACAACGATAAGGGCGCACAGGTCATCACGGTTCAGGTTGGGATTCAAATAGAGTTGTTGCTCGTCAATCATACGGTTCAAACGCAGGAAAAGCCTATGGTCGGCATCATACTCATGGGATCCTTCACTCTGTGACATGGTCTTTGATTCAGATGAAAGAAGCACCGTTTCACGATAGTCCACCATCTCGTCGACTGCCTGTCTCATCAGACGGTTCTTCATGTGTATCTTCCTGGAATAGAATATCATACCTCCAATGACAAGCAACAGTATTGCAGAGACGGCAACAAGTACATTAATCCACAATTCGCGCTTGTGTATCTGTCGTTCTTTCTCTTGTGCCTCATAGAGTGCCGCCAACTCTTGTGCATTGCTGCTCGCTTGCCTGACCAGCAGTGTGTCACTGATCTCAAGCACCTCTACGTAAAGGTTGGCTGCACGTCGGCTGTCACCCATCTTCTGACGCACTTCAGCCAGTCCCCATTTGGCAAACTGCATCATTCGCCCCAACGTATCGCCGTGTGAACGGATTTGACTGATCAGCCCCTCATAAATCTTGCTGGCTTCCTCATATCGGCCCCGTTCGCGCAGATAGTCCACGATGAAGTAGCCCTTGGCGTCATATCCCTCGTAGGGCACCTCCTGCCATTGGGCGTAGGCTGAGTCAGCCTTGGCTGTCAGCCCCATGCGGATGGCCGTAAGGGCCAGTTTGCTCAGTGCCACCCGCTTGTCATGCTGTTGAATTTGCGGGGTTGCACTCCATCGTGTGCCTTCATTTGTCAGCCTGACGTTACGCTCACAGGCGGCAAGGGCTTTTTGTACCTCTTTAGCCGTGTTGCATAGCGTAATGAGCACGTTCAACTGCGAATGAATCAGGTGGTCTGTATCTGGACGGTCTGTCTCTGCCATCATGTCAACCGCCTTTTCCACGTATTCGAGGCCCTTTTGTTGATCACCTTCATAGAACAGGCGTTTGCCCGTCATCATCAGGGCCAGTGAGTGATAGTATTTATCACCCTGTTGTTGGCTCAGGTCGAGCAACTGATGCAGGTAAACCATCTGGTTGTTCATTTGTCCTACCAGATCACATACGTCACATAGGTCGTTGAGCAACTTCATCCTTTTCTGAGCATCCTGTTTCACCTCACGACTGTCGAGTTGGCTGACATAGATGTCGTATGCTTCGCGGAAGCGCATGTTGTTATACAACGAGTCGGCTTGATGTATGGCCTGCTCGAATGATGTCTGTCCATAACAGGGTAAAGTTAGGAACACAAGTGCTGTGACGTAAGCGAAAATCTTATTCATATATATTATATTGTTTTTGTATTTCACTCATCATAGCACAGGGTGTTTAAGGATACACAAAAATGGCGTGAAGCCATCCTTATGCACTTAACCTGAGGGGCTGGCGTAGGAAACTTGGAGGCCCCCAAACACATATAAGAATGCAACACGCCAAGGCGTGTGCAAGGCTATAACGTGTTTCAAGGGGAATCGTCATGTTTCCATGCCATTCTCCGCTTCAGAACGAACTATCCCCAAATAAGGTTTCCTACGCCAATTCAGTTAAGTGCGTTCAATAAGCCATGCATCAATGACCTGGGTTATATCCCAAGTTGGGTGCAAAGGTACAACAAAATCTACATAGTTGATACTTTTTTCATTTAAAAAAATAAAAAAAGCATTAACTCTTTTCTTTTATATAACAAAAAATAACCGTAGGCTCCTAAACATGACTTCTAAAGCATGCCATTTCAAGCCAGAATGAATAATGCGGACAAAGCGGCCTCTGAGAATCGCGCAGCGGTCAGGACAACGGGATGAGACCAGAAATAGCCGAGTTTTGAGGCGTTTCCGTAAGTTGTTGAGATATTGAATGTTACAGGAAAGAGGCATCTTCTGTCAAAGAAAAGATGCCTCTTTCTGAAGCAAAACAACTTGTTTTGGTGTCGAAGAGACTATCCGAACGCCCCGAAAATGCCATCTAAGCCGTAACAAAACAACTTGTTTTGCGATAGTTTACCGTAAGCAAACTCCTACTTTCCCGTAAGCAAACTCACAGTTTACTACCTTTAAACTACCAAAAGCCCCTATCCAGTCCTGATTATTCGCTATTTCGTTCACTTCCAGCGATGCTTTTTCAAGCAATGAATCTTTACACTTTGCAGGAAGGCTCACGGCTGGAGAGTGAAGCCGAAGACCAGGTAGGCCTTCTGAGCGCAGGGGTTGGCTGCGACCTGTCCGAAGACGGGAATCGAGAACGAGTCGGTCACTTTGATGTCTATAGAGGCTTTCAGAGCAAGGTTGGTCACGGCAAACCCGGTGGTGCCATACGCCGTGGTAGCATAGGGTACGGCTCCGGCCGCGGCCGTCCAATCGGCGCCTGCCAGTTGGAAGGGGGCCGACACCTCGAAGTAACTGCTGTAGGCACGGTCGCCATCTGCGTTGATGCCATCGTTGCCGGCAAAGTTGGTGTTCCAGACAAGGGCCACAGGACCGAAGTCGTAGCCGACGGTGGCCTCAAGCACATGGTTGGTGCCGTGGGCATCGTACTTGAAGTAGCGGCCACGAGGGTCGAGGCCGTCGCTGAACCAGTAGTCGGTGATGCCGATGCTAAGGCCGCCGGCGGTGTAGCCGAGGGTCAGGTCAAACTCCTTGGTGTCAGCGGCATCGGTCAGGGCGTAACTGCCCCACGCCGTGAGGCTCAAGCCCTTGTAGGCAACGCCGAACGAGGGCTGCAGGGCCACGCTTCCCAGATCCTGACCACGCCAGATATACTGGTTCACGAGGTCGGCACTGAGGGTTAGACTCACTTTCTCCTTGGTGGAGATTTCCTGGGCACTGATGCCCGCTGCCGCTGCCCATGCAGCAACAAGTAATATCTTCTTCTTCATCATCGTTCTGTTTTTTTTAAAGGGTTAGTTATTCTGGAGAGGAGTTGCTCAGTTGTAGCAACTCTCTCCGTGTTCGTAGATGTCGAGGCCTTCCTCTTCGATGCGGGACTCAACGCGCAGGCCGTGGACCTTCTTGATGCCATAGAACAGGGCGAAGCCACAGGCGGCTGCCCAGAGGTCGATGACCAGGATGCCGAAGGCCTGAGCACCGAAGAATCCCCAGCCGTGACCGTAGAGTGCGCCGTCGGACGTGGAGAGCAGGCCCGTCAGCAGCGTGCCCAGAATGCCGCAGACGCCATGCACGCTGGAAGCACCCACGGGGTCGTCGATGTGCAACTTGTGGTCGATGAACTCGATGGCATAAACCAACACGAGTCCGCAGATGAAGCCGATGACGACGGCTCCGACGGGCGACACCATATCGCAGCCTGCCGTGATGCCCACAAGTCCGGCCAGCACGCCGTTGAGGGTCAGCGAGAGCGAGGGCTTGTCATACTTGAACCAGGTGAGGAACATCGTGGCCGTGCCACCTGCCACAGCGGCAAGATTGGTGGTCAGGAACACATGGGAGATGGCCAGACGGTTCACCTCGCCAGAGGCGGCCAACTGACTACCGGGGTTGAAGCCGAACCACCCAAGCCACAGGATAAAAACACCCAGCGCGGCCAACGTAAGGTTGTGGCCAGGGATGGCCCGACTTTTGCCCGTACTGCTATACTTGCCGATGCGGGGGCCGAGGGCCAGGGCACCGATCAGTGCCAGCACTCCACCCACGCTGTGGACGATGGCCGATCCGGCGAAGTCGTGGAACACGCTGCCGAAGGTGGTCATCATAAACGAGTCGGCGGCATCGTTGCAGAGCCAGCCTCCGCCCCACGTCCAGTGGCCCTCTATGGGGTAGATGAACAGCGAGATGGCGGCACTATAGATGAGATACATGGAGAACTTGGTGCGCTCGGCCATAGCACCGCTGACGATGGTGGCAGAGGTGGCACAGAAGACGGTCTCGAAGATGAGGAAGCCCTCCACGGTCAGATCGCAGCCATAGAAACTCAGGTCGCCCCAGTTGGGTGCGCCGATGAAACCGGCCCCCTCAGAGCCGAACATGAAGCCGAAGCCGAGGAAGAAGAAAAGCAATGAGCCGAACATGAAGTCGACGAAGTTCTTCATCAGGATGTTGGCCGTGTTCTTGCCGCGGGTGAATCCCGCCTCACACAGCGCAAAGCCCGGCTGCATCCAGAACACCAACATGGCTGCCAACAACATCCATACAGTATCGAGTGATAATCCTATTTCGTTCATATCCTTAAGTTTTTGTGTTTGTATTATCCTTTTCTTATTTCTTATCTCTCAAGACGGTGTCGCCGTTCTCGCCGGTGCGTATCGACCAGGTGTCGATCATGTCGCTCACGAAGATGCGTCCATCGCCTATCTCGCCGGTATGGGCCACCTTCAGAATCACCTGCACCGTCGGCTCCACAAACTGGTCGCGGCAGACGATGGTCAGGGCCACACGCTCTATCACGTCGGTGGAATACTGCACGCCACGATAGATGCGCTCCTCACGGCTCTGACCGATGCCGTGCACGTTGTGGTACTCAAACCAGTCGATGTCTGACTGTAGCAGTGCTTCTTTCACATCCTCGAACTTGGTCTTGCGGATGATTGCTTCAATCCTTTTCATACTTTTTACCTTTTTAATAATACATCTGTGCTACATTCCGAAATGCTTTCGGCTGCAAAGGTACGATGTTTTGCAAGAAAATGAAGGAAATTTACAGCGTTTCGATGAGGAAAGTAGAATACTTATAACAATCCGATAGAATTAAGAAGTAATTACTTTCGATTTGAAAGAGAATTGCAAAAGTTTGCTTTCAAACTAAAACTTTAACAGAAAAACAAGATTTAAAAAGTCAACAAAATCTTCTGCATTCTTTCTTTTTGTTATAACTTTGCAGCCGAAAAGAAACCAAAAGGAAGAAAAGATTAGGGTAATATGACAAAATGTAAGGATTACGAGCAAAGCAAAGGCCTTTACCAGAGTACCTACGAGCACGATGCTTGCGGTGTGGGCATGGTTGTCAATATTCACGGCAACAAGAGCCACGAACTGGTGGACAATGCGCTCCGAGTGCTGGAGAACATGGAGCACCGTGGGGCCGAGACACGCGACAAGACTGGTGACGGTGCGGGCATCATGGTTCAAATACCACATGAGTTCATCCTGTTGCAGGGGATTCCCGTTCCTGAGAAAGGGAAGTACGGCACAGGACTGATATTTCTGCCCCGCGACGAACAGAAGCAGCAGGAGATTCTCTCCATCACGATAGAAGAGACAGAGCGCGAGGGGCTGCAACTGATGCACCTGCGCATAGTGCCCACGAACCCTGAGGTCCTGGGGGCGGCAGCACGGGAAGTGGAGCCTGACATCAAGCAGATCTTCATAACTGGCGTGTCGGATGACAACGTACCCGTATTCGAGCGTATATTATATAAGGTACGCAAGCGGATAGAAAACCGCATTGCCGACGAGGATTTTTATATTTGCTCACTCTCAAGCAAAAACATCATCTACAAGGGCATGCTGACCAGTGGGCAACTGCGTCGCTACTTCCCTGACCTGTCGAACGATTACTTTACAAGCGGATTGGCGCTGGTTCATTCCCGATTCAGCACAAACACATTTCCCAAATGGAAACTGGCCCAGCCCTTCCGCTTGTTGGCACACAACGGCGAGATCAACACCATCCGGGGCAACCGCGGCTGGATGAAAGCCCGCGAGAGCGTGCTACTGGCAGCCCCCCTTTCGTCCCCCGAGGGGGACACTATAGTCCATACACGCAAAACTAATGAAGCCCCCTCGGGGGCAGTATGGGGGGCCGACCTGCGCCCCATCGTGCAGGACGGCATGAGCGACTCGGCCTCGCTGGACAACGTGTTCGAGTTCCTGATGATGAGCGGCTTGTCGCTGCCACAGGCGATGGCCATTCTGGTACCGGAGTCGTTCAACGACAAGAATCCCATATCGGAAGACCTGAAAGCATTCTACGAATACCACTCTATCTTGATGGAGCCGTGGGATGGTCCTGCAGCCCTGCTCTTCTCTGATGGCCGCTATGCCGGTGGTATGCTCGACCGCAACGGCCTGCGTCCCAGCCGCTACACCATTACCAAGCAGGGCATGATGGTGGTGGCCTCCGAGGTGGGCGTGATGGACTTCGAGCCAGGCGACGTGGTATCGAAAGGCCGCCTGCAACCTGGTAAGATCCTGCTCATCGACACGCAGGAGGGGCGCATCTACTACGATGGCGAGATCAAGGAACAACTGGCCAAGGCCCACCCTTACCGCGAATGGCTCAGCGAGAACCGAGTACAGTTGGAGAAACTGAAGAGCGGTCGCCACGTGGAGAACGCCGTTCCCGACTTCGAACGGAAACTGCTGACTTTTGGTTTCGGCCAGGAGGATATCGACAAGACCATCATACCGATGGCCACTACCGGCCAGGAGCCCGTGGCTGCCATGGGTAACGACACACCGTTAGCCGTCATCAGCGACCGTCCGCAGTTGCTGTTCAACTACTTCCGCCAGCAGTTTGCACAGGTCACCAATCCTGCCATCGACCCCATCCGCGAGGAGTTGGTGATGAGCCTGACGGAATACATCGGCGCCGTAGGCACCAACATTCTGACGCCCGACGCCTCGAACTGCAAGATGGTGCGCCTGCCACAACCCGTGCTGACCAACACGCAACTCGATATACTGTGTAATATAAGGTATAAAGGATTCAAGACGATAAAACTCCCAATGACCTTCAGACCCACCCCCCAGCCCCTCCCTGTGAGGGAGGGGAGTGATTACTCCCAGGCCGGCGAGGCTCTGCGCACGGCTCTCGACAAACTGTGCAAGGACGCGGAGAAGGCCGTGGACGATGGCTACAACTATATCATCTTGACCGATAAAATCGACGATGCAGAACTATCTACTCCCCTCCCTCACAGGGAGGGGCCGGGGGTGGGTCTGGAGGGTCTGTCGGGGTGCTTCTTCATTCCGAGCCTCCTGGCCGTCTCCGCCGTCCACCACTACCTCATCTCGGTCGGCAAACGCGTACAGACGGCACTCATCGTGGAGAGCGGAGAGATTCGCGAGACGATGCACGCTGCCCTACTCTTAGGCTATGGTGCCTCGGCCCTTTGCCCATATATGACCTTCGCCATCCTCGACGACCTCGTGAAGCGGGGCAAGATACAAGAAGACTATGCGACGGCCGAAGCCCATTATATCAAGGCCGTGGACAAAGGCCTGAAAAAGATCATGTCGAAGATGGGCATCTCGACCATCCGGTCCTACCGCGGTGCCAAGATTTTCGAGAGCATCGGCTTGAGCGAGGACTTGCTGAAGAGATACTTCGGTACGGAGGTGAGCACCATTGGTGGCATTGGCTTGAAAGAGATTGCCCGCGACCAGATACTCTTTAGTGAAGAGTTTAGAGTGAAGAGTGAAGAATTTCCTACCGAGGTCCCAACTTCGGCGGCAGCAAATTCTTCATTCTTCACTCCATTCCCGACCGATGGTCGCCTACCCGTAGCCTTTCACTCTTCACTTAAAAACCACGGACAATTCTCCTGGCGCAAGGACGGCATCAAACACGCCTGGAATCCTGAAACCATAGCCAAACTGCAACTGGCCTGCCGCACAGGCAACTACGAACTGTTTAAGGAGTGGTCGAAAATAGTCGACGAGAAAGAATCGCCCATCTTCCTGCGCGACTTCCTCACCTTCAAGAAGGCATCTGCTCCCCTCCCTCACAGGGAGGGGCCGGGGGAGGGTCTGGAATCGGTAGAGTCTATCGTCAAACACTTCGTGACGGGTGCCATGTCGTTCGGTGCACTGAGCATCGAGGCCCATGAAGCACTGGCACTGGCTATGAACAAACTCGGTGCACGCAGTAACACCGGCGAGGGCGGCGAAGACAATGCCCGCTATCATACCGAGGTGGACGGCGTGTCGCTGTCATCGAAGACTAAGCAGATAGCCTCTGGTCGCTTCGGCGTGACGGCCGAGTATTTGGTGAATGCCGAGGAGATTCAGATTAAGGTGGCTCAGGGTGCCAAGCCTGGCGAGGGCGGTCAGTTGCCCGGCTTCAAGGTCAACGACATCATCGCCAAGACGCGCAACGCCATCCCCGGCATTTCGCTCATCTCTCCCCCGCCCCATCACGACATCTATTCTATCGAGGATCTGGCACAACTCATCTTCGACCTGAAGAACATCAATCCGACCGCTGCCGTCAGTGTAAAACTGGTAGCCGAGAGTGGCGTAGGCACCATCGCTGCCGGTGTGGCCAAGGCCAAGGCCGACCTCATCGTCATCAGTGGCGCTGAGGGCGGCACAGGTGCCAGTCCTGCTTCGAGTATGCGCTTTGCAGGCATCTCGCCGGAAATTGGTCTGGCTGAGACTCAGCAGACACTGGTCATCAACGGTCTGCGAAACCAGGTGCGCCTGCAGACAGACGGACAACTGAAAACCGCCAAAGATGTCATCATCATGGCGATGCTCGGCGCCGACGAGTTCTCGTTCGGCACGCTGCCGCTCATTGTGCTGGGCTGTGTGATGATGCGCAAGTGCAACACCAACACTTGTCCAATGGGCGTGGCCACGCAGAACCCGGAGTTGCGCAAGCACTTCGAAGGCCGTGCCGATTACGTGGTCAACTACTTCACCTTCCTGGCTCAGCAGGTACGCGAATACCTCGAGGAGATTGGTGTGCATAGCCTGAAGGAGATCATCGGTCATACGGAGTTGATCGAAGTGGATACCACCCGTGCCACCGACAAGCAGAAGACCATCGACTTCGAGCGTCTGCTGCATCAGCCCGAGACCGACCGCGCACTCTACTGGGACCGTGGGGCCTTCACCAAGGTCAGCGGTGTGAAAGACGAAGAAATCATACGTGCTGCTGAGAAAGCCATCGAAAATGGCGAGGAACTTACACTCGACTACGCCATCAAGAATACCGACCGTGCCGTCACCACCATGCTGAGTGGTGTCATCGCCAAGAAATACGGTGAGGCAGGCCTGCCTGAAGGCACTATCAACATCAAGTTCAAAGGCTCAGCAGGCCAGAGTTTTGGTGCATTTGCTGTCAGCGGACTCAACCTAAGACTTGAAGGCGAATGCAACGACTATTTCGGTAAGGGCCTCAGCGGTGGCCGCATCAGCATTCTGCCACCAACACGTAGTGGCGAGGACTTCCGTGCCGAGGACAACATCATCGCCGGCAACACCGGTCTCTACGGTGCCACATCTGGCGAACTCTACATCAATGGCAAGGTGGGAGAGCGTTTCGGCGTGCGTAACAGTGGTGCCATTGCCGTCATCGAAGGTGCCGGTGACCACTGCTGCGAATACATGACCGGCGGTCGTGTGGTGGTGCTCGGCGAGACGGGCCGCAACTTCGCTGCCGGTATGTCGGGCGGCGTGGCTTATGTATGGGACAAGAAGCACACCTTCGACTACTTCTGCAATATGGACATGGTGGAGATCAACCTCGTGGAGGACAGCGTCAGCCGCAAGGAACTGCACGAACTCATTCGCCAACACTACCTCTACACCGGCTCGAAACTGGCCCGCACAATGCTCGACGACTGGCCGCACTATGTGGACGACTTCATCCAGGTGGTGCCCATCGAATACAAACGTGTGCTGCAGGAGGAGCAGTTCAAGAAATTGCAAAGCAAGATCGCAGACATCCAGCGCGATTACTAATGTTCAATCCTCAATGTTCAATGTTCAATAAATAAAATGGGAAATCCAAAAGCATTCCTGGAGATACACCGGCAGGAGGCCGGGTATCGTCCGATACACGATAGAATACACGACTTCGGCGAGGTAGAGCAGACACTGAACACCCGCGAACGGAAGTTGCAGGCAAGCCGCTGCATGGATTGCGGCGTACCCTTCTGCCACTGGGCCTGTCCGCTGGGCAACAAGCCGCCAGAGTGGAACGATGCCTTGTATAAGGGTGAGTGGGAACAGGCCTATCGGCTGCTCAACAGCACTAATCCTTTCCCCGAGTTCACTGGCCGCATCTGTCCGGCATTGTGCGAAAAGGCCTGCGTGCTGAACCGCTTCAACCACGAGCCGACCACCAACCGCGAAGACGAGGCTGCCATCACCGAGGCCGCCTTCCGCGAGGGCTACATCCAGCCCCATACCAACATCGTTCGTAATGGAAAAAAGGTGGCCGTCATTGGTGCCGGCCCTGCCGGTTTGGCCACCGCCAACGCCCTTAACCTGATGGGCTACACGGTGACGGTCTTCGAAAAGAACGAAGCCGCCGGCGGTCTCCTGCGCTACGGCATCCCCAACTTTAAACTGAACAAGGCAATCATCGACCGCCGCATCAAGTTGCTGGTGCAGGAGGGCATCGAGTTCAGATACAACAGCCCCCTCCCCATCCCTCCCCGAGGGGAGGGCGTGGATGGCTTGATGGCGGCTGTCAGTGAGCAGGGTAGCAACTCCTCCCCCTCGGGGGAGGCTGGGTGGGGGGCCATCGTCATTGCCACTGGCACTCCGACGGCACGTGACCTCAAGATCCCCGGTCGCGAACTGAAGGGCGTCCACTTCGCCCTCGAACTACTCTCTCAGCAGAACCGCGTGCTGGCCGGGATGGAATTCCCGAAGGACGAACGCATCACAGCCAAGGGTAAGGACGTGTTGGTCATCGGCGGTGGTGACACCGGCTCTGACTGCATCGGCACGGCACACCGCCAGGGCTGCAAGAGCGTCACGCAGATAGAGATCATGCCCCGTCCCGTCGAGGGCCCTGAAGACCCGCAGAACCCATGGCCTAACTGGCCGCGCACCCTCAAGACCACCTCATCGCACGAGGAGGGCTGCGCCCGTCGTTGGAACATCAACACCCTCGAGTTCCTCGGCAAGGACGGCAAACTGACCGGCGTGAAAGTGCAGGAAATCGACTGGAAGCCCAACCCAGAAGGCGGGCGTCCACTGATGGTCGAGAAGGGGCAGCCCGAGGTTATCAAAGCCGAACTTGTCCTGCTGGCTATGGGATTCCTGAAGCCGGAGCATCCGCAGTATCCTGAGAATGTCTTTGTGTGTGGCGATGCCGCGAGCGGTGCCAGCCTCGTTGTCCGTGCGATGGCCAGTGGCATCGAAACGGCGAAGAAAGTTCATAGTTTCCTTTCGAAATAGCAAAATACCGTAATAACGATATAACGAAACAACATGGCAAAGATCCACTTCACCAAGATGCATGGTGCGGGCAATGACTACATCTATGTCAACACGATGGAACAGCCCGTGGAGAACCCCGCTGAGGCAGCCATCCGCTGGAGCGACCGCCACAAGGGCATCGGCTCTGATGGCCTGGTGCTGATAGGCCAGTCGCCCATCCCGGAGGCCGACTTCACGATGCGCATCTTCAATGCCGACGGCTCAGAGGCGATGATGTGCGGCAACGCCAGCCGCTGCATCGGCAAATACGTCTACGAGCGTGGTCTCACCCATCAGGAAGAGATCCGTCTGCTGACCCTCTCGGGCATCAAGACGCTTCGTCTACACGTGGAGGACAATATTGTGGACCGTGTGTCCGTTGATATGTTAGAGCCGGTGCTGGACGACGAGACACTCTTCCTGCCCCACTATGGCCTGACGCAGGGCACGTTTGTCTCGATGGGCAATCCCCACTATGTCATCTTCACCGACAATGTTGATCAGGTAGCAGAGACAGGCCGCACACTCGAACACTATCCCGCCTTCCCACAACGCTGCAACATCGAGTTTGCCCGTCTGGAGACGAATGGAGCCATCCGCACCCGTGTCTGGGAGCGGGGCAGTGGCATCACCCAAGCCTGTGGCACTGGAGCCTGCGCCACCGCTGTGGCCGCCTGTCTGACAGGCAGAGCGGGCCGAGAGAGCGACATCGTGATGGACGGCGGCACACTCCACATCGAGTGGAACGAGACAGACAATCATGTCTATATGACCGGCCCCGCCGCCTTCGTCTTCGACGGAGAGATTGATCAGGACAGAAATTATTATAATTAACATAATTCTTTCTGCCACCGAGAAAATAACAACGTCAGCCGTACGGCTTAAAAAGAATTATAAAAATTATAATAATTTCTGTTAGTAAATATGGCATTAGTAAACGATCATTTCCTTAAACTGCCGAACAACTACCTGTTCGCCGACATTGCCAAGAAGGTCAATGCCTTCCGGGTGATGCACCCCAAGGCCGACGTCATCTCGCTGGGCATAGGCGACGTCACCCAGCCGCTCTGTCCTGCCGTCACCGAGGCTATGCACAGGGCTGTCGACGAGATGGGAAGCACCAGCGGATTCCGTGGCTACGGCCCCGAGCAGGGCTATGACTTCCTGCGGGAGGCTATCCTCAAGAACGACTTCCTGCCCCGTGGCATCCATCTCGACATCGACGAGATTTTCATCAACGACGGTGCCAAGAGCGACACGGGCAACATCCAGGAACTCATCCGCTGGGACAACAGCATCGGCGTCACCGATCCCATCTATCCTGTCTATATCGACTCGAACGTGATGATCGGCCGTGCCGGCATACAGCAGGATGGCCGCTGGTCGAACGTCATCTACCTGCCCTGCACGGCAGAGAACGCCTTCGTGCCGGCCTTGCCCGACCGGCGGGTGGACGTCATCTACCTCTGCTATCCCAACAACCCAACAGGTACGGTGATCACCAAGGCTGAACTGCGCAAGTGGGTGAACTACGCCTTGAAGAACGACACGCTCATCTTCTACGATGCCGCCTATCAGGCCTACATCCAGGATCCCGACATTCCGCGTAGCATCTACGAGATACGGGGTGCCCGAAAGTGTGCCATCGAGTTCCACTCATTCTCGAAGACGGCAGGATTCACTGGTGTCCGCTGCGGCTATACCATCGTACCCAAGGACTTGACGGCAGCCACCCTGACCGGCGAGCGCATCCCACTGAACCCGCTGTGGAACCGTCGGCAGTCCACCAAGTTCAATGGCACGAGTTACATCTCGCAGCGTGCTGCCGAGGCCGTCTATACCCCTGAGGGGAAAAAGCAGGTGGCCACCACTATCGGCTACTATATGCAGAACGCCCGGAAGATGCTGGACACCTTCCGCAGCCTCGGCTACGAGGTCTATGGCGGTGAGAACGCCCCATACATCTGGATGAAGACACCAAACGGCACGCCATCGTGGCAGTTCTTCGAGGAACTGCTCTACGGTGCCAACGTGGTCTGCACCCCAGGCGTCGGTTTCGGTCCCAGCGGCGAGGGCTACGTCCGCTTTACGGCTTTCGGCAGTCACGAGCAGACCGAGGAGGCTTTGCAGCGAATAGAGAATTGGAATAAATAGGTATTATTAACACAGACACAAATTGATTATGAAAGCATTAAGATTTCAGGTTGTCGGCGAGGCTTTCAAGAAGAAGCCGCTCGACGTAAAAGCACCCGTTGAGAGACCTTGTGAGTATTTCGGCAAGAAGGTCTTCAACCGCGAGAAGATGTACAAGTATCTGCCGAAGAACGTCTATGAAAAGATGATCGACGTCATCGACAACGGTGCCCGTCTGGACCGTCAGGTGGCCGATGCCGTAGCCGCTGGCATGAAGCAGTGGGCCACAGAGAACGGCGTCACCCACTATACCCACTGGTTCCAGCCGCTGACGGAGGGAACCGCCGAGAAGCACGACTCGTTTATCGAGCACGACGGCAAGGGCGGCATGATAGAGAAGTTCAGCGGCAAACTGCTGGTGCAGC
>JAFUST010000001.1 GCA_017467535.1 Prevotella sp. | reverse complement strand
TCCCACATTTGAATAATCCTTTGCGGCAAAGTTACGAAAAGTTGAGAACAAAACAAAAGAATTTATTCTTTTTTTTGCCGAGACGGAGTAAGTTCGCGCTCACAGAGCGCAAAGTTACGAAAAAAAGAGTGAAATGCAAAAGAAAAACTTGTTCAAGAGGCGTTGTGAAGCGGCCAAAGGTCAAGCACGAGTCAGCACTTGCCGAGGTGAAGGCTTCAGGGCCTATACGTACTTCTCTCTACGAGAGAGAAGGTAGTATAGGGCCGCTGGAAGCGACCTTCACCGAGGCACCCCACAAGAGCACCACGGTCATGGACCACAGCGACATTCGCGTGTTGGTTTGAAGCCTCCAAACCACCTGTTTGAAGCCTCCAAACACCTCGCTTGGAGCCTCCAAACAACCAGAATCAAGGGCGTATCGTATGGAAGTTGTTTTGGTGGCAGTGCAGGCAGTGTAACTTGTCTGGAAGGCTTTACTTCTGGGCGTCGCGGCCGATGGCCAGGGCCTTGATGTTGGCCTCGACGATGGCCTCGCCCTTGCGGCCGAAGACGCGGCGGATGGCATCCTCCAGTTTCTCGTACTCGATGCCGAGGGCCCGCTGGGCGGCACCCAGGAGGATGACGTTGGCCGAACGGGGCACGCCGTTGTCCTTGGCCTTCTGCTCGATGTCGAGCAGGATGACGTTGGGCAACTTGGCCAGGTCGGCCCGGATGACCTCCATGTCGGGATAGTTGGGGATGTTGACAAAGGGTGTTGACGAGGTGATGATCCAGCCGTCCTGCTTCAGCCAGGGCAGGTAGCGCAGGGCTTCCATGGGCTCCATGGAAATGATGACGTCGGCTCCGCCCCGTGGGATGAGGTCGCTGTGGATGGGGTCAGAGGAGATGCGCAGGTTGGACTGCACGTCGCCGCCGCGCTGGCTCATGCCGTGCACCTCGGCCTGCTTGATGTAGAGGTTCTCGTTCATGGCGGCTTCGCCTATGATGGTGGCGATGGAGAGGATGCCTTGTCCTCCCACGCCGCAAAGGATGATGTCGGTTTTCATTGTCTTGGAAAGAAATTAGAATAATTATAATAATTTCTGTCAGTTCTTTTTTGCCTTTTGCTGCTTCAGGTGGCGCTGCAGGGTCTGCATGCACTCGCGGCGGGGGATGATGACGCTGGTGCCGTGGTAGTTGATCTCATCACGGATGACCTGCGTGATCTCCGGCATGTTCTTCGGCAGGGGAACGACCACCTTCAGGTGCTCGTCGCTGAGGCCCAGGCCTCGGCAGATGGCCTCGAACTTGTTGGTGCCGGCAGAGTCCTGTCCGCCGGTCATGCCGGTGGTCAGGTTGTCGCTGATGATGACGGTGATGTTGGCATTCTCGTTGATGGCGTCGAGCAGGCCGGTCATGCCGCTGTGGGTGAAGGTGGAGTCGCCAATGACGGCCACGGCAGGCCACTGGCCAGCGTCGGCAGCACCCTTGGCCATGGTGATGGAGGCTCCCATGTCGACGCAGGAGTGGATGGCGCGGAACGGGGGCAGGAAGCCCAGCGTGTAGCAGCCGATGTCGCCGAAGACGCGGGGATTGTCGTACTCCTTCAGCACCTCGTTCAGCGCGGCATAGACGTCGCGGTGGCCGCAGCCCTGGCAGAGTGCGGGGGGACGGGGGACAACGTCTTCGCATGTAGCGAAGCCGTTGTCAGTTGATAGTTGATAGTTAATAGTTAATAGTTGGGCTAGCGCCTGCTTAACCGCATCGGGCGTGAGTTCACCCGTGCGGGGCAGGGTGCCGTCGAGTTTGCCTCGAACATTCTTCAGTTCGGCAACGCCACGCACGATGTCCTCGATGAAGGGCTGGCCCTCCTCGACGATGAGCACCTGCTGGCACTCGTCGAGGAGACGGCGTACCAGGGCCTTCGGCAGGGGGTACTGCGAAATCTTCAGGACGGGGTAGGGGCACTGGCCGTTGAAGCACTCCATCACGTAGTTGTAGCCGATGCCACTGGTCAGGATGCCCAGACTCTTGTCGCTCCCTTCCTTATATATATTGTAGGTGGAGTTGGCTGCGTCCTGCTCGAGGGCGGCCTGCTGGGCGGTCACGATGTCGTTGCGACGGCGGGCATTGGCAGGCAGGAGCACCCAGTTTTTGGCCTCGGCGTTGTAGTTAAGGGCGTTTTGTTGACGTGGTACGTCGACACACTGGACGACGGCGCGACTATGGGCCATGCGGGTGGTGACGCGCATCAGTACGGGCAGTTTCTGCTGCTCGGAGTAGTCGAAGGCGGCGGCCATCATGTCGTAGGCCTCCTGCTGGTTAGACGGCTCGAAGATGGGAATCATGGCGAACTTGCCGTAGAAGCGGCTGTCCTGCTCGTCCTGGCTGGAGTGCATCGACGGGTCGTCGGCAGCCAGCACCACCACGCCGCCATTGACGCCCGTCATGCCGCTGTTGACAAACGGGTCGGCACAGACGTTCATGCCCACATGCTTCATGCAAACCAAGGCGCGCTTGCCCATGAACGACATGCCCAGGGCCTCCTCCATGGCCGTCTTCTCGTTGGTAGACCAGCGGCTGTGGATGCCCCGCTCGCGAGCCAGGCTGTTGCCTTGAATGAACTCGGTGATCTCTGTAGACGGCGTGCCGGGGTAGGCGTACACGCCGGACAGTCCGGCATGGATGGCTCCCAGTGCGATGGCCTCGTCGCCCAATAGTAATTTTCTCTCTTTCATCGTATATACAGTCTGTAGGTTTCGAAATCGGTGCAAAATTACGAAAATATTTTGAATTTGTAGCGTGTGAGTAGAAATAATTTCGTAACTTTGTACCCATTAATCAAAAACGCTCGTGATGAAGAAGTATCTGATGACATTGTGCATGGTGGCATTTGGTGCCACTTCTATGTATGCACAGCAGGTGGCCCAATGGCCGGAGGTGAAACGTGAAATGAAGGCTGGCAGCCGCTGGTGGTGGCTGGGCTCTGCCGTTGACGAGGAGAACCTGAAGTGGAATATGGAGCAATATGCTCAGGCGGGTATCGGTACGCTCGAGATCACACCCATCTATTCGGTGAAGAACAATGCATCGAAGAATATCACCTTCCTGACTCCCAAGTGGCTTGAGATGCTGAAATACACCAAGCAGTTAGGTGAACAACTGGACATAGACATTGATATGACTACCGGCACGGGTTGGCCTTTTGGCGGCCCGATGGTGAAGCAGACCGAGTCGGCCAGCAAACTGTTGACGGAGACGTTCACCCTGACTGGTGACGGAAAGACGGAGCAGTCGCTGACGCTGGGTGCCTCTGGCGGTACGCTGCAGAAGGTGATGGCTTTCCCGCAAAAGGATAATGGTGGACAGGTCACAGAACTGACAAGCATGGTGAGCGGGAGAAACCTGAAGTGGGTGGCTCCCGAGGGACAATGGCAGGTGATAGCCGCCTACATCCAGTATGGTGTGATGGCGGTGAAGCGTCCGTCGCCGGGCAGCGATGGCCTCGTGCTTGATCATTTCGACTCTACGGCAGTGGCCAACTACCTGAAGTACTTCGACACGCGATTTGAAGCAGGCGGCAATCCTTGGCCCCATTCGTTCTTTAATGATTCCTATGAGATCACTCAGGCAGACTGGACAACTAGGATGTTTGAGCAGTTTGAGAGTCGCCGTGGCTACAAACTGGAAGAGAATCTGGATAAGTTGCTGAACCGCGACGCCCAGGTCTATGCCGACTATAGGCAGACGCTGAGCGATATGCTGCGTGACAATTTCACGCGGCAGTGGACGGCATGGGCCCACAGTCACGGGGCCACGACGCGTAACCAAGCCCACGGTTCACCGGGCAACCTGATAGACCTCTATGCCGAGGCCGATATCCCCGAGATAGAGAATTTCTATATGAACAGTTTCGGCATCAAGGGCTTACGGAACGATGCGGGCTACTATCTGTCGGCCCTCAGTTCAAAAGCCACATTGAAGTATGCCTCCAGCGCTGCCCATATTACGGGCAAACCATTGGTGTCGAGTGAATCGATGACCTGGCTGACAGAGCATTTCCGTACCTCGTTGTCCCAGATAAAGCCGGAACTCGACCTGCTGTTTGCTGCCGGCGTGAACCATGTCCTCTTTCATGGCACGGCCTATTCGCCCAAGGAGGCCGCTTGGCCGGGGTGGAAGTTCTATGCGGCCATCGACATGAGTCCTACCAACAGCATCTGGCATGATGCACCCTCAATGATGAAGTATATAGAGCGCGTGCAGAGTTTTATGCAGATGGGAAAACCAGACAACGATGTGCTGGTCTATGCTCCCTTTGCCAACGCGATGAAAAAGACCACTGGCACGGCGTTCCAGAATCGTCTTTTACTGTTCGATATCAACACCATGTCGACAAAGATGTCGGAACTGGAGACCTGCGTGAAGAATCTGGAGGCACAGGGACTGGACTGCGACTATACCAGCGAGCGCTTTCTGATGACGACGACCTATGCCGATGGTCTGCTGAAAACGGCGGCAGGCACTACCTACAAGGCACTGGTGGTGCCGGTAAGCACGAATCTGCCGGATAGTGTGAAGACTCATCTGGACGAACTGGTGGCCGCTGGAGCCACTGTGGTCTATGGCAATACGCCTGCCGATCTGAGCGGCCTAAACATCGCATCGGAGGCCATGCGCACAGAGATGGGGCTGGACGTGATTCGTCGTTCCAACGACACGGGCTACCATTATTTCGTCGCTAATCTGACACCGGACGATGTGGAGGGCTATGTCACCTTGGCCGTGCCCTTTGCGAGTGTGGCGCTCTTCGACCCGATGACCGGCGATATCAGCAAGGCTGTTGTGAAAGACCAGCGGGTGTGGCTGAGCCTGAAGTCGGGCCAGTCAGTCATTCTGCAGACCTATAACGCTGACGTGGCAACCGATGCTACGGCTCAGGAAGTTTATGAACAGGCTGGCATTGAAATTGATGGACAATGGTCGTTCTATGTGGCAGACGGCAGTGATGCGCCTTCCCGCACATTGTTGGACAAACTACAGACTTGGGAGACCCTGGATGGTCTGGAAGACTTTATGGGGACGGGCACCTATGAGACTGGCTTCGTGGTGACGGCTCAGCAGATGAAGGCGGCTAATGCAGGATTCCGGCTGAACCTGGGTGATGTCAGAGAGAGTGCCCGGGTGTGGCTCAATGGAGAGTATCTGGGATGTGCCTGGGCTGCCCCCTTCGTGCTCGACTGCAAGGGGCTGGTAAAGGAAGGCAGCAATACGCTGAAGATAGAGGTCACCAACCTGCCGGCTAATCGTATCCGACAGATGGATAAGAATGGTACGGAGTGGCGCATCTTTGAGGACATCAATATGTCAAATATCAGTTCCGCAAGTTATGCTGGCTGGTCGTTGGTGCCTTCTGGCCTGAACTCCCGTGTGATGCTGGTTCCCTTGTCAACGGCAGAGTCCGCTTTGGACTTGCAACTGACAGGGATGCGGCAGATGGGAGGCGGCAACTTCTATCCCGCCTATCGTGTGAAGGCAATGAACGGAAAGGCCATCAAGCAGGTGGCGATGGTTGACCTGAACGGCGACTCGATGAATGACTTTACGGTAGAAAAGGAGGCGGAAGGCTCTGCTATACTGATCGTTCAGGGCCAGGCTGTTGGCAATGCGATTGTGCAGGTGGTGGATGAAGATGGCATGACTCACTACGCCAACGTGGAAGCCAATGGTGCCTATGGCCTGTCTAAATATGTCGATTTCACTTCAGATGAGGCACCCGGCGGTGGCTGGATGGCGCTGAAGACGACATCTGCCATCAAAGGATTCGATGGCACAGGCCAGTTGCCCTGGATGCGGTCGACATTGTATGGCAAGAGCGTGACAGGCCTTTATGACGGTCTGACTTTTACGAGCAAGAACTCGAACTATTATTTCTACTTCGTGGGCTATGGAATGAATACTAATAATGACTTTACCATCACGCTCAATGATGCGATGAAGGGCGACATCTGCCAGGTGTCCTATCTGCAGGGACAGGGCGAAACCGTTTATCAGGCAGCCGACTCCTTGTTGCTGATTGGGCAGTGTCTTTCTGAGGCGGATGGCCTGTCGGTTAATCTCTTGGGAAACAGCAGTTACCAGATCTATCGGTCGCTGGCAGTCTACAGGCCCGCATCCGCCGTGTCTTCGGTGTCGACCACGACCTTCAGCCTGCGAGAGCCCGATGTGTATTATACTCTGCAGGGGCAGCGTGTGGCTCGTCCTGGTAAGGGACTTTACATTAAAAAAGGAAAGAAATTGGTATTCAAGTAGTCTGAATATATAATAAATGAGGTGAGTTTTGCGTTATTAACTACGTGTTAAGGCGAATTCTCACGATATTGGCCCTGTTATTGGCGGCCCTGCAGGAAGCAGCGGCGCAGTACGATCCATCGTTCAGTCACTACTGGTCGATGGAGTCGGCCTATAACCCTGCCGCAGTAGGCAAGCAGGCGAAACTGAACGTGACGGCTGCCTACAATATGTCGATGGTGGGCTTCGAGCACAACCCGCGTACCCTCTTCGCCACAGCCGACATGCCCTTCTATTTCGCTGGAGCCTATCATGGTGTGGGCGTTCAACTGATGAACGACGATATAGGTATCTTTTCCCATAAGCGATTCTCGGTCATCTATGCCTATAAGCAGCGGCTCTTCGGCGGTACGCTGAGCATCGGCGTGCAGCCCGGCTTCCTGAGTGAGACGATGAGTGGCTCGAAGGTGGACTTGCGGGAATCGGGCGACGATGCCTTCTCGACCAGCGATGCCACGGGGACGGCCTTCGACCTGAGTGCCGGCCTCTACTATCAGCACCGGTGGTGGTACCTGGGAGCCGCCGTTCAGCACGCCCTGGCACCCCAGGTGGAACTGGGCGAAACGAACGAACTGGATGTGGACCGCGCATATTATTTGATGGCCGGATGCAATATTCGGCTGAGAAATCCGTTCTTATCAATACAGCCCTCTGTGATGGGACGCTCAGACGGGGTGGGCTATCGGGCCGACGTGACAGCCCGCCTGACCTACCAGCACGACGGGAAGGTGATGTATGCCGGCGCGGGCTACAGCCCCTCCAACTCGGTGACCGTCTATCTGGGCGGCACGTTCCACGGCATCATGCTGGGCTATAGTTACGAGATGTACACCGGCGCCGTCAGCATCGGCAACGGCAGTCACGAACTCTTCGTGGGCTATCAGACCGACATCAACCTCTTCAAGAAGGGGCGTAACCGGCATCAGAGTGTGAGAATATTATAAACTGCATATATGAAACAACAATTGAGCATAGTGCTATGCACTGTTTCGGTGCTTTTACTGACGAGTTGCTTCGGCGGCAAGACCGCCACGTCGTCAGGCGGCGAGTTGACGGGTGCCAGCGGCAAGGCTTTCTCAGAGCCTGCGCCTTATGGAATGGTGCTCGTCAAGCGAGGCCATCTGCGCATGGGTATAGAGAATACCGATTCCCTCTGGGGCAAGCAGACACCCGTGAGGGACATCTCGGTGGAGGGCTTCTGGATGGACGATACGGAGATTACGAACTCGGAGTATCGCCAGTTTGTCAACTATGTGCGCGACTCGATCATCCGTGAGCGTCTGGCCGATCCCAACTATGGCGGCGACGAGAGTTACAAGATAGAGGAAGACAAGAACGGCGACCCCGTGAAGCCCCATCTGAACTGGAAGAAATCATTGCCCCGCAAGCCCAATGAGGATGAACTGCGTGCCATCGAGAGCGTCTACGTGACCAATCCCGTGACAGGTGAAAAAATGCTCGACGCCAGCCAGATGAACTATCGCTACGAGATCTACGACTATACCGAGGCTGCCCTGCGTCGTAACCGTCTGAACCCATCGGAGCGTAACCTGAATACCGACGTCACCGTGAACCCCAACGAGCAGGTGTGGATTTCGAAGGATACGGCCTATATCGACGATGAAGGCAACATCGTGCGCCAGACCATCAACCGCCAGTTGACCGGCCCCTGGGACTTCCTGAATACCTACATCGTCAATATCTATCCCGACACGACCTGCTGGGTGAACGACTTCCCCAATGCCGACAACGAGACCTACATGCGCAGTTACTTCTCCAATTCGGCTTACAACGACTATCCCGTGGTGGGCGTCACCTGGGAGCAGGCCAACGCCTTCTGCGCCTGGCGCACCGAGTTTCTGCTGAAAGGCCTCGGTCCTGCCGCCCGCTTCGTGCAGCGCTACCGTCTGCCGACAGAGGCCGAGTGGGAGTATGCCGCCCGTGGCAAGGACCAGAACGAGTTCCCCTGGGACAACGAGGATGTGGCCAGCGGCAAGGGCTGCTTCTATGCCAACTTCAAGCCCGACAACGGCAACTACACCAAGGACGGCAACCTCATCACGTCGAAGGTGGGCATCTACAGTGCCAATTCCAACGGCCTCTACGACATGGCCGGCAACGTGGCTGAGTGGACGTCTACCATCTTCACCGAGGCCGGCGTGGATGCCATGAACGACATCAACCCGCAGTTGAAATATAACGCTGCCGCTGAAGACCCCTATCGCCTGAAGAAGAAGAGCGTGCGTGGCGGCTCGTGGAAAGACCCCGAGAGTTACATCCGCTCGGCCTGGCGTTCGAGTGAATACCAGAACCAGCCGCGCTCCTACATTGGCTTCCGCTGTGTGCGCAGCCTGGCTAACACCACAAGCGACAAGGCCAAGCCCGTGAAGGCCTCGGCCAAGAAGGCACGGAAATAGTGTGAGGCGTAATAACGAAATAACGTAATAACGACATGACTAAATATAGTAAATTCAATATTATCTACCGCTTGCAGAAGTGGCTGGATAGCGTCCCTGGGCAGACGTTTATGAACTATGCCTACAGTTGGGGCGCATCGATTGTGATTCTCGGTACGCTCTTCAAACTGACCCACCTGCCGGGTGCCAACTTTATGCTGTTCCTGGGCATGGGTACCGAGGTCATCGTGTTTTTCATCGCAGCCTTCGACCGACCCTTCGACAAGACGGCCGACGGTATGGACCTGCCTACGCATGTTGAGGCCGAAGGTCTGTCAGGCGTTGTTGCCAATGGTGAGGGCCAGGTGGCCATCGGCGGCGGTGGCGTGGCCGTTGGCGGCGTTGGCGTCGGTGGTGGCGGCACCATCATCATCGGCGGCGGCAGCGGACTGCCAGAGAGCACGGAGCAAACTCCAGGTTTGGACGGAGCAAACCTCCAGTCAGAAGGCTCCAAACTCGTGGGCGGCGGCGTCATTGGCGGCATCGGTGGCGTAGTGGCTCCCGAACTGCCCGACCTGAATCCCGACATGGAGGAGGCTACGAATAACTATGTGGACCAGTTGAAGAAACTGACCGAGACTCTGCAGAAGGTCTCCGAGCAGAGCGAACGTCTGACCCGCGACAGCGAGGAGATGGAGAACCTGAACCGCACGCTGACCGGTATCTGCAAGGTCTACGAGATGCAACTCAAGGGCGCCTCGCAGCAAATCGGCACCATCGACCAGATCAACGAGCAGTCGAAGCGCATGGCCGAGCAGATTGCCGAACTGAACAAGATATACACTCGCATGATTGAGGCCATGACGGTGAATATGCCTAAACTGGATAACAATGGCAATTAAGAAAAGACCCGTATCTCCGCGCCAGAAGATGATCAATCTGATGTATGTCGTCTTGATGGCCATGCTTGCGCTGAATGTCTCGAATGAGGTGCTCAACGGCTTCTCCATCGTGGAGGAAAGCCTGAACCGCACCACCGAGAATGCAGCGAAGGAAAACCTGGCCATCTATGAGGATTTCGAGCAGCAGATGCAGGCCAATCCGCAGAAGGTGCGCGAGTGGTACGATAAGGCGCAGCAGGTGAAGTCGCTCAGCGACTCGCTATACAATCTGGCGTCTGACCTGAAACTGGCCATCGCCCGTGAGGCAGACGGCAAGAACGGCAACCCCGCCAGCCTGCAGAACAAGGAGGACCTGGAGGCTGCCAATCAGGTGATGCTGGCCCCAGGCCGTGGCCGGGGCGAGGAACTGAAGGGTGCCATCGATGCCTATCGTGAGCGCATCCTGACGATGATTCCCGACACGGCGCAGCAGCGTCGCATAGCCAGCGACCTGACAACAGACGTGCCCCCCACAGGGCTGGGCAAGAACTGGCAGGAGTATATGTTTGAGTCGATGCCGGCCGCTGCTGCCGTCACGCTGCTCTCCAAGTTGCAGAGCGACGTGCGTAACGCCGAGAAGGAGGTGCTGCATACCTTGGTGCAGAACATCGACGTGAAGGACATCCGCGTCAACGCCCTCGAGGCCTTCGTCATCCCCAACTCGCAGACCATCGTGCGTGGCGACAAGTTCTCGGCCCACATCGTGATGGCCGCCGTCGACACCACTCAGATTCCTGAAATCTATATAGGCAATCAGAAGGTGGACCTGCAGGACAATATCTACGAGCGGATCTGCACCAGCACGGGTGATTTCACCCTTTCCGGCTACATACAGACCATCAACGGCAACGGAGACCAGATTCGCCGCGACTTCGAGCAGAAGTACACCGTTGTAGACCCTTCGGCCACCGTTTCGGCCGACCTGATGAATATGCTCTATGCGGGCTATGCCAACCCCATCAGCATCTCTGTGCCGGGTGTGCCGCAGAACAAGATCTCGGCCACGATGACCAATGGATCGCTGACTCCCACGGGGCCTGGCCGCTACATCGCCAAGCCAACGCAGATCGGTCAGGACGCAACCATCACCGTCACGTCGACCAATACGGGCCGTCCGCAGCAGATGGGACAGTTCACCTTCCGAGTGCGCCGTCTGCCTGACCCTACACCTTATATAGATATGAAGGATGAGAAAGGCAGTCCGATACGCTACAAGGGTGGCGGCTTGGCAAAGGCCAGCCTGATGGCCATCGACGGCATTGGTGCCGCCATCGACGATGGCATCCTCGACATCGGTTTCCGTGTGCTGTCGTTTGAGACCGTCTTCTACGACAATATGGGTAATGCCGTGCCGATGGTGGGCGAGGGCGACAAGTTCTCGGCCCGTCAGAAGGACACCTTCCGCAAGTTGACGCGCAACCGCCGCTTCTACATCTCCCGTGTAAAGGCCATCGGCCCCGATGGCATCGAGCGCACCCTGCCCACGTCAATGGAAATCATCGTGAAATAAATAGTGATAATTGAAGATTGATGATTATGAAAACAAAGACAAATAAAAGCAATCGTAATTGGATACTGAGATTGGTGCTTGTGGCCTTGTGCGTGCAATTCTCAATTCTTAATTCTCAATTCTCAATTTGCTATGCCCAGCCTAAGAAGAGCCGCACCCAGCAGCAACAGACCGCTCAGCAGCAACAACAGGCCAACGGCGGCAACCAGGGCATGACCCAGCGTATGCGCATCCAGTATCCCACGGCGCTCGATATGCCGGAGGACGTGGTGTGGCGGCGCGACATCTACCGTGAGGTGGACCTCAGCGATGAGGCCAATGCCGGACTCTACGACCCCGTGGAGCCTGTGGGCAAGCAACTGAATCTCTTCACCTATATCTTCAAGTTGGCCCTCAATGGCTACATCCCTGTCTACGAGTATCGGCTCGACGGCAACGAGGTGCTTGATGCCACGGCCAAGGTCGACATGAAGACCGTGCTGGACAACTACCACATCTGGTACGAGGAGAAGGACGGCAAGTTGAAGGTGGAGAACAGCGACATCCCCTCGGCCGAGGTGAAGATGTATTACCTGAAGGAAAGTGCCTACTACGATCAGGCCAACTCGTCATTCCACATCAAGCCGCAGGCCATCTGCCCCGTGATGCTGCGCGAGGATGACTTCGGTGGCGAGGCTGCCAAGTATCCGCTCTTCTGGGTGAAGTATGCTGAGGTGGAGCCTTACCTGAGCCGTCAGACCGTGAAGACCAGCGATGTGAACGATGCCGCCATCATGAGCCTGGATGACTATTTCACGCTCAACAAGTATAAGGGCACCATCTACAAGACCGCCAACCGACTGGGCAAGACACTGGCTCAGATTGCCGGCAACGACTCCACGAAACTGACCGCCGAGCAGAAGCGCATTGAGGCCGAACTGGCTGCCTTCCGCAACAATATCTTCGGCGACAAGGCCAAGCGTGACTCGCTGGACAGCATCGCCAGTGCCGACCCCAAGCAGGCCAAGGCGGCTGCCAAGAAGGAGCGTAAGAGCCGCTCTTCCAGTGTCAGCCGTTCTAAGGGTTCCTCATCGAAGTCCACGGGTGGCTCGTCATCGCCCCGTGTGTCGGTGCGTCGTGAACGTCACTAAAATAAATCATCAGAATGGGAAGGCGACTTCACATAGTACTCCTGTTGATGGTGGTATGGCTTGGAACCGTACCATCGTTCTCGCAGAGCATCAAGGTTGGTCTGCGGGGTGGTGTCGACGTGACCAGCATGGACTTTAATAGCAGTGTGCTGGACAAGTCGAACCGCACGGGCTTCTTTGTCGGCCCGACCCTCCACATCGGTACGCCGCTGCCCTTCCTGAGTGTCGATGCCTCGGTGCTCTACGACCAGCGGACGCTGAAGGTGGCCGATGAGTCGCTCACCCAGAAGACTGTCCTCATTCCGGGTAATGTCCGTGCGGGCATTCATCTGCTGGGCATGGTGGGAGCCTTTGTCAGTGCCGGCCCCCAGTTGGCCTACAATGTGGGTTCGGCCTCTTTCTACTGGGAGGACCTGGAGGGCTATCGCAACCATTTTACTTTGCAAGACACCAAACTCAGCCTGAACCTGGGCGGCGGCGTGCAGGTGGGCAGCCATCTGGAGGCCGCATTCTACTATAACATCCAGTTAGGCAAGACGGCCGACTTCACCTGGGACACCCTGAACACGCAACTGGCCGACCAGACGATGCACCGTGCCAAATCGGCCACCAATGTCTGGTCGATATCGTTGACCTACCTCTTCTAATATTGAACTACGCTGACGTCATATTGCCCGTGCCACTCGATGGCTATTTCACCTATGCCGTGCCTGCGGCCATGCAGGACGAGGTGACGGCGGGCAAGCGTGTCCTCGTACCTTTCGGAAAGAACAAGACTCATGTAGGTATCGTGGCTCGGCTGCACGACCAGCCGCCGCAGGGCTACGATGTGAAGCCCGTCATGCAGGTGCTCGATGTCTCGCCCATCCTCTTGCCCGCCCAGTTGAAGCAATGGCAATGGATAGCCGACTACTATATGTCGCCAATCGGCGAGGTCTACAAGGCTGCGCTGCCTGCCGGCTTGAAGGCCGAAGAGGGCTATAAGCCGCGCACCGAGACTTACATCCGCTTGACGGCTCCCTATCGTAATGAGCCGGCATTGCACGTTGCGCTCAATATGCTCACCCGGGCCGCTAAGCAGCAGGAGGCCTTCATCGCCTATCTCTCGCTGTCGCGCTGGGACACCATCGAAGGAAACGAATGCCGTGAGCCCGTGCAGGAGATTACCCGTGAGGAACTGATGAACGCTGCCGAGACGACGCTGCCCGTGCTCAACCAACTCGTGAAGCGCGGACTGCTGGAGACCTACGAGGTGGAGGTCGGACGGCTGAACCACGGCGGTGAGCCCCATCCCGAACAGATCAAGATGCTGAACCCTGCCCAGCAGGAAGCCTACAACCAGATACTCTTCTCGTTCTTGCAGAAGCGTGTCACGCTGCTGCATGGCGTGACCTCCAGCGGCAAGACAGAGATATTCATCCACCTCATCCAGCGCGAACTGGAGCAGCACCGGCAGGTGCTCTACTTGTTGCCCGAGATTGCGCTCACCGTGCAGATGATGCAGCGTCTGCAGCGGGTCTTTGGCAATCGTCTCGGCATCTACCATTCTAAGTATAGCGATGCCGAGCGGGTGGAGATCTGGCAGAAACAACTGTCGGGCAACCCCTACGATGTCATCCTGGGGGCCCGCAGTGCTGTCTTCCTGCCTTTCCAACGGCTGGGACTCGTCATTGTCGACGAGGAGCATGAGACCAGTTACAAGCAGCAGGAGCCCGCCCCGCGCTATCATGCCCGCAGTGCCGCCATCATGCTGGGGGCCAAGGTGCTTCTCGGCACGGCCACGCCAGCCATGGAGACCTATCATAATGCCCGGACGGGCAAATACGGTTTGGTGGAACTGAAGGAACGCTATCAGGGCATCGAACTGCCGGAGATACAGGTGGTGGACACGAAGGACCTGCAGCGTCGCAAGATGATGAACGGCCCCTTCTCGCCGCTGCTGCTGACCAAGGTGCGCGAGGCGTTGGAGCGGGGGGAGCAGGCCATCCTTTTCCAGAACCGTCGCGGCTGGGCACCGATGCTTGAGTGCAACCAGTGCGGTTGGGTGCCCCGCTGCGAGCATTGCGACGTCAGCCTGACGCTCCACCGCAATCTCAACCAACTGACTTGCCACTATTGCGGCTTCTCTTACCAGATTCCGGCGGCCTGTCCTGCCTGCGGCAACAAGGAACTGAAGGGGCGCGGCTACGGCACGGAGAAGATAGAAGACCAGATCCGCGAGATATTCCCCGATGCCCGTGTGGCCCGCATGGATCTCGACACCACCCGGACTCGCAATGCCTATGAGCGTATCATCACCGACTTCTCCAGCGGGCGAACCAATCTGCTCATCGGCACGCAGATGATTTCCAAGGGGCTCGACTTCGACCGCGTCTCGGTGGTGGGCATCCTTCATGCCGACGGTATGCTCAACCAGCCCGACTTCCGTGCCTACGAACACGCCTTCATGATGATGGCGCAGGTCAGCGGACGTGCCGGCAGGAAGGGCAAGCGCGGCCTGGTCATCCTGCAGACCAAAAGTCCGGACCTGCCGATTATCCAGCAGGTGGTGCGCAACGACTATACCGCATTCTACCAGGCGCTGGCCGCTGAGCGGCAGGCATTCCACTATCCTCCCTTCTATCGGCTCATCTATGTCTATCTGAAGCATCGCCGTGACGAGGTGGTCACCACGGCCGGCATTGAACTGGGCAGTCGTCTGCGCCAGTGGTTCGGCGACCGTGTGCTGGGGCCGGACAAACCTGCCGTCTCACGAGTCAAGACGCTGAGCATCCGCAAGATTGTGCTCAAACTGGAGACGGGCATCGATATGCCCCGTGTGCGCCAATATTTAGCGCTTGCCCAGCAGCAGATGCTGCAAGACAAGCGCTATAGTTCGCTCCAGATCTACTACGACGTAGATCCGCTGTGACTGGCCTATGCCTGCCTGTATTCGCTGGGTGTCAGGCCCGTCTCGCGCTTGAAGAACTTGGTGAACGAGGCAGGACACGGGAAGTGCAGATAGTCGCTGATCTGGGCGATGCTTTCGTCGCTGTAGGCCAGCCACACCTTGGCTTCCTTGACCGCCGTCTCGTTGACCCATTGCATCACGGTGCGACCGCTGGCCTGCTTCACAAGTGTGCTCAGATAGTGGGGGGCTATGCAGAGTTTGCCGGCGTAGAAGGGTATGCTGCGCTCGCGGGCTGCGTGGCGGCTGACCAGCGAGACAAAGCGGCGCAGCATCTCGTCTGTCCTGCTGGCCGGGCTGGTGGATGACTGTCCTGTCTGTCGGTTGATGAACAGTAGCAGCGAGTTGAGCAGCAGCCTGACGCTCTCTATGGGGAACGGTTCCCAGTGGGCCATGTCCCAGATGAGGTTGAAGTGCTGGCTGATGATGGGGCGCGTGTGCTCGTCCTGATGGATCCAGAAGAAGCCCTTGCCTAACTGGGGCAGCGAAGGACTCTGGTAGTCGAACGAGAAGGCATCGACCTCGAAGTCGCTGGAGTGGCCGCGTTTCTCGATGAGTGTGTCAGATAGAAACACCACCAGGTCGCCGGCAGTGAAGTGATAGTCCTGCAGGTTGAACGCATAGTGGGCCCATCCCTTTTTGACGATGACCACACGGCCTTCCTGCAGGCGGTAGGGCTGCGAACTCTTCAGAAAGTCCTTGTGCGCAAAACTGAAGTTGCGCAAGATGAAGAAACGGTCTGACACGGCCAGTTGTCCGTTCTCCTTCCATTGCTCGGTGTTGCTGAGCAATTCCAGCGAGATAGTGTCTATTAGCATAAGAATCTTACAATATTGCAATTAAAAGAACGGATTCGTTAACCGTTTATTGCCTGAATCTGACTAATTTTGCAAGCGACAACAATAACCCTTTTGTATGAAGAGACTGTTTTTTGCCGTAAGCCTTGCCGTGTGCTGGCTACCAACGCAGGCCGGTGGCCTGATGACCAACACCAACTATCACATTGCCTTCGACCGTATGTTTGCCCGCGGTGCCTCGACCGAGATCGATGCCGCCTACAGTAACCCCGCCGGACTGGCCTGGGGGCACGAGGGGTGGCAATTGTCGCTCAACCTTCAGAAGCCGTGGCAAAACCGTGACATCGAGACCGCTATCCCCGGCTTCCTCGGGCAGGACTTCCGCCAGAAGTATAGGGGCGAGGCCTCTGCACCCATTGTGCCGGCTCTCTTTGCCTCCTACAAGAAAGACCGCTGGGCCGTCTCTGCGATGGTGGGCATCGTGGGCAGCGGCGGCTATGTGGAGTACAACGAGGGCGTGCCCATGTTCAACGTGCCCGTGGTGGCCATGCTGGCGCAAAGCGGCGTGGCCCCCGGCCAGTATACGCTCGACTCACAGATGAAGGGCAAGCAGTATATCTACGGCGGTCAGGCCTGTTTCACCTACCGCCTGCTTGACTGCTTGTCGGCTGCTGTTGGCATGCGGGCCTGCTATTACGACGGCTACTATCAGGGACATGTGGTGGCCGACATGGGTGGCAATGCGCTCGTCAACCTTCGCCTCGACTGCCCGCAGACGGGGTGGGGCTTTGCGCCCATCGTCAGCCTTGACTATCATCGGGGCCCCGTCACGGTAGCCGCCCGCTACGAGTTTCGCACCCGCCTCAATCCAGAGAACGATACCAAGGAACTGACGGCCGAGATTGCCGGCAAGAGTGCTCAGGAGACGGCAGTCCTGCTGGGCAGCAAGGTGGCGGCCTATCAGGACGGCATGAAGACGCGCTACGACATGCCGTCGCTGCTCACCCTGACCGTGGGCTATGCGTTCACCCCGCAGTTGCGCGCCGCCATGGAGTATCATTTCTTTGACGACCGTCATGCCAAGATGCTGAATGACCGGCAGAAAGAACTGGCCGATGGCACCCATGAGTTTCTGCTGGGCGTGGAGTGGGACATCAACGACCGCTTCACCGTCTCGTGCGGCGGACAGCGCACCGACTACGGGCTTGCCGACAACTATCAGCAGAACACCTCGTTTGCCTGCGACAGTTATTCGCTGGGACTTGGCGGTGCCGTCAACCTCAGCGATCGGGTGCGCCTCAACGTCAGTTATTTCTGTTCGCTCTACAGCGACTATCAAAAAGAGAGTCCCAACTATCTTGGGACTCCTTATGCTGGTAGCGATGTCTATAGCCGCACCAACCACGTGATTGGTGTCGGGCTGGACTATAAGTTCTGAACCATCAGAAAGTGAGGTCGCAACCGATGCCCAGCACGCGGTTGGTGCGGGTGAACGAGTCGTTCTGTCCCGACAGCGGGGGATAGTCCGTGCGGTCGTAGTTCTCATAGTCGGTCTGGAAGTAGCCGGCCTTCAGTGTGATGCGGTCGTTGGCCTTGTAGTTGGCACCGAAGCCGATGCTGTAACTGTTGGTCACGAACGACATATCGTTCATGTATTCATCAGTCAGTCCGTAGCGGGTCAACTGGCCGCCGATAGACACCGTGAAGCGGTCGTTGATATCCCACTCACCACCCAGCAGGAACTCGTTGGAGTCATGGTCGAGCAGGTCCTGGGTATTGTTGTACCACGAAGCACTCTTGTCGAAGTAGTGGTGCCAGCCGGCATTGATGCGCACATCGCTGATGGGGCTCCACATGGCACCCACGGTCAGCAGTGCAGGCATATCCTCGTTCACTTTCTCGCCGTCGCGGAACTTGTTGACGGCAGGAATCTCGCTGGCCTTGTTCACCGTCGACTCGTTCTTCATGCGGATCTGCGTCTTGAACTCATACTTGGCGGCGAAGTTGAACTGGTCGTTCAGTTTGTAGTCGATGCCGATGATAGGAGCCACGCCCACGCTCGACTGGTTACAGAGCAGGTTGACGCCCTCAGAGTATTTCTGCAGGGAGTTAAGGCTCTCCTTCGTGCCTTCCAGTCGGGCGATGGTACCCTCGACGACGGCCTGCTGCTGCAGCAGTTCGGCGGGTACGGGGATGCCGGCAGCCTGATACTGGGCAATGCCGCTGTTAATCTGAGCAAGGCCGGCCGTGGCCTGATTGTAGCCTGCATCGATAGTGCTCGTTGCACCCTCGAGGAAGCGGCCGAACTCAATGTAAGCGCCGTTAGCAGCCTGCTTCACCATGATATTGCTGATCTTGGCCTTATAGGTGGCTGTGCCGTAGAGTATGCGCAGACCGCCATAGACGGACAGGTTGTCGTTTATCTTGTAGGCCGAACCCAGTTGGAAGCCGAAGTAGTACTGGCGTCCCTGCATATAGCCGTCCATGTCGTAGCCGGCTGCACCGAGGGGCTGCAACTGAGTGGCGATGTTGCCCACCACGCTCTCAAACGAGCCGAGACCGTCTTCAAACTCGCAAGCACCGCCGCCGCCAGGCACGGAGAAGTTGAACTGCAGGCTCCAGTTGCCCGTGTTGAAGGCAGCCTGCAGCGAAGGGATGAAGGGAGCATCGGCCACACCCTCAAACTGCTTGGTGGTCGAACCGTCGTTCTTGCGGCCCAGTGCAAGAGCGGGGCTGGTGGAAGTGATGGTACGCGTCTGGTGAGCGTACTGCCAGTTGAAGCCAAGGTGGAAGCCTGCGGGCAGGAATGCCACGCCGGCGGGGTTAGAGTACACACCGTCGAGGCCGATGGCAGCATCGCGGGAGGGGTTGCGAAGGAAGTCAATACTTTGATTCGTGTTGGTCAGAATGCCACCAGCCAGTGCGGTGGTTGTCGTGGCGGTCAGCATCACGCCGGCCATCATTGCCTTTAAACTTTTCATATCCTTTAAACAAACTTTTGTTAAAATCGGGTGCAAAGGTAAGCATATTACCGCACACGGAAACAAAAAGTGTGCAGCATTTAAAGAATATTAACTATAAAAGTGCACATTTCTGCACAGAACGTGCATTCTGTGCAGAAAATAGAGTGTCGTTAGCACCCTTTTGCTCACTTCTTCATCTCCGGGTAACTGATGCGAGTGTGGTAGATGGTCTTCAGTTTCTCGATGAGCACCGTCTTGGCATACTGGATGTCGCGGAAGGTGATGGGGCACTCGCGGAAGAAGCCGTCGTCCACCATCGAGTCGATGATGCGGTTCACCAGCGTGCGGATGCTCTGCTCAGTATAGTCGGGCAGCGAGCGCGAGGCGGCCTCCACGGCATCGGCCATCATCAGGATGGCCTGTTCCTTGGTGAAGGGGTTGGGGCCGGGGTAGGTGAAGAGCAGGTCGTCCACGGGCTCGTCGGGGTGCTCGTTCTTATACTTTATATAGAAGTACTTGGCCTTGCCCTGTCCGTGGTGGGTGGCTATCAGGTCGCGAATCTGCACGGGCAGGTTGTATTTGTCGGCCAACTTGAGGCCCTCGGTCACGTGGCTGATGATCATCTGTGCGCTCTCTATGTACGACAGTTGGTCGTGCGGGTTGATGCCGCCCGACTGGTTCTCGGTGAAGTAGATGGGGTTCTGCATCTTGCCGATGTCGTGATAGAGGGCACCGGTGCGCACCAGTTGCGGGTTGGCCCCGATGCGGCGGGCTATCTCCGCCGCCAGGTTGCCCACCTGGATGCTGTGCTGGAAGGTGCCGGGGGCCACCTCGCTCATCCGTCGCAGCAAGTCCTTGTTCATGTCCGACAGTTCGATGAGCGTGATGTCGGAGATGAAGCCGAAGAACTTCTCGATGAGGTAGAGCAGGGGATAGCAGCAGAAGATGACGATGCCGCAGATGGCCAGATAGATATACTCGCTGCTGTCTATGCGGCTGATGTCGTTGTTGCGTATCAGATAGACGGCCAGGTTGGCCAGCATGGCTGCCGACGTGGCTGCCACTGCCGTCCAGAACAGTTGCGAGCGCGACGACATCTCCCTCAGCGAGAAGATGGCCGCCAGTCCTGCCGCCATCTCCACGGCGATGAATTCCAGTGGCTTCTGCAGCAGGCAGGCGCACAGGATGATGATCGACGTGTGGGCCATGAAGGCCGTCCGCGAATCCATGAACACGCGTATAAAGATAGGTATGACCACGAAGGGCAGGATGTAGACGTGCAGCACGCTGTGGCTGACCATCAGCGACGCCATGACCGTAGAGACGATGATCAGCGCATAGAGCATACCGATGGAGCGCATCTCCTCGAAGTAGTCCTTGCGGTAGAGCGACAGGTAGACGGTGAAGGCCAGGATGACCAGGAACACATAGATCACCTCGCCCAGTATGACCGTGTTGAAGCCCGACTGCGTGGTGTGCCTCCGGTCAATCTCCTTCATGAAGGAGAGCAGCACCTGATAGGTGTCCTCGGTCACCACGCTGCCCTGGTCTATGATTTTCTGTCCGCGCTGCACCACGCCGCTGCTCATGGGCACGCTGCTCAGCAGTTGCTCCCTCACCGAGTCGCTCAGCACGCTGTTGTACGTCAGGTTCGGCACGATGAAGTCGTTCAGGTTCAGGTCCTCCAGTTTCTCCTGGTTCTGTATGATGACAGGCGACTGCATGATCAGTTCGTAGGCCTGCCGGGGCGTCAGCACGCTGCTGCCCCTGATGCTCCTTGTCTCCTTGTCGTCTATGCGCCGCAGGGTGTGCAGCGTGTCGGCCTCTCCGCCCACCGGATCCTTGGTGTCCACGATGCCTTGGCGGTAGGCGTTGCGCAGTTGGGCGATGATGGTCCACTTCAGGGCGGTGCCCAGCGTGTGGCCCTCCTTCTCCATCTGCTCCGTCAGCAGTTGCTCCTGCTGCTGGGCCGTCTGCTTGTTCAGCGTGTAGTATGGCTCATAGTCCAGCAGCGCCTGGGCCCGCTCGGCCTGGATCACCGAGTCGCTCTTCTGCACGGGGAAGTCGAAGGTGGCCGTCAGGTCGTTGTATCGCCACACCTTGCCCACCTCCGGCTTGAAGTTGGGCCTGTTGTCCCTCGGCATGAACCACACGATGATGGCCGTGGTGCACACCACCAGTGCTGCGCGGAGCAGCACGTCGCGCCACGTCAGGTCTATCTTGAATCTGAAGTTTCTCATCTTTTTATGCAAATTACGATGCAAAGATACGAAATAATTATGGATAATGAATCAAGAATTAAGAATTATTTCGTACCTTTGACTGTATTCGAAGGCACTCCCGCTCGGAAAAACCCAAATAAATTTGGTTATTCGCTCGCTTATTCGTACCTTTGCAGGCAAAATAACGAAAAGCAAGCAATGACAGAGAGAAAAGTGAGGGTGCGCTTTGCACCCAGTCCCACGGGACCCCTCCATATCGGCGGCGTGCGCACCGCCCTGTACAACTACCTTTTTGCCCGCCAGCACGGCGGCCAACTCGTGTTCCGCATCGAGGATACCGACACCACCCGCTTCGTGCCCGGTGCCGAGGACTACATCATCGAGTCCTTCCGCTGGCTGGGCATCCAGTTCGACGAGGGCGTGTCCTTCGGCGGCAACTACGGCCCCTATCGCCAGAGCGAGCGTCGCGACATCTATAAGAAATATGTGCAGCAACTCCTGGACACGGGCAAGGCCTACGTGGCCTTCGACACGCCCGAGGAACTGGAGCAGAAGCGCCGGGAGATAGAGAACTTCCAGTACGACTGCCACACCCGCCAGCAGATGCGCAACTCGCTGACGTTGCCCGCCGACGAGGTGCAGCGGCTCATCGAGGAGACCGACACCTGGGTGGTGCGCTTCCGCGTGGAACCCGGGCAGGAGGTGCTGGTCGACGACCTGATTCGTGGTGAGGTGCGCGTCAAGAGCGAGATCTGCGACGACAAGGTGCTCTACAAGCGTAAGGACGAACTGCCCACTTACCACCTGGCCAACATCGTCGACGACCACCTGATGGAGATCACTCATGTCATCCGTGGCGAAGAGTGGTTGCCCTCCGCACCGCTCCACGTCATGCTCTACCAGGCCTTTGGCTGGCAGGACACCATGCCCCGCTTCGCCCATCTGCCCCTGCTGCTGAAGCCCGTAGGCAACGGCAAACTCTCGAAGCGCGACGGCGACAAACTGGGCTTCCCCGTGTTCCCCCTGGAGTGGCACGACCCCAAGACGGGCGAGGTCTCCTCGGGCTATCGCGAGCAGGGCTACCTGCCCGAAGCCGTGATTAACTTCCTGGCCTTGCTTGGCTGGAGTCCCGGCAACGACCAGGAACTCATGTCGCTCGACGAGATGGTCAGCCTCTTCGACCTCACCAAGTGCTCGAAGGCCGGCGCCAAGTTCGACTATGTGAAAGCCGCCTGGTTCAACCACCAGTACCTCTTGCGTCGTCCCGAGGCCGACTGGTGCCCCGCTTTCGACAAGGTGCTCCGCGAGAACGGCATCACGGCCACCGCCGAGCAGGAGGCCGAGGTGGTCAGGATGATGAAGACCAAGGTCATCGAGTATACCGACAGCCTGGGCAACAAGAAGAAGCGCAACATCTCTTTCCCCAGCGACCTGTGGCCCCTCACCAAGTTCTTCTTCGTGGCCCCCACAGACTTCGACCGCGAGGGTGACAAGTTCATCCGCAAGAACTGGAACGAGCAGACGGCCGACCAGATGCGTCAGTTGGCCGCCGTGCTGGAGACCATCACCGACTGGAGCGTGGAAGGCCAGAAGGCCGTCGTCGACCCCTGGGTGGAGCAGACCGGCATCAAGCCCTGGAACGCCTGGCGCATCGCCCTCGTAGGCACCGGCCAAGGCCCCGACATGTACGAACTCTCCGCCTTCCTGGGCAAGGAAGAGGTCATCCGCCGTACGAGGAAAGCCATAGAAGTATTAGGAGCCCCCCCTTCGGCCCCCGAGGGGGCTACGATGCCTGCTGCCAATTAAATGTCAAAGAATGGCATACGACTACCAGACCGCAGACAAAACTCTTTATACCCTCCTTCGGGATTATGCGCGCTACAACCGAAATCATCCTTCCGAGGCAGAAGAGTTGCTGTGGAACTATCTGAAGGCTAAGGGTCTGGGAGTATCATTCAAACGCCAGCATATCATTGGGGGGTATATAGTAGACTTTGCTTGTCTGCCGAGTAAACTGGTTGTCGAACTGGATGGGGGATACCATCAGATGCCACATCAGCAAGTCTCAGATGCATTGCGGCAGGAGTGGCTGGAGGACAGAGGCTACAGGGTGGTGAGATTCACCAACGAAGAGTTGTTTAATGATGTTAATAAAGTATTGCAGACCATAGAAGCGAATCTGTGATGAATAATACAACCAACAAAACTATAGTAGCCCCCTCGGGGGCAGAAGGGGGGGCTCCATGTACAACCTGATTATCTATCTCTACCTGCTGGGCGTGGCCGTCTACAGCCTCTTCAACGAGAAGGTACGCAAGATGTGGCGCGGCGAGCGCGACGCCTTCCACGTGCTCCGCGAGAAAGTAGACCCCTCGGCCCGCTACGTCTGGTTCCACGCCGCCTCGCTCGGCGAGTTTGAGCAGGGCCGCCCCCTCATGGAGCAGATCAAGCGCGACCACCCCGAACTGAAGATCCTGCTCACCTTCTTCTCGCCCTCCGGCTACGAGGTGCGCAAGAACTATGCCGGGGCCGACATCATCTGCTACCTGCCGCTCGACACCATCCGCAACGCCCGCCGCTTCCTGCGCACCATCCGCCCCGAGATGGCCTTCTTCATCAAGTACGAGTTCTGGTACAACTATCTGCATATCCTGAAGCACCGCGGCGTGCCCGTCTATAGCGTCAGTAGCATCTTCCGTCCTGGCCAGGTCTTCTTCCGCTGGTACGGCCACCAGTATGGCCGCGTGCTGCGCTGCTTCACCCACTTCTACGTGCAGAACGAGCAGAGCCGCCAGTTGCTCGCCACCATCGGCCTGACCAACGCCACCGTCACCGGCGACACCCGCTTCGATCGCGTGCTGCAGGTAAAAGAAGTGGCCCCCCTTTCGTCCCCCGAGGGGGACACGATAGTTCTGTTTCTCAACAGCAATACTACAGAAGCCCCCTCGGGGGCAGTAGGGGGGGCTTGTCCCAAAGTGTTTGTGGCCGGCTCGTCGTGGCCGCCTGACGAAGAAATCTTCATCCGCTATTTCCGTGAGCACCCGGAGTGGCGCCTGATCATCGCCCCCCACGTCATCGGCGAAGACCACCTCCAGCAGATAGAGAAACTACTGGACGACCGTCAGGTCACCCGCTACACCACCCTACAGTCTAAATAAGCCCCCTAGGGGGCAGTAGGGGGGGCTTTCATCATCGACTGCTTCGCCCTGCTCTCCAGCATCTACCGCTATGCCACCGTGGCCTACGTGGGCGGCGGCTTCGGCGTGGGCATCCACAACACCCTCGAGGCAGCCGTCTGGGGCGTACCCGTCATCTTCGGCCCGGAGAACCAGAAGTTCCAGGAGGCTCAGGGCCTGAAGGCCCAGGGCGGCGGCTTCGAGATCACCTGCTATGAGGACTTCCAGCGCCTCATGGACCGCTTCTCTGCCGATGCCCCCTTCCTGCAGCAGGCCGGCCAGCAGGCTGCCGCCTACGTCAACGGTCAGGCCGGTGCCACCGACAAGATACTCTCCGACGTCTTCCTCTGATTTCGTCCTGAAAAGCCCGAGTCGTTCTCCGATGCTTTGAAACGAGGCGTTCCAGGCCTTGGAACATTTTGTTCCGAGCCCTGAAACACTTTGTTCCAAGGCTTGGAACACTTTGTTCAGACGCTCGGAACACTTTGTTCCAACGCTCGGCACAAGTCCTTCCAACGCTTGGATTGACCAGATAATTCTCGCCAATTTCTTTCCAAAGAATAAAAAATCGCACATTTTTTCTTAAAATTCTTTGGTGATTGGAAAATTATGTTTATCTTTGCACCCGAAATAGCCTGCCCTTGCGTGGGTGGGTTTGCAAAATATATTTTGTGGAACGAGGCCTCAGGCCAGTTGTACGGCCAGTCTCGGAAAGACGTTTTCTTGACGTTACCTGTCTGTGTTTGTCAAATCTAGCAAGTTTGAATCTTCATACAGCGGTGATGCAACAGAGACGTCTACGTTTGGGTTGATGATTATATCACACCCTGCGCCTGATATTTCCCCTTATATATAATAAGGTGTACCCTCCGCGAGGAGGCGTACCATCTTAGCATATATAGCCCAAAGCGGAGGGGGAGTGTGTCAGGTGGTAGTGTGTATATGTATATCGCCTGACGTGGGCAGGCTCTACGTTGCTTATCCTTATGAAGGGGCAATGCTAGAGCCTGACAACAGGGATAGGCGCGGAGAGATACAAACTCCCACGTCTTTTTTGTTTCCATATTTTTAAGTGAAGAGTGAATAGTGAAGAGTGAAGAATTTGCTTCCGCCATAGCGAGGCAATGATGGCATCCATCAATAGGAACTCTGCGTGAAGGTCGTCAGTTTGGGGGAGAAACTGGCCAGCACCGCTGTGTGCTCATCTTTCTGAGATCAGGCGTGGTCGAAGAAACCTCAAATGAGAGAAAAGAAAACAAGAAACGAATACATTCTTTATTAACAATTTATTTATTAACAATTTAAAACAAAGCATTATGAGAAAAAATTTTCTTATTTTGATGTTATTGTCGCTCTTGCCGTTGGCAGGATGGGCGGACAGTTATGGTAACTGGACTGTTACGGCGACAATCGACGACGCAAGTTCAGTTCCCTACGACGGTACTGTAAAGGCCCCTGTTGTCAAGTTGTACAACGGTACAGACCATGCCCAGGATGTTACCATTACGAATGGTGAAAATGGTTGGACTATTTCTTGGGACAAGGCGACCATCAAGGACTTCGGTACTTATACCGTGACCGTCACCAACAGCGGTACCCATGTACAGCCCACAGCCAACACGACAACCTTCAACATTACCAAGAAGGAGGTGACGGTAGGCTTGTCAAATCCTGCGGCCATTACTTTTGGTGACCCAATTCCTGCCTACACCGCTACGTTCTCAGGTTTCGCTGCCTCTGACTTGGACGAAGAAGAAAATCCCAAGAGTGGCGTTTACAGCGGTACAGTTACCTTCACCACCACGAAAGACGATGTGGCTTATGAGGCTGGTCATGCTACAAAAGGTAAGGCACAGAATTACATCGTGACTCCTGTTGTGAGTGGTCTTACTTCTACCAACTACACCTTCACTCCACAGACTAATACGCTGACTGTTAACAAGAAGGCGCTTGCTGCTTCCATGATTGCCGACATGACTGCAAAGACGTTTACCGGTGCTGCTCAGGCTCCTACGGTGACTGTCACTGACGGAAGTAACGCAATCGCCCTGACAACTGACTACACGGTTTCCTATAAATTGGGTGAGGATGCCAAGACGGCAGAGCAGATTATTGATGCTGGTGCTTACACCGTAACCATTACCGCTGCTGGCGATAACTACTCTGGTGAGGCCAGCAAGACCTACACCATTAACAGAAAGACTGTGCAGTTGCGCACTGTTGGTGACGAACTCACATACTCTCACCAGAAGTTCTACACGGGCGTTGACGACTACAAACTGTCAAATGCTGCTCACCTGCAGTGGGTAGATGTGCTTGAGTCAGACTTGGAGGGTAATATGCTGAAGGGTGCCATTCTGAATACTGCAACAATCACTCTGAAGTTGTTTGATGGAACCACCGCTTCTGCCGAGGAAGTCGAATCATCAGATGCTACTATCCTGAATGCTGGTACCTATCAGGTACGCGCCATCTTGTCTGCAGAAGATCAGGCCAAGATCAAGAACTACAACGTGAAGGTAGGTAACGTGGGTAAGATAATTGTCAGCAAGAAAGAAGTGTCTATCACTCCGAAGAGCGTCGACTATGACTTTGGTACAAATAATTCGAAGAAGTTCCAGGAGGCTACCGATGCTGCTGAGGCCGACCTTTGGATTGGTACTCCAGTTAAGAACGACGAAGGTGTTATCACTGGTGTAAGCGACGGTACAGGTCTGGCCACGGGTGATGACTTCGCTACCATCTTCGCTGATGGTAAGAAGGTCTCTCTGACTAGAACTGGCAATACAAATGCCGGCACTTATACGCTCACCGCTACTCTTCCTCAGGGGGTCACTTACGACAACTACGAATTCACGATTGCTGAGGCTGGTACTTTCAAGATCAATGCCATCGGTGGTGTTGAGGTTTGGGCTAACAATGCAAATTCTACCTATAAGGGAACCCAGTCTGCTCTTACAGCAGAGATTGTCGGTGTGGATGACGCAGAAATCACTGACGAAATCCGTGCTGCTGTTAATGCTTCGCTGACCGTTCAGTATCCTGAAAGTAAGGATGCTACCAATGCTCCTGCTGGTGACTACACTATTACGTTCGACAAAACGGCTCTGATTGCCGCACTCTCTCCGCTCACCAACTATGATATCACTATCGATGCAGTAGATACATACGACGGAACATACACCATCAAACGTGCTGCTCTGACAGTTAAGGCCGCACCCCAGGTCCACATGGTTGGCGAGACTGTCACCGCAGAGGCTGGCGCTACGACCATTACGTTTGAAGGTACCGCTCCAACAGGTGATGACCTGACCGCTATCTACAATGCTCTGTCATTGGCTTACAATGTGACGGCTGGTGTTCTTGTAAAGGATGAATCAGAAAATACTGACATTGATGCCTCCGACAAGTTGGTTGCACACGCCCTGACTCATGGTACTGTTGCTTCTGGTGATGCTGAGAATGGTGTGTACTACAATGGTATCATCATCGTTGCTGCTGGTGTGACTGCATACAACGCCGCCCAGAACAACTATACCCTCACTGCTCAGCCAGGCCAGTTGACTGCAACAACAAGTGAAGTGATTGAGTTGGATGCTGCCAATGTTCAATATTCTGCTGCAAAGACAAATACTGTCTTGTTGACTGAGAATGCTGGCAAGAAGTTGAATATCAAGATCAATCACAAGACTCTGAACGCAGGTCAGTGGTATTCTATCTCTCTGCCGTTCGACATTACTCCGTTCGAGTTCTGCAACACGGTTAATTCTTACGCTATCTTTGACAGATTCCAGCAGACTGGTGATAGACTGAGTTTCAAGGTTTCTCTTGATGCTATTCCTGCTTACACTCCGTTCCTGGTGAAGGTCGAGTCTAAGGTGAAGTTGTCAGATGTTACCTTCAATAAGGTTAGCATCGTTGCTCCGAAGACTGTCACTGAGCAGAACGATGTGTGGGTGATTAAGAATACTATCGATGAAGGTGATGTAGAGAATCTTGTCTACTGGCTTAATACCTCAACTGACGCTATTAATCTCGGTATGAATTCAACGAAGGCTTCTCTCCGTGGTTTCGATGCTTACCTTACTACAGTCAGCGGTGAGCCTGCATCAGAGGCACGTATCTACATTGAAGAGGCCGATGGCAGCACAACTGCTATCAGCGCTATCACTGCAGATGGAGAACTCGTTCCCGCACAGGGCTGGTACACGCTGAATGGTGTGAAACTGCAGGGTGTTCCCACTCAGAAGGGTGTTTACATCAACAACGGTAAGAAGATCGTTATTAAGTAAATAGCACCGAATGCTAACAGGAGTTCGCTCACCTATTTATAAAAGAGCGTGGGCGAACTCTCTTTCATTTCAAACAAAATTAAAGAAGAAATAAGATGAACAAGAAAGCATATATTACTCCTGATATGGAGGCTGTGGTCATTGAGGCATGCAAGATTGTTTGCGCTAGCGATGGCACCAACACTGGTGTAACTATTCCTGGTGAAGATACTGGTGATGGTCCCAGTTATGATGATGATTAATCAGTGAACACTAATTAGTAAACAAAAATTCTGGGGCGCAGGCATTGTGCCTTACGCCCCAGATTTATAAAGCAATTAGTCAATTCTGACAATGAGAAAGATACTGGACGAATACTTGGAGGAAAATGGATTAGCGGCGATGCGAGATGACAATGATGTCGTATTCAGCGTCAATGGACTGTATTTCCTTTTTCGCTCGTTTCCAGATGACCCTTTCTTCTTCCGGATGTTTTTGCCCAAGATAGAAGATCATGACGTTAAAGAGCGGAGAGACATCATTGCTGAAATCAACCAGCAATTCAAGGTGGCCAAGATATTGGAAATAGACAATAGACCATGGATAGTTGCTGACTGCTTTGTCTATTCCAAAGAAAACGGGCATGCTCTTATCGGTAGACTCATCAAGTTATTGACTGATGTGATAAATGAATATAGAGAACGAGTATCTGAGTTGGATAATCCAGAAACAAAGACGAACAATGAGGACAACAATTCGACTCAATCAAGATAATCACGATCAGGGTATGGCAGAAAAGGGAACTAGCCTTGCCCACTACTGGTGGGTAATCTGTTCGCTTATAGTCATCATAGTGATACTTGCTGCCCTACTTTGCACAAATATCCAGATGTTCGAACACAGGATAATGACATTCCTATCATTTACAGCGACGCTGTTGTCTATCGTCTTGTCAATATTTGCTATCATGTACTCTTTCTACTCAATGAAGGAATCTTCTCAGCAATGGAATGCGGTGAAAACGGCTGTAAAATCTATTGAGACCTATACTAATATCTTGAGCAGAAGTACCGAGCAAATGGTGGATCAGGTTATAAAGATTAACAGAGATTTGGGCTCTATGCAAGAGAAGATAAATATATCAAGTGAGATAACTAACGATAGCCTTAAACCAATTGAAAATGTTGATAATAACATACGCAATCAAGCAAGAAGAAACTATTCTCTCGGTGGTTTGGGTTTCATTCTAAAGAAGGATAAAAAGTAAAACTCTGTTATATTTTGCGCAAAGCAGCCTGGACGGCAGGCGTATAGAGAGGTTCGAGTCCTCGCTTTGACGACGACTTCTGTAAAAGGAAGTTCGCTTTTTAATTGTTAATTTAAGACACATTAGGCCTCCCCCGCTCGTGAGAGTAGGCCGAGGCCAAAAAGAAAACGAAAGTCGCCGGCCCGTGATGGGTCGGCGGCTTATTTGTTGGTAGGTTATTCTCGTTCATCATCCATAAGTTTCTTCAACTCTTCTATATCAGGCAGGATTTGCTGCATCGGTGTGGGCATATCGGCAAGTGTCTTGTAGGTCGATACTCCCATTGGCTTGTTGTAGTCGCGAACAGCATATTCTGCATAAGCCTGATTGGCACTTCTGCACAGCACGATACCGATACAGGGGTTTTCGTGGGGCTTACGCACCTTATCGTCGAGCACTTGCATATAGGCGTATAGTTGCCCCAAATAGGCTGGTTTGAACTTCCCTTTCTTCAGTTCGATAGCCACCAGAGCATTCAACTCACGATTGAAAAACAGAAGGTCGCTCTTCATCTCCTCGCCAAAGATTTCCAAGTGGTACTGATTGCCGACAAAAGCGAAGTCGCGCCCGAGTGTCATAATGAAACGCTTTATGTTCTGAACAATGCGTTGCTCAACAACCGACTCGTCCACATCGCCTTCTTCCTCAGCATCGATATCTTCCACGTTGATGTAGTCCAGCAGGTACTCGTCCTTAAACATACGGATGGCTTTTATTGCAGTCCTGGGCGTAGGCATGGTCTGCATAAAGTTGTTGGGGGCAGTGTGATTTGGCTGAGGTATGCCGGCTTTGAGCACATCACGTAATGTATATTTATCCCATTGGTGTATAACGGCTTCATGAATGCAGTACAAGACCTCCTGTATGTTCCTCGTCTTGTGTAGAATCTCCATGTGGTGCGAGAAACTGATACCCAGAAATTCGTCCCGATTAATTCGGTCGCCAACGGCGACCGATTTATGTATTGAGCCCAAAATTCTGCAAACGTGCGCATCTTCTTGATACTCTCCTCAGAGAATCCACGTAAACCAGGCAACTCTCTTTGTAACTGTTCACTGATGGATTTGATGGCTCCTGTGCCCCAAGTTCCTTCGCGTGAATTGGCCGATACATAGAGCCCCACGCCAAAATATAAAGACAACTGGGAGCCGCTTATCATTCTTGCGGCACGAGCCTGACTTTGAAGAATTGCTGTCTTGATGATTTTAACTGCACTGCGCAGTTCTTGAGTTAACTCATTAGGATTCTCTATCATGTATTTCTTTTGTTATGTGGTACAAAGGTATAGTTTTTTTGTGAGAAAGACGCGTTTGAATAGCGTTTTTACACATTATTTAAAGTAAGGTTTCCAATTGTTAATAAAATAATACATCAGGCCTTCCCCGCTCGTGAGAGTAGGCCGAGGCCAAAAAGAAAACGAAAGTCGCCGGCCCGTGATGGGTCGGCGATTCTTAAGTAAGGAAAGAAATTTCCGTCATTACCATAAGCATTTGCAGAACGGCTCATTTCTACGAATGCTTACTATTACTCAACAAACTCAAAGTGCTGATAGTCCTTGCAGGAGCGCCAGTCGCCGCCCCACCTGAAGCCGGCCTCGGTGAAGAGGCGGTGGCAGAGGTCGCCGCGGGTGATCTTGTAGGGGAAGGTCTTCGTGCGGTCGCAGTATATTACGGCGGTGGCGGGCTGCACGTAGCGGGTGCCGTCAGGGCGGTCCTTGTAGTAGGGATTGTAGAACGGGTTGATGTCGACGGCCAGTCCGCGGGCATGCTTCGACAGCGTCTTACTGCCGGAGACGGGGCGGTAGCAGAAGGCCGACGAGTTGTTGTGGCGCATCTGCGTCTCGTCATCGGCACCGTAGACGTCGTGCCGTCATTCCCTGGGCGAGCCTGCAGGGCCTGTATGCCGCAAATAAAGAGGGCGGCAAGCATCCATAGTCGCATGGTTGTATATCGGTTCTGGAAAAAATCTGTCTGCAAAGGTACGAAATAATTCACAATTCGTAATGCTTATTCATATTTATTTTGTACTTTTGCAGGCAAAACAACTAATTGACGACTATGAAGAAGGTATTCTTGTTGCTCAGTCTGATGCTTACTGGCACGCTGAGCGTGGGTGCCCAACAGTATCCCTATCAGGACAGCAGCCTGTCAGTGGACCAGCGTGTGGAAGACCTCCTGGGCCGCTTGACGCTGGAGGAGAAGTCTCGGCTGATGATGAACGGCTCGCCGGCCATACCCCGGCTGGGCATCCCCGCCTGGAACTGGTGGAGCGAGGCCCTGCACGGCGTGGGGCGCAATGGCGTGGCCACTGTGTTCCCCTCGTGCATCGGTATGGCCTGCTCGTTCGACAACGACCTGATCGAGCGCATCTATGTGGCCGTCAGCGACGAGGCCCGTGCCAAGAACATGCTGGCCCGTCAGCAGGGCAAGGTGGGCAAGTACAGTTGCCTGTCGTTCTGGACGCCCAACATCAACATCTTCCGCGACCCTCGCTGGGGACGCGGCCAGGAGACCTACGGCGAAGATCCGTTCATGAATGCCCAGATGGGCCTCTGCGTGGTGCGCGGCCTGCAGGGCCAGTCGGCCTTCGACCAGCACCGCTCCGACAAGTATCTGAAACTGCACGCCTGTGCCAAGCACTATGCCGTGCATAGCGGCCCGGAGAAACTGCGCCACAGTTTCAACATAGAGGACCTGCCTGCCCGTGACCTGTGGGAGACCTATCTGCCCGCCTTCAAGACGCTGGTGCAGGAGGGACAGGTGGAGCAGGTGATGTGTGCCTACCAGCGCTTCGAGGGTGACCCCTGCTGCGGCTCCAACCGTCTGCTGCAGCAGATCCTGCGCCAGGAGTGGGGCTTCCGCGGGCTGGTGGTGAGCGACTGCGGAGCCATCGACGACTTCTACAAGCCCAATCGCCATGAGGTGTCGGCCGACTCGGCTGCCGCTTCGGCCAAGGCCGTGCTCAGCGGTACCGATGTGGAGTGCGGACGCAGTTACCACAGTCTGCCCCAAGCCGTGCGTCGTGGCGACATCAAGGAGAGCGAGGTCGACGTCAGCGTGCGCCGACTGCTGAAGGGCCGCTTCGAACTGGGCGACTTCGATCCTGACGAGCAGGTGGGCTGGACGCAGATTCCCCTGAGCGTGGTGGCCTCGAAGGCGCACAAGCAACTGGCCCGCCAGATGGCCTGCGAGCAGATGGTGCTGCTGAAGAACAACGGCGTGCTGCCGCTCCGCTCATCGCTCATCACTAATCACTCATCACTGATGGTGATGGGCCCCAATGCCGCCGACTCCACCATGCTGTGGGGCATCTATTTCGGCCAGCCCTCTCACACCGTGACCCCGCTGGAGGGCATCCAGACCAAGGTGGGCCCCGTGGACTATCTCACGGCGTGCAGCATCACCGACATGACTGTGAAGGAGATGGCCGTGGGCCGTCAGACTGAGGCTGCCGACGGCAGCACCACGCTGCAGATGGTGGAGAAGGGCGAGAAGACCTACACCATCAGCGAGATACTGCAGGCTGCCAGCAAGGCTGAGACCATCATCTTCGTGGGCGGCATCTCGCCCAATCTGGAGAAGGAGCAGGCCCGTGTGCAGGCTCCCGGCTTCGACAATGGCGACCGCACGTCGATAGAACTGCCGCAGGTGCAGCGCGACATCCTGAAGGCCCTGCACGAGGCGGGCAAGAAGGTTGTCTTCGTCAACTGCAGCGGCTCGGCCGTGGCCCTGACGCAGGAGCAGAACGAGACCTGCGACGCCATCGTTCAGGCCTGGTATGCCGGCGAGCAGGGCGGTCACGCCCTGGCCGACGTGCTCTTTGGCGACTACAACCCCAGCGGCAAACTGGCCGTCACCTTCTATAAGGACGACTCGCAGTTGCCTCCCTTCGAAGACTATCACATGGCCGGCCGCACCTACCGCTACTTCCACGGCGAGCCGCTCTATCCCTTCGGCTACGGACTGAGTTACACCACCTTCAAGTACGGTAAGCCGTCGTACCACGACGGCAAAGTCACCGTCAGCGTGAAGAACACCGGCAAGCGCGAGGGAACGGAGATCGTGCAGGTCTACCTGCGCCGTACCGCCGATGCCGAAGGCCCCGTGAAGACCCTGCGCGGCTATGCCCGCGTTAGTCTAAAGGCCGGCGAGCGCCGGCAGGTGGAGATCAGCCTGCCCCGCGAGCGCTTCGAGACCTGGGATGCCCAGACCAACACCATGCGTGTCGTGCCTGGCCAGTATGAGGTGATGGTCGGCGCGTCGAGTGCCGAGAAGGACCTGCAGACGCTGAACGTAAACTTGTGATGGCCAGAACGACGAATCAATGGTCATGAAATATCCTCAGACGTATCTCTCTTCGGCACGACCGGCTGCCTGCCTGTGTGTGCTGCTCGTCGTCCTCCTGTGCCTGTCGTGCTCACAGCGCCAGGCCAAGTATGTCATCGGCGTGTCGCAGTGCTCGGCCGACATCTGGCGCGAGAAGCAGAACTCCGAACTGCGCATGGGCGCCTACTGCAACAAGGACGACGTGGAACTGCGCTTTGCCGCCGCCTACGACAGCGACGAGCGCCAGGTGCAGCAGATAGACAGCCTCCTGGGCACGGGCATCGACCTGCTCATCGTGGCCCCCAATCAGGTGCAGACCATCTCGCCCGCCATCGACCGCGCCTACGACAGCGGCATACCCGTCATCGTCTTCGAGCGTAAGACCAGTTCAGAGAAATACACCGCCTTCATCAGTGCTGACAACTACGAGATGGGCCGCACGATGGGCGACTATGTGGCCCAGCGATTGCAGGGCCGCGGACAGGTGCTCGAGGTGATGGGCCTGCAGGGCTCGTCGCCCGCCATCGAGCGTCACCTGGGCGTCGCCGATGCGCTGAAGGCCTGGCCCGACATCCGTCTGGTGGCCACGCTGCAGGGCGACTGGACCGAGGAGAGCGGCTACGAGGCCACCCGCCAGTGGCTGGACAGCGTGGGCACCGATGTGGGCCCCATCGACTTCGTCTTCGGCCAGAACGACCGCATGGCGATGGGCGCCCGAAAAGCGGCAGCAAATTCTTCACTCTCCACTTTGCACTCATCACTTTATTGCGGCATCGACGGCCTGCCCGGCGAGGGTGGGGGCATCCGTCTGGTGGAGGACTCCATCCTCGATGCCACTTATATCTATCCCACGCATGGCGACCGTCTGCTCCAGGTGGCCGTCGACATACTTGACGGACGGCCCTTCGACAAGGAGATACGTCTCATGTCGGCTCTGGTCACCCGCCAGAACGCCCATGCGCTGCAGATGCAGAGTGAGGAGATGGCCCGCCAGTCAGACTATCTGGACCGCCTGCACCAGCGTGCCGACAACTATCTGCAGCAGTTGGACACCCAGCATATCATCAACGTCCTGTCCCTGGTGGTCATCATCCTGCTGCTGCTCACCATCTTCTTCTTCTACCTCTATCACCGCGGCAAGATGAACCTGCAGCGAGAGCGTGTGGTGAACAACCTGTGGAATGTGGAGACACAGCAGACTCTCACTCAGCAGACTCTCCCCCAACCCCTCCCTGAAGGGAGGGGAGTGGATAGTCCTGAAGATGGAGAAAGTGACTACTCCCCTCCCTTACAGGGAGGGGACGGGGGAGAGTCTGTTGGCGGCCTTTTCATCACCCGCTTCAAGGAGGTGGTGGAGAAGCGCCTGTCGGAGAGCGACCTGAGCGTAGAGGACCTGGCGGCAGAGATGAACCTGAGCCGCGTGCAACTCTACCGCAAGGTGAAGTCCGTCACCGACTCGTCGCCCGTCGAACTGCTGCGCACGGCCCGTCTGAACCGCGGCTACCAGTTGCTGCTCACCACCGACAAGACCATCTCCGAGGTGGCCTATGCCGTAGGCTTCACCGCCCCCAGTTACTTCACCAAGTGCTTCAAGGAGGAGTTCGGCCACAGCCCCACCGACATGAAGCGGTGATGGCCGATGCCAGGCAGCAAGCAGTGCAAATCAGAAATACACTCCGAATGATACGGGCTGGAAGTTTACACCGTCGGCATAGGTGGAACTCAGAATGGTCATGGGCGAGAACTTGCCATAGATGCTGAACCAGTCGTGGATGTTCACTTCGCCCATGATGTCTACCGTGATGGGGCGTTGGTGAATCTTCTTGTATAGTTCCTTGTGCTTCTGCCCTTCAGCATCCCTGTAGCGATTCTTGATGCTGGCATAGGTGTTGAAGTTGATCACGGGGCCAAGTCCGAAGGTGAAGCCCTTGGCACGATGTTTCCACATGACAGGAACCGTCAGGCTGAACACTTTTATGCGCGAGAAGTTGGGGTCATAACCGTCAGGCAGGTTTTCTTCAGTGATGGTTCCATCGCCCAGTTTCAGGAACTTCGAGCGGCCATCCATGCGGAAGTTTCGCCAGTCTAACCCAAAGCCAATCGAGTAGCCATTCCGTTTGCCATAGGCAAACTTCTCCATCTCTGCGATGGTCCACATGATCTCCCAAGAACTGCCTACGGACTGAGGGCCCTTGAAGTCGGCGCCTGCACTATAGCAGAGGCCAACGGCCAGACGGGAACTGACTGAGTTTCTTTCAAGAGGATAGCCGTTGCCCTTGCTGTGCTTCCTGACAAAGTCGAAACTCCAATTGTCCTTGTTGATGCTGGTCTCGCTAACGTAGTTGGAGTCTACCAGGAGAATTTGACTCTCGTAGGTGTATTTGTCGTCGCTCTCCCGACCGTAGACCTTTATCTTCTGGACGGAGTCGCCTGTGACGATGCGTACCTTGTTGGGACTAAGGATGGTCAGGGTGTCGTTGTCGGCTGTGGTTGCCGAAACTGCTGAGGCCGATGCAGCCAAAAGCATCAGAATAAATAGTTTTTTCATATCGTCGTACTGTTTTATTTGATTAATTCTCGTAATGTATAGATGGAATTGAGCGCACCTTCCATGTAGATCACCGTTATCTCCTCGTTGTCGCGCTTATAGCAGAGGAAACGATTCTGCTCGTCTGCCTTTGGCAGTTGGAGCATGAGGGTTTCTTTTGAGCGGCTCTTCTCACTGGAGTAATTCTCGGCATAGGCAAAGCCGGGAAATGCCTTTATGTCCTGTTCTATCAGATTGTGAACACGATTGATTTCCTGCTTGTTGTCAGCCTTGAACCTGATGCTGCGGAAGTAACTGAGTTGATACTTCGAGAGCATCTTGCCCCTTACTCGTGTTTCCACCATACGCTGCTGGGGTATGACCTTGCCCTCGAAGAGAGGTGCTACGTTGAGTCCGCTCTGGGCTTGGGCAGTGGCAAACGTCAGGAGCCACGCCATGATGATGATCAGTATCTGTCTCATATCGCTTTAATGACTGAATAAATCGTTCAACTGTTGTTCTATATTGTCCTGAGGATCATCCTCGGCTATCTCTCCCATCAATCGCTTCATCTCTTCCATAACGGTTTCTCGGTCAGTAGTTTCCTCGCCATATACATACGCCACGCACTCCTCACTGGAGCCGTGACTGGCAACGTGGACAGCCGTCAAGGCGATGCCGCTGAGCATCAGCACACCGACGAACATCGCTGCTATCTGCATCCATCCCCACGAATGCTGCTTCTGCGGGAAGTACTTAGTTTCAAACTTCTGCCATTCCTCGTCCTTGATGTCATTGGCAATCTTCTCCTTGGCATCTTCGGCCTCGAAGGCGGAGGCACTGAGGCGCATGACCTCGTAGAGTTCGCGGCATTCCTCGTCGCTGAGCAGTTCCTGCCACTGCGCGTCGCTATACTGTTCTGGATGTTCCATCATCCGTAGGAGTCTTTCTGTCTTGTCCATTGCCTTAGGGTTTAAAGTGAGACTTGATTTTCTGGAGTGCCTGGGCGAGATGCTTATAGACGGCGGCTTCGCTGATGCCGAGTGTGGCAGCAATCTCGGCGTAGGTCTTCCGTTGCTGGTAGCGCAACTGGAACACGCGGAGCGTCTGTGGCGTCAGGGCCTGCTCGCTATAGTCGAGCAGTTGTGTCAGTCGGTCCGTCTGTGCCTCCAGTGGCATCATCTCGATGGTGTCGT
>JAFUST010000025.1 GCA_017467535.1 Prevotella sp. | reverse complement strand
GTTCCAAAACAAGTTTTGTGTGGAGGGCAACTTCAAGTATAAGTACAACAACGGCTTTATAGCTCTGTCTGATCCTATAGCCGCTGCCCGAAACTTCATCAACTCGCTGGAACGAATACCTCAGACTATCGAGCAGTACAAGGAAAAGAACACTGTACTTGCCAAAGATATTCCGCTCCTAAAGGAAATAGCAAACAAGCAATGGAAGAAAGAAGATGAACTGAAAGGATTGAAGTCCGAACTGGCAGCACTTGACCGAAAGATTCAGTTGGAGTTGGCCGAGGATAAGGAACCTGGGCAAAAGGTAAGCAGTGGGAATGCTGGTTTAGAAAACACTCGGGTTAAGGAAACACCCAGTAAAGAAGCAAAATCTTCAGGATATCACATTTGACAGTTACAACGAGTGCCGGGGCGCAGTTGCCTCGGCACTCAAAGTTAAGAGAGGTTTTGGGCGGTCAGAACGTGTAGCCGTTCACGCTGTTCCAATCGGGATCGGCGGTGAGGGGGAAGATGTCGAAGGCGGTTCCGCCGACAAAATCAGCGGGCATAGTGCGGATTTCGGGTTAGTGCCAAGCATGAAATAGACACGCGGCTAACGCTCACCTGTTGCCTTGATGCCTGTTTGCTCTCGCATTCATAGAAACCGAAGTGATAGACTATCATGTTCTCGTCCGCTTCTGGCATGATTTGTCTGACATCGCTTCTGCTTGTTCCTTTCGTGGCGTGCCTTGTAATAATCGTGCATCGTGTCAAGGGGAGATTTCCTCTTCCGACCGCTGGTAGGGTGCAAGCCTCTCACGTGCCTCCACCCAGGGCTGTTCGGCATGAGTAAGGAAGATAAATCCGTTTTGCGACTTCGAGCCGTATAGCATAACGATGGAGTCCACCAGTTCGGTCTCGTCAGCAGTCAGTTGCAACTTTGTAGCCTGTTCTGCCAGTGTTGCATTAACATCATCGGTGCCGAAGTCCTTGGCAGTCAGATGGCCGCATATATTGGATACCTTGTCCCGTTTCCTAACAAAATGGCAACAAAAAGAGGTTAAAAAATGAGCGTCGAACACGTGTTTTCCACTAATTTTCACTAACTTTGCACCCGTTTTTAAATAGCAATTAGCGTGAGACATCGAATAGTGACATATCTGGCAGTGCTTGCCCTGGTGGTTATTACGGGCTGCACGGGCGGCGGCACGAGCGGGAAGCGGATGCCGCAGGCTGGCGACACGCTCTATACTGAGGAGCGCGCCATGGCCATCTACGACTCTCTGCCCGAGCGGGCTCTGCTGATTCTTGACTCGGCGGAAGTGGTGGGCAACATGACCGACTATCGCGCCGGCCTCTTCCGGGCAAAGGTGCTCAGCAAGTCGACCGCCATGCAGCAGCAGGACTCGGCCATCATCATCTGTGAGGCCCTGCTACGCCACGACGAGGCCCAGCGTAACATCGTTTTCCGCGGGGATGTGCTGGAGTTGCTGGTGAACGCATCGCGTATGCGCCACGACTATGAGGAGATGGTACACTGGACCACGGAACTGGCTCAGCTGCTGCGCGGGCAGGGGCTGGCGACCGAAGCCCTGCGCACCGATGCCGACCTCGGGCTGGCCATGACACACATCGGACAGGTGGATGAGGGCTTGGCAAAGATTGACAATGCCATCCAGCGGCTCGGCATGACGACGAAGTTCAATGAATTGGATGCCTGGCTTATCGCCGTGAAGCGAAAGATCAACGTGCTGCAGGAGCAGGAAATGGGCTATGACGAGATGATTGCTTTGGCAAGCCAGATTCAGCAGCGGCTCGATGACTTTGCCGCCCATCCTGACGACTACCACGACGGCACCTACCGTGAGCCGCCTAAGGAGGACATCCCCGCCTACCATGATTTCTACTATGCCCAGGCCTGTGCCTACAAGGCTGCCGCCTACACTGCCCAAGGCAACCGTGCTGCCGCTCAGCGCGAGATCGGCGCTTTCCGCCAATACCCATACAGCCACAGCCTCGATGGCCGCATGATGATAGCACAGACGCTGGCCCGTTTGGGCGACTACGCGACGATGCTTGCCACCTACGACGATTTCGAGCGTTACATGGTGTCAGAGGGCGACACCCTGAACGGTGCCCGTGTCGAGATTGTCCGTGGACGAGCAGAGGCAGCCAATGCTTTCGGCCACACGACCCAGGCCTACGACTATATGAACCGCTATGACGAGTTGAAGAGCCAACTCAGCGACAATCTCCAGCGCAGCAAGGCCCATCTCTACGCCGCCCGTTACCACACACTTGAACTGGAAACTGCCTTGCATCAAGAACGGGTCATCCACATGAAGAATCTTCTCGTCAACGTTATTATCGGCATGGTTCTTTTCTTCGTCGTCGTGGCTGCCGTCTATCTCTACCGGCAACGCCGCCTGCTCAGCGAGAAGAACTATATCTTGGTGTCAAAGATTGAGGATGCCCAGGAGTACAAACGGCTATACCAGTCGCTGAAGGCGCAGAAGAACGGCGGCACGGCAAGATCCGACGACGACACGACAGATGCCACTCGCCTCGAAGCGATGACCGACGTGGAACTGTTCGACTACATCAGCGAAGTTATCCGCCACGAGCAACTGTTCCTCCGTCCCGTCTGCGACCGCCAAACGCTGGTAGAGCGTTTCCACCTGTCAGAGAAGCGCATCGGTGCCGCCTTCTCGAAGGGCAGTCCCTACGGTAACGTATCCAACTTCGTGCGCAATGCCCGCCTGGAGTATGCCTGCCAGTTGTTGCGCAAGAGTACCACCATGTCCATCGCCGATGTCGCCGC
>JAFUST010000024.1 GCA_017467535.1 Prevotella sp. | reverse complement strand
TCCAGATTGGCAAAAAAGTCCCAGGTCTTTGAGTCGTAGGTCAGGCTCTTCACCACGTAGGCCTTCAGACCTTCCACCTCGCTGAAATCGAGCGCCGATGTGCTGCTAAAAGTCGTGTAGTAAGACGTGCCGTCGGTAATCGTCGAAGGAATCGTGGCGGTCACCGATGTGGGAGCAGGAGCACTTTCCTCGTAGACCACAATCTTCTCGATGGCCTTGCCCTTAGTGATTTCGAAGCCCAGCAGACCGTCCTCGGTCAACTGATAGATGGCGCGGCCCACACCCTGGTTCAGGGCAGTCTTCTCGGCACCGTCGTCCTTGCGCTGGGCGTCATTCTTGCTGCCAGTGAAGAACTCGCTGCCGGTGTAGATGATTTCCACAATCTGGCCAGCCTTCAGATGGCCAATGGCAGCGCAGCGGCCAGCACCGCTAGCCAGCACCAGACCCTGACCGTTCTCGATGCTCCAGCCCTTGCCGCCAGACAGGATAGCCTGCACGGCGATGTCCTCCAGGCCCTCGTTGGTGAGGAAGTAGACTGCATTGGCCTTGTTGTTGGCCTCGTTCCAGATGTTGCCGGCAGCCGTGCTCTCGATGGCGAGCGTGACAGCGCCCAAGGTCTTGAAGTCATAGGTCTTGACAGCGGTCAGGGCCTCAATGTCTAAGTCAGGAACAGTAACGACAGTTGTTCCAGCCACGGTGGCGTCCTGGTCCCACGCATTGGAGATGTTTGCCACACCAGGGGCCACAGCAGTCACGGTGCCATCGGCAGCAACGGTAGCCACAGCCTCGTTGTCGCTGACCCATGCCGTTGTGAACGATGCGGGGTCAACGCGGGTAGCAAGATGGAACGTGGCACCGGGTAACAGGGCCACGGTCGAAGGCGTCACTGTAATGGTGGGCTGGGTGGCGTCGGGACGCTCCCAGGTGATGGCCCAAGAGGCATTAATCTGCGAACCCTTTGAGTCGCCATTGTCAAAGTAGATGGCGATGTTCTCGGTAGCCTGAATACCAGTGACGGTTACGGTGCACGACTGGCCGCCGCCACGATACTTGAAAGCCTCGCCGCCAGTGAAGGCCACTTCCGTGCCGTCCACCTCGACCTTGATGACGTGAACTTCTGTAGTGCCACCATCATTCAGTTCATAGTTAGAGGCACCCGTCAGCGACAGGCTGGTGATGGTGTAGCCCTCCTGCACGGTGAACACGACGCGCTTGCCGTCCTGAGCCGTGCGCACTTTAAAGCCCTTACTGGTCATGTCACCAGTCTGGCCACTGCCTATACCGGCGATGTAGGTGCCGGCAATGTAGTAACTCACACCGTCGACTTGAGCACTGGAGGAGGCGCCACCCGTGGCGTTTTTCTCCGTCTCAGAGCCGGTCTCAGCAAACGCCAGACTGGCCGAGAACAATGCTGCCGCAATGAGCAGCACCGACTTCGTCTTGAGGAATAAATTCTTCATACGCTAGTTTTGCTTTAGTTAATAAATGAATATAGTTTTCTCACAATGATTACTTTGTCAGCACCACCTTGCGCCCGTTGACGATGTAGACGCCACGCTCGGGGGTGGTCTTCAGTTGCAGGCCACTGAGCGTGTAGATGCGCTGGCCGTGCAGGGTGGTCTCGCCACGCTTCACACCCTCGATGCCGAGTAACACGTCGAGGGCAGTCTCGCCCTGAGTCAGGGCGGCGTCGTAGGTATCAGGCGAGAGGCCGATGACGGTGGGGATGTTGCCTTTGTCATCGGTCAGATCCCATGCATTGATGTCGACATAGGCCACACCGGCAGGCACCTGGATCGAAGACGTGGCCTTGGGCGAATAGGCATCGGTGGTGCCATACTGCACGAAGGCACCCAACTGGTCGACAAAGACGTAGACATAGACGGGGTCAGCCGAGGAGATGGTGAGGCCCTTGTCGCCGCTCCACTTCACGAGGGGGTTGCGATTGCGCATGAAGCCATACTTCATCTTATAGGCGAAACTGACCTTGCCCTTGCCGTAGATGATGGTGGGCGTGTCGTGCCACATGGACACGTCGAACTGTGCCTCCTCGACGGTCTGGTCGAGATACACCTGTCCGGCATCAGTGCGCTTCAGGTCTTCCTGCTCCATGACGAGCACACGGGCACCGTCGAGATAGGACTCATCGGAGAGCACCCAGGTGTCGTCGAGCAGCACGGTCTTATAGCCGCCCTCGGCAGGCAGTTCATACTCGGGGGCACTGAGATCCTTGAAGTAGGCATAGAGATGCTCGCCGCCCTTCACGGTGAAGGTGTAGGGGTTCTCGCGGCTCACGATCTTGCCCAGATGATCGGCATCCTGCCAGTATTCAAACTGGAAGCCGTCGTTGGGCAGGGCACGCACGGTGACCTCGTCGCCGGGATTGTTCACCTCCTTGTCGATGAACACCGTGCCGCAGTGGGCATAGAGGTCATCACCGTCGCCCTGATAGTAGGACACGCTGGCGCGGGCGCCATTGGTGAAATAGGCGAAGATGGTCTCGGTGGGGGCAGCGGGGAACGTGCCATTCTTGGCGATGGCTTGCGTCTCGTAGACCTGAATGTCGTCGTCGAGCGTGGCCAGGCTGACATACTCGGCATTCTCGCTGATGAGGTGGTCTTCCTCAATGTTGAACACGCCATCGCCATTGTCGGCATACCACCCGGCAAAGATATAGCCGTTGAGGGGGTTGGCGTAAAGATAGAACACCGAGACGTTGACGCCCACCATCTCGATCACGGGGATGGACTGCTTGAACTCCCAAGAGGCGCGCCACGCCTTGACCGGCGACTCCTGATAGAAGGGGAAGACGGTGCCGCCCTCGCCGCTCTCGGGCACGGCCTTCACGTTGATCCACACGTTGGCATAGCCCTTGATGGTCAGGTCGTCATCATCCACTTGTGCCCATACCTGCTGCGGCAGCACGGCGGCAACGGCGGCCAGCATGAGCGCGGACATGATTTTAGTAAAAGTTTTTCTCATACGCTTAATATTGTGATTGGTTATTATTTGACTGTTGTCTTTATTTGCTTATCTGCCTGTCGCCCTGACGAGATGTTTCCTGCCACCCTGCACGTAGAGTCCCCGTGCGGGAACACCGCTGATCCGGCGGCCCTGCAGGTCGTAGACGGCATCAGCCTGCTGCGATCTGTCCACAACCGCCTGAATGGCATTGGTGCCGAAGGGCTGGATGGCAGTCTTGGCGGCATTGACCACCTGGCCCGTCTCCGTGTTGAGCAGCAGGGCTACGGCACTGAGACGACTCTTGTCCTGAATGAGTTTCACGTTGAGCGTGGTGACATCGCCGCTATAGGTCTGCGGCTGACCGGCCACGATGGGGGCGGTGATACTGCCATTGATGCCGTCCTTAATGCCCAGCGTGTTGACGGGCACGTGGTTGTAGACCACGCCTTGAGCCTTGTAGGCAGCATCGCGCCACGACTGCAGGTCATCGTCCGTATAGTCCCGTCCGGCACTGGGCGAATAGGCCAGAGAGAAATAGTTCAACTGCTCCCAACCGCTGGTGGTGCCCGTCAGTCCGTCTTCCGTCAGGATGAAAACCAGGCGGTAGGGGGCGGCGGCGCTGTTGATGCCAAAGGTGGTGGTGGCCGTGAAGCGCACGTCCCACTGCTGAGCATCGGCCCACTGGGCCGTCAACTCCAGGCCAGCCTCCGTGGGTACGGACAGCGCAGCGGCAAAGTCGACATCGACACCATAGTGGTACTCGCCCTTCGTGCCCGTGCCGTAGTAGGGGTCGACCTTCACGCCATTGCGGTCGATGACGGCCTGGGGATAACTTGAGGGCAGCAGCGGCTCATAACTCGTGATGGCCATCGGTTCGCCAGTGCCGCCATGCACGGCGATGAGCACGGCGCGGTCGGCAAAGTCCTCATCCAGACGGCTCAGACCCACCATTCCGCGTGGGCAGTAGCCGCACCAGGTGCCCGTGAACTCCTCGATGACCGAGCGGCGCACAAACGACTGGCTGCTGTTGAGCATACGGATGCGCACTGAGCGCGTGGTGCTGCCGGTGGTGACCGTGATGGTGGCGGCGAGCAGTCCGTTTTCTGACGGGTTGACAGCGTCAAACTGGGTCTGGATATAACCATTGGCAGGCACGCTGAAACCCTTCTCGTGGGTGTTGCCCTCCACAATGTCGCAGTTGCTGCCCATGCACCACTGCACGCGGCGCGGCGACAGGGTGTTGGTCGTGATGGAGAGCGTGCCGTTGCCCGTCAGCGGGGTGCTGGTGTTGTTCTTCAGAATGAGGCCGGCATCGCCGCTATCAACCGGGTTGGTCTCGCAGTTCAAGTCATCCCACACATCTTTTTCTGCAGCGATGGTGACGATGGCTCCGTCTTCAAGCAGTTGGCCCTTATAGGCAAACTGTACGTCCTGACCCTTGGCTGAGAATGCCAAGGCAGAAAGGAAAAGAGTGGTAAGTAGAAATCTATTCATAAGTTGTTACATTTTGTTCGGTTACTTGTAATACGCCCTGCCGATCGCCATAGACGAAGGCCACGATGCTCAGCCTGGCGGCATCCCATGCATCAGCGGGCGTGATGGTGTGACGGAGCGTGGCCGTCTGCCCCTGAGCGATGCTGAGGGGCTCGCCCCAGGTGCCGTTGACGGCTGCCCGCAGCACGTGGTTGTGCACGTATTCGCGGTTGACGGTGCCGTCGGGCATGGACTGCATCGCCACGATGCCACTCTCCGTGAGCCAGAGTTGCAGCGAGGCATCAACGGTCTCAAGGGCCTCAACGGTGGTGGCAATCTCTATGTCACCGTCGGCACGATGGGATGCCTGGACGGAGAGCCGCACGGGCGACGGAAGGCCCACCGCGGCATGGGTCAGCGTGAACCACTCCTCATAGTCGGTGAGCGTGCCACTGCGGTTGATCATCCCCTTTGGCCACGACTTGACATCCCAATAGTTGTTGTAGGTGTCGCCGAGGTCGGTGCGCAGTCCTACATTGGAGGCGTTGCCGGCAAAGGACAACTCGCCACCATGTATGCTGACGGCTATCAGCGTGTCACCCCCGTATGCCGACTTCAGACGCTCTATCTCGGCCGCGGCTTTCGGGCAATTGACGCACCGCTGCCCAGTGAAGTCCTCAAGGAGCACGCGCCGCTGCTCAACAATGGCGGTTGACGTGTCGGCTGGCACGTTGCCGCCGGAAGGCTCGACCACCAGCAGACGCTCGTCTTCGCCGATGGTGCTACAGGCGAGCATCAGCAGGGCCGACAGGATGGGAAGTATGGTTGCGCGTAGGTTCATGTGAGGCTAAAAGTTATAATTATAAGAAAAGGTGAAGCCGCGGGTGGCAGGCACGTAGCGGCACACGCCGCCTGAGCAGTTGTAGCCAGCCCGCGTTCGGCCATAGCCCGCCTGCAGGCGGTGTGCCCCCGTGTTGAAGGTGACGGACGCCTGATAGTAGTGCTCATGGGTGAGGCCCACGTTATACTGGTCGCTGACGGTCAGCATCCAGTGAGGGAGCGCCGACAGTTCGAGCAAGCCAAAGGCCCAGTCGCCCTCGTCGTCGGCAGTGAAGAGATACTGCGCCTCGCCGCGCAGCGTCAGTTTGGGGCTGATGCGATACTTGCCCTCTCCGACGACAATGTCGCTATGCACCATGCCGCCAGTGCCTCCTTCAACGACACCCATGTTGTAGAACTGGTTCATATACATGAGGTTGAGTTTCAGGTCGGGCGACAGTTTCTTCTCAATCTGCACATCGATGTCTTGATAATAGGTGGTACCACCCCAAGAGAAGAACTTCGACGTATAGCCGTCGCTGCCCATCGTGAGACCATGAAGCAGTTTCTCTTCTTTCTGCGGGCTGTGGATGTGGGAGACATTCAACTTGACTGTCGTGCCATAGCGGCCACCCAGCGCCGTGCGGCGCTTGAACTGGTAGGAGCCCTCGGCCTGGAAGGCCCACTCGCCGTCATACTGTGTAGCGTAAGGATAGAGGGCCGGCAAGGCGTAGGTATGGTCAAGCGTAAAGGCCGGCAGATGGTTGACCATCGAAGCGTTGCTGGCCTTGTCATATTTGCGCTGGCTGCGGAACATCATGTTGTCGGCACGCTTGGCTTGCAGCAGCAGGCTGGCCCCCTTTCGGGAGTAACTGGCCGAGAGCATGGCCACATAGCCGTTGCGATAGATGTAGCCATTGCCCACATGGGGGTCTTGCGTCTTGTAGGCATATTCGGCCAACACGCTGACAGCACCCTGCTGCAGGCGTATGCGGGCATCGACGGCATGAGTATTCTCTGGCAGGTTGAGCCTGTGCGTGTTGTCGACCATGATGTCTTCGTCTGATTCGTGCTTGTTGACGTATGAGGCACCAAGGGTCAGGTAGAGCGGACGGTCGGCATTGCCGGACAAGACGACATCATACTGCCCGTCGAATCCCGTCAGCCAGGCATCGTTATGATCCCAGTAGTGACGCTGACGGCCGGTGAGGGCCTTTAGGGTCAGTTTGTCCGTGGGTTTCCAGACCAGGTGACCGCCGCGCAGGGCATTGTCTATGCCCAGGGAGCGCTCCTCGTAGGTGCGGAGAATAAAGCCGGAACCAAACTGCTCGTAGTAGTCGCCCAGCGTCAGCGTGGCTTTGCCCATACGGCCTTTGACATAGACATGGGGAACGCCCCATCCGGCATAGTCGGACTCAAAGCCCGGCAACGGATGTTGCAGATATTCGAACCTGGCTCCTGCATCGACATACCGGCTTTGCAGATGCAACTCCGCAAAGGTGTTGGTGAGTGCCCATTCGCTATAGTCGGGAGCACCGATGGCCTCGTCTTTCTGCGGAACAAGCACGTCGCTCTGAATGCTTCCACTCAACGCGATGCCCTGCTCTTGCTGTGCCTGCAGCGATGGCAGCGACAACAAGAGCAGGAGAATGATGGCCAATGTCTTCCGATGCAATCTGTCCATAGGGTCAATCGTTCCGTTGTTTCAAGAGTGCCCTCACCTGCCGGAGGAGTTCCTCCTCGGCACCGTCGGTATAGCCGTTGTGCTTGTAGGCTATCTTGCCTTCGCCATCGACGATGAGCACGTAGGGAATCATCTGCACGCCCAAGGCTCGCTTCAGGTCGCCGTTGGGGTCGAGCAGTACCTCGTAGTCCCACCCGTGGCCGTCGACGAGGGGCTTCACCTTATTAATATTCTGCGCCTGGTCAATCGACACGGCAATGAGTTTCACGCCCGTCTCCTCCTGCCACTCCTCGTAGACCTCGGCAATGGCATCGAGTTCACGGTTGCAGGGCTTGCACCAAGTGGCAAAGAAGTCGATGATGAACGGGCGGCCACCGTTGGAGAGCGTGTCGGTCTGCACCGAACGACCGTCGATGGCCTTCAGCGTGACTTGGGGCAGCCGCTGGGCGAAGACGCCGTGGCTGCCAGCCAGCAAGACAACTAGGAACAGGAACTTGTACAACTGTCTCATGATGTCACTTTTTTAATTAGTCAAAGTAGTGCCCACCGGGCCTGCGCGCACGATCAGCGGGTTGGCTATCTGGACGAGCGTGGTACTGCCGAAGAGGGCATTGGTGGAGCGGATGATGAAGCCCGCCAGTTCGTGGCCGGGCCAGTTGGCGGCCTCAAGTTGGCCCATGATGATACCCGAGCCGTTGTTGACTAACCGGGCCGAGGCACCCGCACCGCTGGTAATGGCCAGTGTGCCTGAAGTGTCGTAGAAATAGGCCGAAGTCGTGGAGGAACCGGCGGTAGCCATGGTAAAGCCGGAGGGGATGAAGAGCGAGCACGTCTGACGGTCGAGCCGCAGGGGGATATAGGTGTCGCTGTATAACTCCTGCGGCCAGTGCATGAAGATCTGGCCATCCTGCTCCACCACGTCGAAGTGAGTGGCTGCGGGAATCTCGCTGGTGATGCTGAAGATGTAGTAGGAGCCTAAGACATCATCGGCCAGGTCGTATTGCACGATGGATAGTGTGTCGCGATACTCGCCACACTCCACGGCCACCGTGCCACGGCGCAGATGTTCGCCGGCATTGCTGTCTACGGTGAAGTGATACTGCTCGCCGTTCTCCTCTACGTGAATCCACGACTGCAAGGGGGTGACCTCCAGGGGCAGTGCATGGCGCAGCGTGAGCGTGAACTGGTCGCCCTCACGGGGCGAGTTGTGAGCATTGACTGGCAGCGGGAGGTCTACCACGAGGCCCTGCTGCTGCACAGGCAGCGTGCGCACGGCCTGTCCGGCCCGGAGGGTGAGCAGGGCGGTGCGCCCGTCGAAGGAGGTGTTGGGCTGAACAATCACCGTGACCGTGGTGCCGCTGACCGTAGCCGAACACCAGTCGGCATTGAGCGTAGCCTCAACCTGACCCGAACTGGCAGTAAGGGTAACGGTGGCGGTATCACCACGCGAGGTGAACAGCAAGTTGTTGCTCACGATGCCGATGGTCTCATCGGTGCCGGCATAGCCCTGCTCGTCGTCAGAGCAGGCTGCCGTCATGGCCAGCAAGCCGCTAAGTGTCGCTATGGCCAGTATGCTATGGAATCGTAGTTTCATATAGATATATCTTCTTATCGTGGTTTCTTGACATTCAAGGAGAGGCCGACGCGCATGGAGGTCACTCCATACGGGTGAGGCGGTTGAGCGACTTCAGGTTGGCAAAGAGGTAGGAACCGTTGGTCAGCCAATCGGGCTCGGTGACCAGACCTGCTGATAGTTGACCGTTCTCGTCGTAGTAGAGATAGATGAGCAGACCGCTGTTCACATCGCTGATACGCGTATTGGTGGGTGTGATGTTAAAACGCGGGTAGAACCTGTTACCATTCCAGCGGATGGTGAACTGGCCCTCGTCGGTGATATTGATGTTGGAGATGCTGCCGCTGGCATACTTCACGGCGGCCCAGTAGTAGGTGTTGCCGTCGGCTGCACCCACAATCTGTGCGCCAAGTTGTAGGTCGCCCGTGCTGGGAATGTAGTGTAGCAGCAGGTCATAACGGCTGGAGAGCCCCTTCATGGCATAGGTGCCGTCCAGGCGGTTGGGCACCAGGCTGACGGAAGCCGACCGATCGGTAGTGCCATCGGAGGTGTAGGACAGTGTATAGTCGCCAGCATAGCGGGAGTAACTCATGAATGTGTCGGCATAGGGCACACCCTCCAGACTGACGGCCTCCGCTCCCTCATCGGTGCAGGTGAAGATGTGGGTGTCAATGTCGTAGTCGAAGGACTGGACGGCCAGTCCGCCTAATCGCAGCGGACGGTAGAGGCGAATGCCGCGATCGGTATAGGTGTAGTGGACGTCGAGCGTGTCCCTGCCGCTCACCACGCTAATGCTGCGCGAAGTGGGATCGACCTTGCCCGCCACGACGGCCGTGCCTATCTGGCCCTTGACGGAGTCTGCGAAATGGTCGAAGATGGCAATGGTCTTGGCGGCATACTCGTCGGGGCTGGCAGCCAGGCGCCGCAGGTACATGGTATTGCCTGTGCGCTTGCCGAAGAGGGTGATGAGATTGTCGGAGATGCTGTCGATGACAAACTCGAAATCACCGCCTTTAGCCTCATACTCGCTGGCACTGGGCGTAGCATAGTAGTGAAGTAGGGCGTTGTAACTGTCGAATGACAGCACGGGGCCGTTGTCGTTGGTCAGTTTGTAGAGCGAGGTCTCGGTGCTGTCGGGTATGAGCGAGCAGGCCACGGTGGCCGTGAGTGAGTCGAACTTCACGGTGTAGACCACACCGCCGTATTCGAGCGAGGTGCCGGGATAGTACTCCAGTTCCCAGCCGTGCTCGGCACTGCGCAGGATGTTGAGCGTGCGCTGGGTGACGGCAGTCAGACGGGCTGAAGCCGACTGGTCGAAATACTCATCGGTCTCGCCAGTGCACGACGATAACGACTGCATCACAATAACGCCCGTCAGGCAGGCAATAAACGAATGTATAAGTCTGGTCATAACTTTCTTTTGCTTCAAGGGTTTCAGTTGTCTAAACTTTCCAGGTCTATGAGTCCACCGACCACTTGCTTCTGGCGACGCTGTATGGAGGAGCGCAACGACTCGAGGTCGATGCTGAACGTACTTGCCATATAGTTCTTCACGATGTCGAGTTTAGCACCAAGCAGGCGCGCACCATCGGTGCCGGCCTCTTCCATCCAAGCATCCCACGTCTCAGGCGAATAGCACACGTAGATGGAGAGCATCTCGGCAAAGTCTTCCTTGTCAGAGTGCTGGGAGTAGGCACTGATGAAGCCGCGCTCCAGATAGTCGGTGTCGTAGGGCGACTCGCTCCACTTGTCGGCCACATAGCCTGTGCCGGTGATGAGTTGGAAGTCGGCGGGGAAATCCTTGGTCTGGTTCAATATGTGGGTGAACTCATGATGGATGGTCTTCAGGTAGTACTCGTTCAGTTCGTTGGCACTATGGAGGTGCTGCCCCAGGTAGTTGGTGCCTGAGAGCAGGATCTTGCGGCCGCCCTCGGCGGTGCCGAGGATATAAGTGCCGTTGTTCTGATACTCCCACTCGCCAATGGTGAAGATGAGTTTGGGGAAATAGGCACGCGTGAAGTCAATGCCGCCCACCTCGTCGTAGGCTTCGATGCACATATATTTCACCAGATGGGCCAACTTCACGGCATCATCATAGCGCGAGGGCACGGTATAGTAGTTCATGTCGCTCTCGATGTCCTCATAGCGATATTTGAACTGTATGTTGTAGGGCACGACGTAGTTGCGCTGCAGCCAGTAGTCGAACTCGGTGTACTCCATCTGGTCTACGGTGATGATGCTCTGGCTGCTCAGTTCGTCATCAGAACAGCCAGCCAGCACTAAGGCCAGTCCGCAGGCCAAGGTCATGCGGAGGAGCAGGTTTCTGGGGGATGTCATCGTATGTCTCATATATATAAGATACTCTTCGTTTTACGGATGATGGGTTATCGGGCGTTGCCCTTCACGCCCGCAGTGCGGGCATTGAGCGGAATCTGCACGGCGCGGCGAGGGTCACCTTGAAGGAGCACGTCGGTCAGGCGCTCCGGCTCGCCATCGGCATTGATCTCACGGCGCACAATCTCGATGCCATAGCGCTTCACGTCGTACCAGCGCAGGCCTGTCTGCAGTGCCTCTATGCGACGGAAGCCCAACACACACTGCAACATGGTCTCACGGTCGCCACCCTCTTCGCCGATGTCAAATGTGGGGTGCAGGTGTTTCTTGACGGTTGACTTGATACCTTGCTCGTCGCTGTAGGCATAGTCGACGCTGTTGTAGAAATCACTTATGATAGACGGAGTGAGCACCAGACTGGTCTCGATGATGTTCTGCATCCAGAGCGTCAGGTCAGCGGCAGCCTCATCATAGCGGCCCAGCATGACATAGGCCTCGGCACGGTTGAGCAGGCACTCATCGGCCGTAAAGGCGGGATACACCGTACGATAGTAGCCGGTACCGGCCACAGGGTCGACATATTCAAACATATAGGGCAGTTTGAAGAAGATGGTCTTGTCAAGATTGGTGGCGGCGTATGTATGCATGCCCTGATAGAAATGGCCTGTGCCCCAGATGTTGGCGGCTTCGCCGTCTTCGTTCTCGGCCAGATACTTGCCGTGAGCGTAACGCGACCAGTAGCGGTAGGGGCCAAAGACGATGCCCATGGCCGAATAGGCCGTGGAGAGCAGCAGGTTGCAGTTGAGCGTAGCGTCGACATAGTGCTGCGTCAAGGCATCGAAGGTCTGCGTCATCGTGGCCATGTACTTCCAGTCGCGCAGCATGGCACCCGGCTCACTGCCCAGACACAGGTTGGCATACTGAAGCGCCTTGTCCCACTGCTCGTAGTAGAGGTAGAAGCGCGTGGCAAAGGCATAGGCAGACTTAGGCGTGAAATGATACTTGGGCACGCTGTAGTTGTTGCCAACGAGGGAGAGACCTTCCAGCAGGTCGGCCTCGATGAGCCGATAGACCTCGGCCACCGGCAGGCGGTCAGGATTGTCGGCAAACCCCGCAGCCGAATGGGTCATGTAGACAATGCCCGGGTCGGTATCGCTGGTCTGGCTGTTATAGGCTTGGCTGAACAGGTTGACCAGCAGGAAGTGGTTATAGGCCCGGCAGAGCAGGGCTTCGCCGCGGGCTTCCTGCATCGCCACACTGCTGCTGCCGATCTGCTCGATACTCTCCAGGGCTTGATTGGCCGTGGCAATGGACGTGTAGCAACTCTCCCAGAAGCCATCGGTGCTCTCGTTGTTGGCCTCGGTGATGTCGCGCCAGTTATACACCTGGTCGATGAAGCGCGTTGAGTTGGGATTACTCAGTCCATAACTGTCGATGTTGTCGCTCGAATACTCTGCCACGAGGATGGAAGCGTGACTGGGATAGGCCGAGACCAGCAGTTTTGTCACGTTGTCTTCAGTCGTCACCTCCATGCGGTTGTCGGGCATCTCGTCAAGGAAGGGGTCGCAGGACGAAAGGGTTGCGCAGAGAACGCAACATACCAGAGCGAAGCGGAATATTGATCTTGTCTTTATCATCTTTATTCTCTATTCTTAAATTTCAAATCTCCTCACAGTCCCAGACGGAGGGTCATGGTAAACTGCTTAGGCATGGGCGTAGCCACACCACCGGCATTGATAAACTCGGGATCTTGCCCGTTGAGTTTCTTGTCGCTGTAGATGAGGAAGAGGTTGGTGGCCTGCAACTTCAAGGACAACTTGGTGAGGCCCACACTGGAAATCAGATTCTTGGGGAAGTCGTAGTTCAGCGAAATCTCCTTCATTCTGACGAAGTCGCCCTTGGCCACACGCGCCGTAGAATAGTTGTAGGCATTGTAGGCTATGGCCAAGTCGGTGTCGTTGCGGTTCTGTCGTGCACTGGCTATGACAGGCACGTCGGTTTTCTTCTCGTCACCCGGCACCATCCAGCGGTTCTCAAACTCCTTGGGCATGGCCGTGAGGTCGGAATAGGTGCTTGCGAACACACGGTCAAGACGGATGACATTGCCGAAGGAATAGGTCAGGAAGACGTTGAGCGTCAGGCCCTTGTACTTGAACGTATTGCCCAGTGAGCCATAGTCGGTGGGATCGATGGTGCCTGAGTAGGTCAGGAACTTCATCTCCTCGGGATCGGTCTCCTGGAAATAGATGCCGGTCACAGTGGTCTGACCATTGCCTAGCGAGAACGTGGGCAGTCCCTCCTTGTTCAGTCCTGCAAAGGGGATGGAGAACAGGCTGCCGCGGGCATAGCCTTCAAGGCTGGCCTCCTGCGAACTGGAGAGCAGTTCAATGAGCCGTGTGCGCGACATGAGTTTGGTCACCTTGTTGCTGGCATGTGAATAGATGAAACTGGTAGACCAGGAGAAGTCTTTCTTCCGGATGTTCACCGTGGAGAGGCTCACCTCGAAACCGCTGGAAGTCATCTCTGCGGAGTTGGTGCGCTGCGTGAGGTCACCGCCGGCATAACCCGTGGTGAAGACGGGGCCGATAAGGTCGAACTGATTGCGCTTGTACCAGTCGAGCATGAGGTTGATGCGATTGTTCAGGAAGCCCATGTCAACACCGATGCTCAACTCATGCTTTTTCTCATAGGTCAGTTCCTGATTGGCGGGATAGTCCATCTCCACGCCGCTCTCCTTCACGCTGGTGAAGGGACGCCAGGGCATATAGGGATAGAAGATAGCCGTGGAGTTGGTCACGTCTGACGGGCCACGGTCGGCCGTAAGCGAATAGGATGCGCGCAGATTCAGACTGCTCAGCACTGGGCTAAGTTTGTCGAACCACTTCTCCTCGTCGACATTCCATCGGCCCGACAGGTTCCACGTGGGCAGCCAACGAGCCTGGCGGTTCTTGCCCATGCGGTTGGTGCCTTCATAGCGGAAGGTGCCGTTAACGACGTAGCGGCGGTCGAAGGTATATGTGCCGTTGAAGATAAAGGCTGCCGTGCGCTCGCGAACATCGCCCAAGCCATAGTAGGACGTGTTTCTCTCTTGCATCTGCTTAAAGGCCAGATAGTTGAAACTGGACAGCATACCACTATCGAAGAGCACACCAAAGTCGGTGTTCTGCGTCTGGTGGCGATCCAGTTGGGTGGTCTCCAAGGCTCCGAACAGGTTCACCGAATGCTTCTCGGCAAAGACATCGTTGTAACCGGCTGACACACGGAAGTTGTAGGTAAACATATTGTTGTCCTCGCGCTTCAGAATGCCGCCTTCGGGCATGACCGATACGGGCAGGGCATAGATGTTGTCGGGATCTTTGTAGAGATAACTGTTATGCTCGCGGATATAGGAGTTGTCCATGGCGCGGTAGGCCATGGCTTGGTTGGAATTCTCGCGGATGTACTGCTCCTGGGCGGTAGAGGCCGAGCGTATGGCACCGAGAGCCTTCAGTTCCACCGTGCGCACGGGCTTGTAACTCAACTCGCCCTGCAGGTTGAACTCACTGACGCGCAACTCGCTGTAGTTATTGTCCAGTTCGTTGAAGATGTTGAACGGCGCATAGTTGCGTGTGTAGTAGGTGTTAGGATCCAGCGCACGACTCGTGTTCAGGGCATAACTGTAGGGATTGATGTCGAAGCCGCGGCTCACCGTGCCAGAAACAGGGTCGGTGTTCTGGTTGAGGGTGCCGGGCGCATTCTGATTGCGGTACGATGCCCGACTGATGATATTGAGCGACAGTTGTTTCGTCAGTTTGAAGTCGGCATTGATATTGGCCGTATAGCGCTCCACGCTGCTCTGCTTCGACCAGCCCGGATCCTGCATGATGCTGACCGAGGCACGATAGGTGGTCTTGTCCGTTCCGCCGTCTATTGACACCGAGTGGCTATGCTGGATGGCATTGGAGAAGAGCAGGTCAAACCAATCGGTGTTGCGATACTCGGCATCGCGCAGGTAGCGGGCTATAGACTCTGTGCTGTTCTCCAAAGCGAAGGTCTTCGTCAAGGGGTCGTACTGCGAAAGCATCTGGTACATCTTGCCGTAGATGCCGCTCTCCGAGGCATTGGCCGTCTCGGCATAGTTCAGGTAGCCCTTCTGCTGCAACTCCTGATAGATAGACATCTGATCTTGCGAGTTCATGATGTTGAACTCGCGGTAGGAGGGTTTCAGGCGCATGGTGTATTCGCCCGTGTAGTTGATGCTGCTGTGCCCGGCATGACCTTTCTTCGTGGTCACGGTAATCACACCTGCCATCGCGCGCGCACCATATATAGAGGTGGCACTGCCGTCCTTCAGTACCTCAAACGACTCAATGTCATCGGAGTTCAGACCTGCAATGGCCGAAGAGATGAGCGTGTTGGCATCGCCCGAAGCCAAATCGTCGGCAGACACATCGATGACATCCTCCAGAATGACGCCGTCAACCACCCAAAGGGGCTTCGAGGCACCATAGATACTCGTAGCACCGCGCACCCGGATCTTCGGGGCTGCACCGAAAGTGCCGCTCACGTTCTGCACCGACACACCAGCGGCACGCCCCTCGAGCGAGCGACTGATGTCGGCCACGCCATCAATCTTGGCATCGGCAGCACTGACCTTGGTCGTGGCACCAGTGAAGAGGCGCTTGTCCATCTTCTGCATGCCCGTCACCACCACGTCGTTGAGTGTTGTTGCATCGGTATGCATTATGATGCGCATACCATTGCGCGGAGTAAGGGTCTGCGTGACCATGCCAATGTAACTGATCACGATCTTTTTGCCCGCAGGCACTATAATGGAGAATCGTCCATTAATATCGGTAATAGCACCCGAGGAACCTACCCCCCCCACTTTGACAGAAGCACCAATAATGGGCTCTCCGTCTTCCTCTGATACCACCACACCGCTTATTTCCGTTTGCGCCATAGCCCAACTGGAAACAAGCAATAACATGGTCAGGATAGAGAGAATTCGTCTATTCATAAGATGTTAATGACAAAAAAGTTAAGTTTTTGCGCTGCAAAGATAACACTTTCTTTTTAAAATCTTGCATTTTTATCCTCAAAAAGTCCTATTTTTGAAGTAAACTGCTCAATTTTATAACAATATCAATAAATATACGTCAGATATACGCGCCGAACAAAAGAAAGCAGTTAGATTACCTCAGCAGCATCACCAGTAGCGGGATGGACACCATCGACAGCAGCGTGGTGATGAAGGTGATCTCGGCCATCAGCGTGGTGTCACGCCCGTACTTCAGGCAGAGGATGGTGCCATAGGTGGCCACAGGCATGGCGATGACCACCGTGTTGATGCCCACCACGAAGGGGGAGAAGCCCAACAGCAGACACAGGAAATGGACACCGACGGGCAGGACTGCCAGTCGGAGCAGGGCCGTGGCATAGACCGTGGCATTGCCCAGCAGGGCCTTCAGCGGCAGGTTGGACATCGACGAGCCGATGATGAGCAGGGCGGCAGGCACGGTGATATTGCCTATCATCGTGAGCGGCTGGCTGACGACGGCAGGCACGTTGTCGATGCCCAGGGCCACGATGAGCATGGCGGCATAGGCAGCCAGCATGGGCGTGCCATAGAGCACCTTGCGGTTGAACTTCTCACGACTGTTGCCTTCGCCACCCGTCACCATCATCGTGCCGATGGTGAAGACGGCAAAGGTGTTCACCACGTTCAGCACGGCGGCATAGAACACGGCCTGATGGCCAAAGATGCTGGCCACCACGGGATAGCCCATGAAGCCCACGTTGCCGAAGATGAGGGCAAAGGCGATGACGCCGCGATCCTCGGGCCGCCGCCCCAGCAGCCGCGACAGGCCCCAGGCCAGTACCGAAAGCACCGCGTAGGTGAGCACGCTGATGGCCAGCAGGGGCAGGATGTAGCCGCGGTCGGGCAGTTCGCCGCTCATGGCCGACGACAGGATCAGGGCCGGACAAGTGATGTCGATGACCAGTTTGGACAGCCGCTTGTCGAACGTGCCGCCCATATATCCCAGTTTGCCTGCCACGTAGCCCACTACTACGATGGCAAAGAGCGTTATCATGACTGCATACATGGCGAAAAAGTATTCCTTTTATATCATTTTAATGAATCAGCGTGCAAAATTACGAAAATTCTTCGTAAATTTGCACGCTGGGAAGCGAAAAGTGTTAGAAAATGAAGAGAAGAATAGTCATCAAGATAGGCTCTAACGTGCTGACGCGAAGCGACGGCAAACTGGACGTGACGCGCGTGTCGGCACTGGTGGACCAGGTGGCGTGGCTGCGCCGACACGACATGGAGGTGATACTCGTGTCGAGCGGTGCCGTGGCCTGCGGGCGGCGCGAACTGACCGTAGACCACACGCTCGACTCCGTGGAGCAGCGCCAGTTGTTCTCCGCCGTCGGCCAGGTGAAACTGGTGGGGCTCTACTACGACCTGTTCCGCGAGTTCGGCATCCACGTGGGCCAGGTGCTCACGATGAAGGAGAACTTCGAGCCGGGCGAGCAGTACCAGAACCAGCAGGCCTGCATGAAGGTGATGCTGGAGAACGACGTGCTGCCCATCGTCAACGAGAACGACACGGTGAGCGTCACCGAATTGATGTTTACCGACAACGACGAACTGAGCGGCCTTATCGCCCAGATGATGCAGGCCGACACGCTCATCCTGCTGAGCAACATCGACGGGGTCTACAATGGACATCCTGACGATCCCTCGTCGGAGATCATCCGCACCGTGGCCCCCGGCACCGACCTCTCTCAATATATCAAGGAGGAGAAGAGCGCCTTCGGCCGCGGCGGCATGCACTCGAAGTACACCACGGCACAGAAGGTGCAGCAGGCCGGCATACGCGTCATCATCGCCAACGGCGAGCGGGACGACATACTGATCGACTTGATACGAAACTCCAACGACACACCACATACCGAATTTCAACCATGCAACTGACAGAGACATTCCACCGCGTAAAGCAGGCCAGCAAGACGCTGGCCCTGCTCACCGATGCCCAGCGCAACGAGGTGCTGACGGCAGTGGCTGACGCCATCATACAGAAGAAAGAGTTCATACTGGAGGCCAACGCCCGCGACCTGGCCCGGATGGAGCGGAGCAACCCGCTCTACGACCGCCTCCAACTGACCGAGAAGCGACTGGAGGACATTGCCGCCGACATGCGCAACGTGGCCTCGCTGCCCTCTCCCCTGGGCCACGTCACCAAGCAGAAGACGCTGCCCAACGGTCTGCGTCTCTGCCGCGTCAGCGTGCCTTTCGGTGTCATCGGCATGATCTACGAGGCCCGTCCCAACGTGACCTTCGATGTCTTCTCCCTCTGTTTCAAGAGCGGCAATGCCTGTGTGCTCAAGGGCGGCAAGGATGCCGAGGCATCAAACGAGGCAGCCGTGGCCGTGATTCACGAAGTGTTGGAAAATTCTTCACTCATCACTCTTCACTTAAAGACACCGTCGCCCTCCTGCCTGCCACCCACGAGGCCACGGGCGAGATGCTCAATGCCGTGGGCTACATCGACCTGTGCATCCCCCGCGGCGGTCGCAAACTGATCGACTTCGTCCGCGACACGGCCCGCGTGCCCGTCATAGAGACTGGTGCCGGTGTGGTTCACGTCTACTTCGACAAGGACGGCGACCTGGAGAAAGGCCGCGCCATCATCAACAACGCCAAGACACGCCGTGTGTCGGTGTGCAACGCCCTCGACACCCTGCTCATCCACAAAGACCGCGAGGCCGACCTGCCTGCACTGCTGGCTCCGATGGAGGGCAAGGTGGAGTTCTTCTTCAACGACGAGCGGCTCTACGACACGGAGTTCATGGACTACAAGATGAACGTGGTCACCGTGAATTCCCTCGACGAGGCGCTGGCCCACATAGACCGCCACGGCTCCGGCCACAGCGAGGCCATCGTCACCGAAGACGAGCAGGCCGCCCGCCTCTTCCAGGCCCATGTGGATGCTGCCTGCGTCTACTGGAACGCCCCCACCTCGTTCACCGACGGTGCCCAGTTCGGCCTCGGTGCCGAGATAGGCATCTCCACTCAGAAACTCGGTCCCCGCGGCCCTATGGCCCTGGAAGAGATCACCACCTATAAATGGCTCATCGAGGGCGACGGCCAGACACGCCCATAAAACGCCCGCATCTTGAACAAGCCAAAGACCATAGCCCTGCTGCTCTGCTGCCTGCTCAGCGCCCTCACCGTGGGCCTGCAGGCTCAGACAACGCCGGCCACCAACGACAAGGAGTGGCTGACGCAGGAGATGTATCGGCTCTACGGCACCGACAGCACGGCGCGCTTCATGGAGGTAACCGAGCAACTCAAGGACCTCTGCCTCAGCGTGGGCGACGAGCACCTGTTCTACAGGGCATGGGCCAACCAGGTCACACAGACCTACTCCCACAATGGCCGCGTGGAGGCGCAGGCCATCTTCGAAGCCATGCAAGACTACGCCCTGAAGAGCGACAGCAAGTTCGGCATCTACACCTCCACTCAGACCAACGCCTACATCCTCTCCTCCAGCGGCATGCTCGACCAGGCCGAGAAGGCTTATCTTGAGATCATCGACTATCACGACCGCTACTACCCCGACGAGTCGATCGCCTTTGCCTATCTGGGGCTGTGCAAGGTCTATCAGAACCGCAAGGAGAACCAGAAGATCATCCTCTACGCCAGCAAGGCCGCCAACGACCCCAAGACGCTACCCTCCGCCCGTCGCATAGCCCTCTCCTACATCTGCATCGCCCATGCCGACGAGATCAGGAAAGGCATCAGCATCGAGGAGAACACCAGGAAGTTCAAGGAGGCCTATGCCGAGTATAAGAAGGTGGCCCCCGCCGATGCCGACATGAAGAGTGCCGACATCTTTGTGGAATTCTACAACGCCAAGGTGGACAGCGTGCCCGACAGCATGATCTACTGGGCCAACCGCATCCGCTCAGTCACCACCAGGCTCAGTTTCCTGGCCTCGGCATACCAGAGGAAAAGCGACTACCGGCAGGCCTACTACACGATGGTGGACCTGAAGAGCGTGCAAGACTCGCTCTACCGGCTGGAGAGCGTGAAGAAGTCGATGGAGAACGCCGAGTTGCTGGGCCGGCTGCATGCCGAGAACGAGGCCAAGGACCTGCGCCTGGCTAACCAGGCGCTCCTGCTGGGCCACATACACGACGAACTGGAGCAGCGCCGACTGGAGGAGGAGGCCCTCAACCTGATGCTCAAGCACCGCGAGGCCGAACTGCACAGCGCCGCCATACAGATGGAGAACGACAGTCTGGACCGCTACAACAAGGACCTGCAACTCAGGGAGTACCAGTCGCAACTGGAGGTGCAGCAGGGCAAGGAGAAGATAGAGCGCATCATGCTCCGCTCCATCATCGGCGGCGGTCTGCTCATCATCGCCTTCCTCGCCTTCTACCTCTACCGCCGCAGCCGCCACATGAAGAAACTGGCCACCGCCTACAGCGAGTTGGAGCACACCTACGAGCAACTCAAGCAGACCACCGAGGCCAAGGAGCGCATTGAGGGCGAACTGCTCGTGGCCCGCGACATACAGATGTCGATGGTGCCCCACACCTTCCCCGACCGCCCCGGTCTCGACCTCTATGCCGAGATGACGCCGGCCAAGGAGGTGGGCGGCGACCTCTACGACTTCATCCTCCACGGCGACCTGCTCTACCTCTGCGTGGGCGATGTCGCCGGCAAGGGCGTGCCCGCCTCGCTCTTCATGGCGCAGACCGTGCGCCTCTTCCACGCCCTCGTGCTGCAGCAACTCTCGCCCAGCGAGATTGCCAACCGGCTGAACATCGACCTCTCCGAGAACAACGACAACGGTATGTTCGTCACCATGTTCATCGGCTGTGCCGACCTGCAGACCGGCCACTTCTCCTTCTGCAATGCCGGCCACAATCCGCCCGTCATCGGCGGCTCCGACCAGGGAGGCACGTTCATTCCCGTAGAGTCCAACGCCCCCATCGGCCTCTGGCCGGAGATGGAGTTTGTGGGCGAGGAGATAGACAACATCAAGGGCCGGCCGCTCTTCATCTACACCGACGGACTCAACGAGGCCGAGAACCCGCAACAGGAGCAACTGGGCGACGAACGCCTGCTGGCCATCGTGCGCCACGTGCGCTTCCACAACGCCCGACAGACCATCGAGCACATCCATGCCGAGGTGGAGCGTCACCGCCAGGGCGCCGAACCCAACGACGACCTGACCATGATGTGCCTCCGGCTCAACTAATTTTCTGAACTCGTAACTATTAAATACAAACTCTCAATGAGGAAATTCATCAACGTGGAGGACATCGGCGACCTCCGTCAAGCACTCGCCGAGGCACAAGAGATCAAGAACGACCGCTTCAAGTACCAGCATCTGGGCCACAACAAGACGCTCATGATGATCTTCTTCAACAACTCACTGCGCACCCGCCTCTCCACCCAGAAGGCAGCCATGAACCTGGGCATGAACGTCATTGTGCTCGATGTCAACGCCGGTGCCTGGAAACTGGAGACCGAGCGCGGCGTCATCATGGACGGCGACAAGAGCGAACACCTGCTGGAGGCCATCCCCGTCATGGGCTGCTACTGCGACCTCATCGGCGTGCGCTCCTTTGCCGGTCTCTCCGACCGCGACTACGACTACGCCGAGACCGTGCTCCAGCAGTTCATCAAGTACAGCGGCCGCCCCGTCTTCGCCATGGAGACTGCCACCGTCCACCCCCTGCAGGCCTTTGCTGACCTCATCACCATTGAGGAGTCGTGGATGGGGAGTGAACGCCCCAAGGTCGTCCTCACCTGGGCCCCCCACTGCCGCGCCCTGCCGCAGGCCGTGCCCAACTCCTTCGCCCAGTGGATGCGCGCCGCTGACGTTGACTTCGTGGTCACACACCCCCGGGGCTACGAACTCGATCCCCGCTTCGTGGGCGATGCCCGTGTGGAGTACGACCAGCGCAAGGCTTTCGAGGGAGCCGACTTCATCTACGCCAAGAACTGGTCGAACCCCGGCGTCACCTGTCCCGCCGACTACGGCAAGATTACCTGCGAGGACCGCTCGTGGACGGTAGACACCGAGCACATGAGTTGGACCAACCACGCCAAGTTCATGCACTGCCTGCCCGTGCGCCGCAACCTCATCGTCACCGACGACGTCATCGAGAGCCCCGACTCCATCGTCATCCCCGAGGCTGCCAACCGCGAGATCTCCTGTTCCGTGGTCATCAAGCGTATGCTCGAAGCCCTCTCATAAATTCCCTAACATTCCTAACCCCCGATTACCACTATGATTTCCTTTGAATGTGACTACAACAACGGTGCGCATCCCGACGTGCTACGCCACCTGATGGAGACTAACAACGAGATGACCGACACCTACGGCTTCGACCGCTTCACACAGTCGGCCAAAGACAAGATCCGTCAGGCCTGCCAGGCCCCGGAGGCCGCCATCTACTTCCTCGGCGGCGGCACGCAGACCAACGACACCGTCATCGACGGCCTGTTGCGCTCCTATGAGGCCGTCATCACCATCGAGACGGGCCACATTGCCGTCCACGAGGCCGGCGCCATCGAGCACACCGGCCACAAGGTGATCACCCTGCCCTCCCACGACGGCAAACTGCTGGCCAGCGAACTGGACGAGTGGATGCAGGTCTACGAGGCCGACGAGAGCCGCGAACACGTGGCTCAGCCCGGCATGGTCTACATCTCGCTGCCCACCGAACTGGGCACGCTCTATCGCTCCGAGGAGATTGTGGCCATCCACGACGTGTGCACCCGCCACGGCCTGCTGTTCTACATCGACGGAGCCCGTCTGGGCTATGGCATAGCCGCCTCCCGGGGCGACATCACCCTGCCCTTCCTGGCCCGTCACTGCGATGCCTTCTACATCGGCGGCACCAAGGTGGGTGCCCTCTGCGGCGAGGCCGTGGTCTTCCCCCGTGGCAATGCCCCCCGTGGCTTCTTCTCCATCGTCAAGCAGCACGGAGCCCTCTTCGCCAAGGGCCGCCTCTGCGGCGTGCAGTTCGATGCCCTGTTCACCGACGACCTCTATCTGCGCATCTCGCAGCATGCCATCCTCATGGCCCATCGCCTCGTGGCCCTCTTCCGCGAGAAAGGCCTGCGCCTCTACATCGACTCGCCCACCAACCAGCAGTTCGTCATCCTGCCCAACGAGCAGATGCACCAGTTGGAGCAGCACGTGCAGTTCACCCACTGGGGCCCCTACGACGCCGACCACTTCATCTGTCGCTTCGTCACCAGTTGGGCCACCACCCAGGCCGACATCGAGACGCTCGGGAGACTATTGCCAAACAACGAGAATAAGTAAACAACCATAAGACTATGCACAAACTAATGCTTCTCACGGCAGCCGCAGCAATGATGCTGACGGGCTGCACACAAAACAAGAACGGCCAACAGACGGGCGAAGTGGAGGACAAAGACACCATCTCGACGGTGTTCCTGACGCGCGAGATCTCGCCGCAAGCCCTGGTCACCATCTACAACGTGCTGGGCGTGGAAGCCCAGGGCCGCGTGGCCGTGAAGATGTCCACCGGCGAAGGCTCAAACCCCAACTACCTGAAGCCCGACCTCATCGAAGGCCTGATAGCCGAGGTGGACGGCACCATCGTGGAGTGTAACACCGCCTACGGCAATGCGCCCCAGGACCGGCAGGACGAGCGCACCACGTCGGAGAACCACTGGCGGGTCATCGAGCGTCACGGCTTCACGCCGAGGTTCCGTGTAGACATCATGGACGAGGAGGGCGAGATGAAGATTCCCGTGCAGGACACCACCCACATCAAGTACGACATCGTGGGCTCCCACATGGCCAACTACGACTTCATGATTGCACTCAACCACTTCAAGGGTCACCCCATGGGTGGCTACGGCGGTGCGCTGAAGAACCTCTCCATCGGCTGCGCCAGTCAGAACGGCAAGGCCTACATCCACTCGGCCGGCAAGATGGAGGTGCTCGACATCGGCAAACTCTGGACGCCTGAATACATTGGCGACCAAGACGGCTTCCTCGAGTCGATGGCAGCCGCCGCACAGGCCGTGGTCGACTATTTCCAGCAGAAGAACGGCATCATCTACATCTCGGTGATGAACAATATGTCGATTGACTGCGACTGCGTGGATCATCCCGAGCCCGTGAAACTGGAGGACTATGGTATCCTGGCCTCCACCGACCCCGTGGCCCTCGACCAGGCCTGCATCGACATCATCAACCAGCAGAAGGTGACGGCTACCAACGACCCCACCGACCTGCTCAGCCGCATTGACCGTCAGCACGGCGTTCACACCATTGAGCATGCCGCCCGGATAGGACTGGGCAACCGCCAGTACACGCTGGTGGAAATAGACGATTAATAAGTTTCGTCATGATGTTTAAGTACTTCTCCTAAGGCAACCCGAAACAAAAACCTCAGATTTGGGTATTGTGGGAATGGCGAAAACGTCGTACCTTTGCCAACGGATAAACGCATAGAACCATTTAGCCATCAAAGGAGAAAATTCATAAAGTATTTGTTTAGTTTAGTATAAGGGGGCTGGCCGTGAGGTTAGCCCTCTCTTATGACATTCGGGGGCAGCGGACGGCCTCAATGTGAAAATTATAACACAAAATATTTGTTATCTCAAGAAAAATCCCTATCTTTGCAAGACTAAAACAACAAACCTCTGAAAGCCTTATCAAAAAGATGCATACTAACCTAACGGGAAAAGGAGCGTTGATCGCGCTCGTCTTTTCTATTTTGACATGTCTGAATGTGGCCGCCCAACGCACATTCAGCGTAAAAAACAATCTGCTGTATGATGCTACCCTCACGCCCAACCTTGGCATCGAGGCTGCCACGGGTCAGCACTCGTCACTCCAGTTGTTCTATGGTCTCAACCCTTGGCACGGCTATCACGGGTTGAAACGGCTGCAGCACTGGTCGCTCATGCCAGAGTACCGCTACTGGCTGTCGGACCGCCCGCTCAGTGGCTGGTTCACAGGTCTGCATGCCGTGGGCGGAGAGTACAATGCGGCTGGCGTGAAACTGCCCTTCGGACTCTTCGAGCCACTGCGCCACAACCACTATGAAGGGTGGTATGCCGGCGGCGGTCTCACCATCGGCCATGCCTGGAGGCTCAGTGAGCATTGGAATCTGGAGGCAGCCCTTGGCCTGGGCTATGTTCACACCCGCTTCTCCCGCTACGAGAATGAAGAATGCGGCGACCTGCTGGAGCGGGGGCGCCACAACTATGTGGGCCCCACGAAACTTGCCCTCAACATTGCCTACGTCTTCAGCAAGGCGAAGAAGCAAGCGCCAGAGCCGGAACCGCAGCCAGAACCGGTCATCGTGCCCGTCCATCAGCCCGACTTCGTGGTGAACTACGAGCGCCCCTGGGCTGAGCAGGAGAAGCAGCGCGAACTGAGCGGTCAGGCCTTCCTCGACTTTGTGGTCAACAAGACAGACATCCGTCGCGACTACCGAGGCAACGCCACAGAGTTGGCCAAGGTAGACCGCACCATCGACGAGGTGCGGCTCGACCCCAACGTCAGCATCCGCCACATCAGCATCCACGGCTATGCATCGCCCGAAGGCAGTTTCCAGAACAATGTCCGGCTGGCTGAGGGGCGTGCCCAGGCATTCCGGGACTATATACAGGCCTTCATCTCGCTGCCTGCCTCCGTTTTCAGCGTGGCATCGACGCCAGAGGACTGGCAAGGCCTCGTCAAGTGGCTGGACGAGAGCGGTCAGTCACTGCCCGACCGCCAGGCCATTAGGGATATAGCCACCTCGGCCATGGAGGCAGACCAGAAAGAGCAACTGCTGAAGCGCCGCTATCCCGCTGCATGGCAGCAACTGCTGGCTGATGTTTTCCCAGCACTGCGCCACAGCGACTACCGCGTCAGTTACACCATCCGCCCATTCTCGGTAGAAGAGGCACGCGAACTGATAAGAACCAAACCCCAGCAACTCAGCCTGAACGAGATGTTCCTCGTGGCCAACACCTATACGCCGGGCTCGCAGGAGTATAATGAAGTGTTCGATATTGCCGTCCGCATGTATCCAGAGAATGAGACGGCCAACCTGAACGCAGCCATCACGGCACTGAACAAGAACGACCAGGCCGCTGCCGAGCGCTATCTGAAGAAGTCCGGCCAAAGCGAGACGGCCATCATAGCCCGTGGCGTGCTGGCCGCCCGCCGTGGCGACTATGCTGCCGCCAAGCACTTCTTCAGTCAAGTGGACAACGACACTGCGCGCCACAACCTGAGCGAACTGACGCTCTATCTCAATAGCATTTCAAATCAATCAATTAATTAATAACTTCCTAAAACATTAAGTTTATGAAAAAACTGTTTTTATTTGGAGCACTCTTCGCAGTAGGACTTAGTTTCACTGCATGCTCAAGTGACAACGACAACGTCGAGGAACAGCCCACGAGCATCCTCGACAAGTTTGATGCCAAAGGAGAAGCCAAGGTCAGTTTCGTCATCAAGACCGCAACTGCCACCCCCAACGCAGGTGCCCCTGCCTTCAACTTCACCCGTGCTGGAGAGAATTCTGAAAATGACAACTATGTAGAAGGTGATGCCGCCGAGTATACTGTCAAGGATGCTACGCTGGTGCTCTTCCAGGGAACTGCTGAAAGTACGGCAACCTTTTTAGGAGCCTACTCACTGACAGCCACCAAATTAGGTATTAATGAAGCCGACGTATCAGACCTCTATACTGCAACTATTAGTAACAAGGGCATATCGTCTCAAAATACAATATATGCCCTTGTAATTGCCAATGCCGGCTCTACGACAAATAATGTTCTTGTAGAAGATGGCGGGACATGGAAATTGAATGATAATGCTCTCAATTCCAGTACGACGTTCGCTGATTTCCAGATGACGGAATTGAGCGCAGCCAAATTAGGCAGTCAAGCAACAGGTATGCTCATGAGCAACGCTCCACAGAGTGCTATGTACAATACAAAGTCTGCCACTGTTCCTACTTATTCAGCCATCAAGACACTGGTAGAGGTAACTGGCGAGAATATAGCCACGACAGAGAGCACAGCCTCTGCCAATCCCGTCCGCGTCTTCATAGAACGCGCTGCTGCAAAGGTTCAGGTCAAACTGAAGGAGGGTGTGAACAAGGTTGGAACCTCCGGACCCGCATTCAATTCTACAAATATCATGTGGATTACCGATAACAAGGAGGCTACATTCTATACCGTTCGCGTAGCAGAAGGAACCGACAATTCTACAGCAGACAACTATCGCACCTATACGAGTGACAAACTGGGGTCAGGCAACTATACCTACCGTTTCTTTTCTGCACTAGAGGAATCTTCAAGGACCCCCAATACCTACCGCACCTATTGGGCTATTGACCCGCACTATTACTATACTAAAATAGCGAAAAGCGGCGATGGAGACGGTCTTGTGGGCAGTCAAGCAACAGATGATATGATTACTAAAACCGCAGGTACCTCAGAATATGACTACATCACAGAGAACACTTTCAATGAATATGGTATGACTAAGAACAGCACCACTCGTGTACTTTTGTCTATCACATTCAATGATGGTAACGATTTCTTTACGATTGATGGCGTTGACGGAATCTACAAAACTGGTAATAGTGGTGTCACGGGTTCACTTGCAGATAAGGTTTTAGAATATGTAACCAACTTGTCTACTGTGAAGACATGGTTGACTAACAACTCTAAGACAGTCTCGGATGTTTCAGTCGAAGTAGAAACTCCAAGTTCTGCAGGTGCTATGTTAAACGGAATCACCGTTAAGGTAAGCGGAAGCACAAATGAAGGTCTCACTACAGCCTGCGGAAACATCTACACTAGTCTTCATCCGACATGCTACAAGGGTGGCAAATGCTACTATCAGGTGCGCATCAAGCATTTTGGCGATTCTCAGACACCGCTTGGCACCCCTAACGGAAGTGACTATGTATCACTTTATGGCGATCCTGGCACCAATGCTGCAACGGTAGCCAAGAACTTCCTGGGCCGCTATGCTGTGGTTCGCAACAACTGGTATATCATCAATGTGACAGCAGTCAAGCAGATTGGATCGGCTACCATTCCTACACCCGACTGGACACCCGATGATGACAATAGCCAGTACATCACAACGGAGATCTATGTGAACAAGTGGGCACAGCGCACACAGGATGTAGAACTCTACTAAACCACTATTATCTATAATAGATGTATAACCCATATCTAAGGACACTCAGCCTCGCCTTGCTGGCAACATCATTGTTGCTGGCAGGGTGCAGTTCCCATGATGAGGACTACGACTGCCCGAACGAGCAGCCGCAGGACATCCTGTCATGCTTCAGTGCTGACGGCAAGGCGTGGCTGACCTTGGATATCAATCTCTCTGACCAGCATCAGACGCGCGCCGTCACCTTCGATGACGGAACAGCCGGCGAACAGGCAGTCAAATCGCTGACCCTTGTGCTCTTCCACGGAACAGGCACGGAAGACGCCATGCAGGTGGCCAGTACCTATAATGTGGGCTACGAGGCTGAAGCCGATGGCCACGTGCAAGTGACCAGCCACTCCCGGCGCACCATCCAGTTGAGCGCCGACAACCTGAATAGCGGTGACAATCTGGCCATTTTGGCTATCGCCAATGTGTCGCCAGCCATCACTGCCGGCCAAACCTTTGCAGAGGTGAAAAGCGTAACGCTTTCTTCTATCACTAACAACATCAGCGGGACTGACTATTTCATCATGAGCAACAGTCCCCTGGCAACGAATAACGACGGAACAGGCACCGTCATCACCCTTATGCCTATCAGCAGTGCCAGCCTGTATGCCTCGGAATCACAGGCAGAAAGTAATCCCGCTGGACAAATCTATCTGGAACGTGCTGCCGTCAAGGTGACGGTAGACACGCATGCCAGCCTCGACCTACGCGTCGCAGGCAACACCAACATTGACTTTACGAGAGCAGATATGCAGTACTCGCTCTACAACTATAACACCGACTACTATCTGGTGCGCCACTTCGACGACAGTTGGCTGCCCTATAATGCCTCGTCTACAGGCTACCGCTTTGCAGAGACTGTCGCCCTGTCCACCGGCAAATATCGTACCTACTGGGCCACGGATGCCAACTACGACAATAGCAGCACGCCCGATGCCCTCTTCAAACAGTGGCAGGCAATGGGGGCCAGCGACTATTGTGCCGAGAACACCTTCGCCGTCAGCCACATGCAGGATGACTGCACGACCTCCGTGCTGGTGCGCCTGCAACTGAATGGAGGCAACAACTTCTATACCACCAACGTCACGGGCAGCGACGTCATCTATCAGGAGCCTGCCACCACCATCAGCGAAGAGGGCACCAGTGCCAACCAGTCGTTTGCCCGTCGCCGCTCAAGCGAGGTAAGCACAGCCAAGCCCATCGACGAATATCTGCGCGAGTGGCTCTGGCAGACCAACAGCGACCTGCGCAATTGGGTGAGAACATACGCCGCAGGAGAAACAAAGCACATAAAGATTGCCGTCCTCGGCAATTCCACAACGGGACTGGCCACCGTCAGCGTCACGCAGACGGCCCAAACGAGCGGAGCAGGCGTCACGGCCTTCGAGGCACTGGCATTGGACACTTATCTGGCCAACAACATCGTGGTGAACTACTACCATCAGGGCTATTGCTACTACCGAGTGCCCATCAAGCACTTCGGCGATGAACTGACGCCCTGGGCCTCGGCACCCGCCATGACCGGCACCACGCCTGCTGCCGCCTATGCCGGCGATGAAGCGAACTACCTGGGCCGCTATGGCGTGGTGCGCAACAACTGGTACACCATCAGCATCCGCAGGGTGACACACGTGGGCTCGCCCGTCATCCCAGCATTGACCCAGAATGCCGACGATCAGGTGGAGCAACTGCTCAACGCCACACTGACCATCAAGAGTTGGACAAACCACAACCAAGACATGTAACAATAATGAAGAATAGATAAAAGTGAAGAGAGATAGACTGTACATATGGACCACCTGGCTTCTGGCTTCTTGCCTCTTGCTACTTGCCTCTTGCAGCGTCGACGAGATGCCGGAAGAGCAGCAGCCCCCTTATCAGGCATCCACCCGTACAGCGGCTTATCTCAACCTGCACATCACCGACCGCCAACAGGCCACGACCAGAGCCTCTGAACAAGAGGAGAACGCCATCTACGACGGCATCCTGGCCATCTTCGAAGGGACGGCGGAGGGAAATGCCACGCTGAAGAGTGCCGTGGTGATAGACCAACTGGTGAACAACCCAGGCAACAGCACTTCCATCAATATCACCCAGCGGGTGACGGGCACCCACAACTACGATGATCATAAACTCTACGTGCTGGCACTGCTGAACACCACCGCAACGGGATTCAGCGTCAGGGACGATATGCTCTACCTGAACGGCTCATCGCTGCAGGGCAAGAAGCGGGCGGAGATACAGGACATGGTCATCAACGGCGTGGGCAGTACCGAAGAGCACGTGGGGCTCTACATGACCTGCACCTACAAGGATGACGGCACGGTGCTGCGCGTGGTCTACCCCAACGACGCCACGAAGCAGTCGTACCTCTACGACACGGAGGAGGAGGCAAGGGCCGCGGGTGCTCAATACCTGAACGTCGACGTGGAGCGTGCTGCCGCCAAGGTGAGCGTAGCCAGCAACCTGGCTTCGGGCGACGACGTGACGGGCATCACGCTGAACGGCACGTCGGCCAAGGCCAGGTTCCACCACATGGCATGGGCCCTGAACAACTATAACACCCAGTGCTACGCCATCCGCACGGGTTACAAGACCTCTGAGAAATGGGCCACATCCTTGACAGGCAGTGGCATGCCCATCGGTTTCGACAGGACGGCCCCCAACGTCTTCGATGTCTATCAGCAGCAAGCCCGCGAGGCTGGTGATGCCGTCTACGTGGCTGAGAACACCTCCGAGGGCGAAGGTGAGCAGACGGAGGTGATCGTGGAGGTGCAACTGAAGGATGCCTCCAGCATGCTGATGCGCGAGTGCTTCAACTTCAATGACGGCAACACGCTCTACACCAGTGCCGAGCAACTCATTGCCTACTACAAGGCTGGCTGGGCCACACACAGAGGACGAACTGAGTATGCTGCCATCAAAGACCGGACGGCGGATGAGGTCTACAAGCATCCGACGATTGCACTCAACGCCGACGGGTCGGTGACGGTCACGCTGACCAATGCCTCCTTCAGTGCCGAGGAGACCACTGCCCTCAACGCCCTGGCCGCCGAACTGAGCGGCTACACCAAGGGCTTCCGTGAAGGCAGGATGTACTATACCTATAAGATCAAGCACGACGAGACCCACGCCTACGGTGTCGTGCGGAATAATGCCTACCACCTGACGCTCAGCAGTCTGCCGGGCATTGGGCGGCCAACTCCGTGAGAAGTGATGAGTGAGAAGTGATGAGTGATAAGTGATGAGTGATAAGTGA
>JAFUST010000023.1 GCA_017467535.1 Prevotella sp. | reverse complement strand
GCAATATGTTTGTCCAACCTGCCAATGAATCGCCTCTGACCGCCTCAGACCGTGCGGTTTATTTGGCTAAAAATAGTTAAGGATGATGCAAGTAATTGAAAATCAGTATAGAATCGTCGGAAACCAAGTTTTCAACGAGGACGAGTATTAAAGGGTAGAAATCCGTCTAATCAACTAAACACCAGCGAGATAAGCAAAAGGAATTTGTTTGTCTCGCTGGTGTCTTATGGCCTCAAATAGCCTAGTTTGTTTTCTGAATCACGATTTTTAACCTACCGGCGGGAGAATGAGATAAAGCGATGTCATACGCAAAACGAGCCAGTTTCAACCGTCATCGACTGCCTCACTTCTATTCAACCTCATATCCTTTCACGATAATCATCGGGCAACCTGGAATCTTCCGCATCTTGCCTTTCACTTTGTGACGGGCATAACTGCTCTTGAAGTTGGCGGGAAAAGACAGCCTGCCTTTGCCCTTGATGTCAACGACGCTGATAGTGACACAGTATTTCTTCTTGCATTTCAGCACGACAGACTCCGCAGGACTGACGCTGAGTTGTTTGCCATTGTCGGCTGGCGTGACTCGCTGGTATATGGGCTTGTTCAGTACATTGACAAACTTCTTGTCCCGAATCTCGTAGCAGTTGAAACTCAACAGGCATTCCTCGTACTCGCACTTGTCAATGGCGACCACGATATCGGTCAGTAGATAGTCTTTCCGGTTCTTGAAGATAGGCCCCCATTCTATTTCTCCTTTGCAGTCGCCCTCGAAGCCTGCCGTACTCGTCCTTATCCACGACTTGCCCGACAGCGTGTGCGGCTTGTTCTTCTTGCTGACCACGACCTCGGCCAGTTCGATGACCTTGTCTTTCAGTGTCACGGTCAGTTCGTGCCCGTCGGCGTAAGTCGTGTAGGGGATTGTCGCCGTCTGATAGGAAACGTGCGTGAAGGTCAGTTCTTCCTTGCGTCCTGCTGGAATAGTCAGCGTGAAGTGTCCTTGTGCATCGGAGATAACACCAACGCTGGCCGACTGGTCCTCACCGTCGGACGACCGGTTCTCACCGTCGTCTTCCTCAATCCCGATGCTGACGTACTCCACGCCGTCGCCCCGCTCATTGACAACGTGCCCTTTGACGGTTGTTTGTGCCTTTACTGGCGATATTCCTGTTAGGATAGCAAACAGAATTGCCATGAAGGGATTCCATTTCATTTTATTTCTCATTACTATAGTCCAATATGTCTGCAGGTGTACAATCCAATGCCTTGCAAATAGCATCAAGGGTTGTGACACGTATGGCTTTGGCCTTTCCAGTCTTTAGTTTTGATAAATTGGTGATGGTGATACCCACACGCTCTGACAGTTCGTTAAGCGAAATTTTCCGTTTGGCCATCATCACATCTAAGTTTACTACTATCATACCTTATACTGTTAGGTCGTGTTCTGCTGCTACTTGATAGCCCATCTTGTATAGAATACCAAATACGAGGAGGATGAGAGATTGTACGAAAGGGTTGGATGAAAGCCCGATAACAGCAGGGCCTTGAACAATAAACGCCTGACTAAGATTGTCGGATGCAGTGGTTTGCAAGAATATTAAAAGAACTGCAATAAAAATGAGTTTGATGTTTTTTCTAGGGAATAACTCCTCTTGACGGATTCCTTTGATGATATTAACGAAGAATGCCACACATACGCCTATGACAGACAAAGTCAATAATACATATAAGAAGAATACGGTAGTTACAAACAGAACTTGGTTCTGCTTTGCTTCCCAGTGGATATGGCTTCCAGTTGTATCGAAAATTTGATGGTAACTTTGATGACATAGATACACAAACCATGCGGCACAAAAGAATAGTGCGACATAACTAAGCCATTTTAATGCTTTTGTCAGTTGTTCATTCATAAAAAACAAGTCTATTAATTAACGCCACAAATATAGTGATATTTATCGAATAACGATAAATATTATATGTAAAATAAATAATAATTAACTCTAATTGTATAGAAATTAACAGGGTAGAGGGATAAATGTTTTTGTTTGTCCAAACCGTAACGGTTCCTCTACACGAAGAATTGCCATTTTGTATCCTTCTTGAACCCTATTAGGTAATCAGACAATCACGGAAGTAAATAAAACAGGAGCACAAACCATCAAAACAAAAAAAGGAGACTCCTTGCAGAATCTCCCCAGATTTGGTTTATGAAGCTAATTTGAAGATTAGCCAAGGCTGATAGCCTCTGACGGGCAAACACTAGCGCAGGTTCCGCACTCAGTGCAAGCATCAGCGTCAATCACGTACTTATCTGCACCCTCAGAGATTGCCTCAACGGGGCACTCACCCTGACATGTACCGCAAGAGATACAGTCATCACCAATTACATATGCCATAGTCGTTTTAAAATTTAATTAGTTTGTAAATACTCAATAATTGTGATGCAAAGATACGAACTTTTCCTGAACAATACCAAGAATTTGGTACGTTTTTTTATCCAGAAAGGTCAATTTATACGATGTCGAAATAAATTCCGATATAATAAGAAGGCAAAAAACACGTTATTATTAGTGATGACACGACGAACGACGATACTGCTCATGATGCTGCTCATGGCCTTGATGGCTATGGGGCAGACACGCAAGGTGCAGAACAAGCCCTACATCGACTTGCGCCCACTGCACTTCGGCATCAGCATCGGCCTGAACCTGCAGGACGTGACCCTGCAGAACGTGGGGCCGCAACTGATGGAGGACGGTACGCTGCGTACCATCGTGTGCGATGATGACACGTGGAATCCGGGATTCAGCGTCGGCGTACTGGCCGACCTGCGACTGAGTCAGCACTTTGCGCTTCGCTTCACGCCGCAGATGCACTTCGGTTCGAAGCATCTGGTGTTTCGCGACTTCGATGACCTGAACGACGGCGGACATCCCCGCGAGTCGACACAAGACATGAAGAATACCTACCTGGCCGTACCCATCGACCTGAAGTTCTCTGCTGAGCGCTTCAACAACTATCGCCCCTACCTCATCGGTGGCATCTCGCCGATGATCAACCTGACGGGCAAGGATCAGGAGTTTGTGCAACTGAACCGCTTCGATTCAATGGTGGAGGTGGGCATGGGCTGCGACTTCTATCTGCCGTTCTTCAAACTGATTCCTGAAATCAAGTTCTGCTACGGACTGACCAACAGCCTGAACAAGGGCCATGTGGACGAACTGACCGACGTCAATATGCGTGTCTTCTCCAACAGCATCGACAAGGCTCATGCCAGTATGTTCCTCTTCACCCTCTACTTTGAATAGCCCTTGAAAACTAAACCGTAAACAGATGATGACAACATTATATATTATAATAGGTGTGCTGGCACTACTGACGGTGGTGCTGCTGGTGAGTGTTCTTTTAGTTTACAACCGCCTGGTGATGCTTCGCAACAAGGTGCAGGAGGCCTTCTCGACGATGGACGTCTGCCTGAAGAAACGATACGACCTGATTCCTAACCTGGTGGAGGTTGTCAAAGCCTATGCCAGCCATGAGTCGGGGGTGCTGCAGGAGGTGACCAGAATGCGTGGCCGGGCTGCTGGCGGCGACCTGCGCAGCCAGATTGACGGCGAGGTGAAGATCAGTGATGCCCTACACTCGCTGCTGGTGGTAGCCGAGAGTTATCCCGACCTGAAAGCGAACACCAACTTCCTGAACCTGCAGGAGCAACTGGCACACATAGAGGACGAGATTGCCCGCTCGCGCCGCTACTACAATGGCAGTGTACGCGAATACAACAACCAGTGCCAACTGTTCCCGCTCAACCTCATTGCCTCGCTGTTCGGCTTCCGGGAGATGCCGATGTTTGCCGTGTCGAACGATGAGGAGCGAAGGGTACAGGAGGTGAGGATTTGAGAATTAAAGATTGAAAATTGAGGGAATGATGAAGAGGTTAGGATTATTGATGGTGCTGCTGGTGGCTGGCTTGACAGCATGGGCAGACAGGGGTGGTTTCCACTATCGCAATATCAGTGTGGAGGCCAATGTGACCAAGAACAATGAGTGGCATGTGACCGAACGGCTCGATGTCGTATTCGATGAGCCGCGTCACGGCATTTATCGCTATATCCCCCAGTCGTTCTGGCTGAACCACGACATGGCCGACATAGAAGGCGGCCCGTCGAGGCTGAAGCGTTTCGATTATCAGAGTCGCATCACCGACCTGCGCGTCGAGGGGGCTGCCTATGAGACAGAAAAAGACAACGGCAACCTGGTCATCCGCATGGGTGATGCCAACCATGAGGTGGTGGGCGACAAGACGTATGTGATTCACTACACTTACACCTATCGCGACGATCGTGTGTCGGCCTACGACTATCTGTTCCACACCATCCTGGGCACCGATTTCAACGAGCAGATAGACAACTTCACGTTCGACATCAACTTCGAGAAGCCCCTACCCGACGACATTGCCAGCCGTCTGAAGATCTACAGCGGCAACTTCGGCAATGAGACAAACGTCATCGAGAACCTCAAAGTCAACACCACCCCCACCAAGATCAGCGGTTGGGCCACACAGGTGGCACCCAACCACGGCATCACCCTCTATGCTCTACTGCCCGAGGGCTACTACGAAGACGTGCTGACCGTCAACTACCTGTGGCATTACCTCTTCCTCGCCATCACCATCCTGCTCATATTAGGCATCATCGTCTGCCATTTCGTGGTCAGACGTGGCCACATCACCAAGAGCATCGAGTTCTATCCCCCCGAAGGCATCAGCAGTGCCGAGGTGGGCACCATCATCGACGATTCTGCCGACCTGGTAGACCTGTCATCGCTCATCCCCTGGCTGGCCGGAGAGGGCTATCTCACTATTAGGGAAGAGAAGAAAAGCGGTCTGTTCAGCAAACTGACCGGCAAGACCGAACTTGTGCTGACCAAGCGGAAAAACATGCCCAAGTCGGCACCCGGCTATCAGAAGAAGATGATGAATATGCTGTTCAGGAAAGACGACGAGGTGAGGATGAGCGACATCGGCGAACAGCCGCAGGCCATCATGGACATCAGCAAGTCGTTGCAGAATTGCTTCAAGGGTGAGCGCAAACTGACAAACGTAAAAGTTCTCCCTGTCTGTCTCTACTTCCTGCTCGCTGTCTTCGGCTCGCTCACGCTGGGTACCAACTCTGTTGAGAAGACATTCGACGGCGCCCCCCTCGTACTGGCCTTCCTCGCCTATGGTGCCACTTTTACGGCCGGATTCATCAGCCGTATTGCCATGAGTTACCGCGACCTGATCAGCAAGACGTGGGTGCGCCTGCTGGTCACCATCGGCAAGGCCCTCTGTATGATTGTCATCTGTGTGCCCTACGCCATTTTCTCAGTAGACTATGGCGCACCGATGGGCCCCGTCTCCATAGTCCTTCTGTTCGTCGTCAGTTTCGTGCTGGGTGAACTGGCTGGTCGCTTCAACGTAAACACGCCCTATCGCATCGAGATGATGGGCCGCCTGCTGGGCTTCAAGGAATTCATCGAAACGGCAGAGAAGTCGCGCCTGGAGCACCTGCAGCATGACGATCCTAACTACTACTACACCATCCTGCCCTATGCGATGGTCTTCGGCCTGAGCGACAAGTGGGCGAAACTGTTCAAGGACATCAATGTGGAGAAGCCCGACTGGTATGACGCAGCCACACCGTTGACGGGCTATGCCCTGACCAACCACCTGACGCATAGCCTCTACTCATCAGTCAACGACTCCATCAAGACCATCAGCCACGACAGCAGTTCTCACGGCAGTGGCGGTAGCGGCGGAGGCGGCTTCTCAGGAGGCGGCGGAGGCGGCGGAGGCGGCGGCAGTTGGTGATTTCGGACTCTTACGCCTCACCTTAAACCGATTGAAGCCCTCGCCATAGACACCGATGACGGCACTCTGCGAGACAAACGCATGGGGATCCACTTCATTAATCAGGCGGAAGATCATGTCGCTTTGCCGCTTGTTGGCCAGCACGAAAAGCATCTTGACCTCTTTGCCGGAGTAGAAGCCGTGGGCATCGATCACGGTGCAGCCGCGATGAGGTTCGTGGTTGATGCGCTCGCCTATTTCCTCATATTTATCACTGATGATGAAGAACTGCACCGAGGAGCGCATCGAATTGATCACCCAGTCGATGCAGAAGGCCGTGACGTAGAGCACCACATAGCCGTAGAGCACACGTTCGAAGTCGCGCAGCACCAGATAACTGCTGGAAATGATAAACACGTCGCAGATCATGATGACGCGTCCCAGAGATATGTCGCGATATTTGTTGACAATGGCCGCAATGATATCCGTGCCACCCGTCGAGCCGTTGTTGGCCAGTACAAGTCCCACGCCAGAACCGCAGAACACAGCGCCGATGATGGCCGCCATGAAGGGCTGGTCGGAGAGCCAGTGCTCGTGGTAGAGTTGTGCGGCAACAGTAGATGCCGCCGTCAGGGCCACCACGGCGTAGATGGTCTTCACGCAGAACTTCCACCCGAGGATGCGTAAGGCCACGATGAGCAAGATGGCATTAATCACAAAGTAGTAAAACTGAGCAGGCACGCCCGTTCCCCAGAACAAGATAGACGACACACCGGCCACGCCGCCCGTAGAGATGTTGTTGGGCAGCAGGAAGATGGTCCATCCTATACTGTAGGAAATCATCGCGATGGTGATCATCACGTAGTCCTTCAGTTCATTCAGCACAAAGGCTTTTGTTGGCTTTTCCATAGTCGGTCTTGTGAATTTTGCTGCAAAGGTACAAATTATTCTTAACTCTTAACTATTAACTCTTAACTTTTTTGTAACTTTGCACCCAAATTCGAATTTTAAGATGAAGAAACTGTTTATTGAGACCTACGGGTGCCAGATGAATGTGGCAGACTCGGAGGTGGTGGCGTCGGTGATGCAGATGGCGGGCTATGAGGTCTGCCAGAGCATTGACGAGGCCGATGCTATCTTCCTGAACACCTGCTCGGTGCGCGACAATGCCGAGCAAAAGATATACCACCGCCTGGAGGCGCTGAAAGGTGAAAAGGCAAAAAGGTTGAAAGACAAAAAGGGGCTGACGGATAATCCGCTCATCATCGGCGTGCTGGGTTGCATGGCCGAGCGGGTAAAGGACGAACTGCTCAACCGTCATGGTGCCGACCTGGTGGCCGGTCCCGATGCTTATCTGTCGCTGCCAGACCTGGTGGCACAGGCCGAGACGGGCCACAAGGCCATCAACATTGAACTGTCTACCACGGAGACCTACCGCGACGTGGTGCCCCAGCGCATCGGCCTGGGCCACAAGATTGGCGGTTTCGTGAGCATCATGCGAGGCTGCAACAACTTCTGCCACTACTGCATCGTGCCCTACACCCGTGGCCGAGAGCGGAGCCGCGACGTGGAGAGCATATTGAAAGAGGTGCGCGACCTGCGCGATAGAGGTTTCAAAGAGGTGACGCTGCTGGGGCAGAATGTGAATAGTTACAGGACTCTCCCCCGGCCCCTCCCTGTGAGGGAGGGGAGTGGTCAGTCTGCATACCCCCCTCCCTCACAGGGAGGGGTCGGGGGAGAGTCATTCGCTTCCCTATTGCGCCGCGTGGCCGAGGAGGCCCCAGAGATGCGCATTCGCTTCACCACCTCACACCCCAAGGACATGAGCGACGACACGCTGAGGGTCATCGCCGAGATGCCCAATGTCTGCAAGCATATCCACCTGCCTGTCCAGAGCGGCAGCGACAGGATCCTCAGACTGATGAACCGCAAGTACACCCGTGAGTGGTATCTGGACCGTGTGGCCGCCATACGTCGCATCATCCCCGACTGCGGCCTGTCTACCGACATCTTCGTGGGTTACCATGACGAGACGGAGGAAGACCATCAACTCTCACTGAGCCTGATGCGCGAGGTGCAATACGACTCGGCCTTCATGTTCAAGTACTCTGAGCGGCCGGGCACCTACGCCTCAAAGCATCTGCCCGACAACGTGCCGGAGGAGGAGAAGATCCGCCGACTGAACGAACTCATCGCCCTGCAAACGGAGATTTCGGCCCAGCAGAACCGGAAGGACGAGGGCCGCGAGTTCGATGTGCTGGTGGAAGGTTTTTCCAAGCGCAGTCGCAGTCAACTCTGTGGTCGCACCGAGCAGAACAAGATGGTGGTGTTCGACAAGGGCAACCACCACATCGGCGAGACCATCCGTGTGAAGATTACAGGTAGTACAAGTGCCACATTACTTGGAGAAGAGGTATGAAAGAATTTCTGCAAGTACTGAGGCGCTTTGTGCCGCCCTATAAGAAATACCTGGTGCTGTCGGTGGTGTTCAACATCCTGTCGGCCGTGCTCAACATTTTCTCTTTTGCTGCACTCATCCCTATCCTGCAGATTCTGTTCCAGACGGGCGAGTCGGAGGCAGCCACCAGTATGATGGCCTGGGACTGGGGCAACGTGCAGGGCGTGCTGATGAACAACCTGAACTACTACGTCAATGGCCTCATCGTCGACTATGGCCCCACGACCACCCTGTTCCTCATCGGCATCTTCCTGGCCCTCACTACTTTCTTGAAGACGGGCTTCTATTTCCTCACCTCGGCCTGCATCATCCCCATCAGGACTGGCGTGGTGCGCGACATCCGCAACCAACTCTACCGGAAGATCACGTCGCTGCCCCTCGGCTTTTTCTCCGAGGAGCGCAAGGGCGACATCATAGCCCGCATGAGCGGCGACGTGCAGGAGGTGGAGAACAGCATCATGTCGTCACTCGAGATGCTGTTCAAGAACCCCATCCTCATCATCGTCTACTTTGGCACGCTGGTATTCATCTCCTGGGAACTCACCCTCTTTACTCTTGTCATCGTGCCCGTCATGGGCTGGCTGATGGGCGTGGTGGGACGCAAACTGAAGCAGGCCTCCATCAAGGCCCAGGCCCTGTGGAGCGACACGATGAGCCAGGTGGAAGAGACGCTGGGCGGACTGCGCATCATCAAGGCCTTCTGCGCTGAGGAAAAGATGAACCAGCGCTTCGATCAGGTGAACACCGCCTACCGCAACGACCTGATGAAAGTGAATATCCGCCAGTCGTCGGCCCACCCCATGAGCGAGTTTCTGGGCACCGTGATGATTGTCATCGTGCTGTGGTTCGGTGGCGTGCTGGTGCTCAACAACCAGACCATCACCGGCCCCACCTTTATCTATTACATGGTGATTCTCTACAGCATCATCAACCCGCTGAAGGAATTCTCAAAGGCTGGCTACAACATCCCCAAAGGTCTGGCGTCCATGGAGCGCATCGACAAGATTCTGCTGGCCGAGAACCCCATCACGGAGGTGGCCCAGCCCAAGCATATCGCCTCGTTTGAGCACCAGATAGAGTTCCGCCATGTGTCGTTCCGCTACGGGGAACAGTGGGTGCTGCGCGATGTCAACCTGGTCATCCCCAAGGGCAAGACCGTCGCCATCGTGGGACAGTCGGGCTCAGGTAAGTCTACGCTGGTAGACCTCATCCCCCGCTACTACGACGTGCAGGAGGGCGAGGTGCTCATCGACGGCATCAACGTGAAGGAACTGGGCATCTACGACCTGCGCCAACTGATTGGCAACGTAAACCAGGAGGCCATCCTCTTCAACGACTCTTTCCGCAACAACATCGCGTTTGGCGTGGACAGCGCCACCGACGAGCAGATAGCCGAGGCAGCGAAGATAGCCAATGCCTACGACTTCATCACCCAGAGTGAGCACGGCTTCGATACCAACATCGGCGACCGTGGCGGACGTCTCTCCGGCGGTCAGCGCCAGCGCGTCTCCATAGCCCGCGCCATCCTGAAGAACCCGCCCATCCTCATCCTCGACGAAGCCACCTCGGCCCTCGACACCGAGAGCGAGCGACTGGTGCAGGATGCTCTGGAGCGGCTGATGAAGACCCGCACCACCGTAGCCATCGCCCATCGCCTGTCGACCATCAAGAATGCCGACGAGATCTGTGTGCTGCACGAGGGCCAGATTGTGGAGCGGGGCACGCACAGCGAACTGTTGGCCATCGACGGCTATTACAAGAAACTGAACGACATGCAGAGCCTGTAGGAGTGATAAGTGATGAGTGAAAAGTGATAAGTGAAGAATGAAGAGTAGAATTGGTTTTCTCTTAAGATTCTATGTGCTGACGGTGCTGGTGTTCATCGTGGCCAAGGTGGTGTTCATGCTGTGCAACCAGTCTGTGGCACCGTTCTCGGCAGGCGATGTGTGTGCGGTCCTGTGGCATGGACTCTCGCTCGACCTCTCCACGGCCCTCTACTTCCTCATCATCCCCTTCCTGCTGACCGTGGCCAGCATGTGGTGGCGGTTGCCGCGCTGGGTGTTTGTGGGCTACTACATCTTCATATCCGTTGCCTTCGTCCTGGCCTTTGTGGCCGACACCAGCATGTATGCCTTCTGGCAGTTCAAGTTAGATGCCTCGTGGCTATCCTATCTGGAGACGCCTGCCGAGGCGATGGCCAGCGTCAGCATGGGCTATGTGCTCTTCCGTCTCGTCCTGTTCCTCCTGCTGGCGTCGGTACTGTCGGTGCTGTACATCCGCTTCTGCGGCTATCCCTTCGTGGGGCGTTTCTCGTTGTGCGAGGCCTTGGTCGACCTGTTGCTCCTGCCGGCCTTCGTCATCGGCATCAGGGGCGGTTTCGACGAGTCCACCACCAATGTCGGTCAGGTGTATTATTCGCAGAACCAGTTCCTGAACCACTCGGCCGTCAATCCCGTGTTCAGTTTTCTGTACTCCATGAGCCATCAGACAGGCGACCTCTCGCAGTATCAGTTCTTCCCTGCCGCCGAGTGTGAGCAGTTGGTCAGCGATGTTTATACCACAGAGAGCATCGACACCGACACCTTGCTGACCACCACCCGCCCCGACATATTCATCATCCTCCTGGAGAGTGCCGGCGAACAGTTTGCCGACGCCATGCCCCGCCTGCAGCAACTGAAGCAGCAGGGCATCTACTTCAGCCGCTGCTATGCCAATTCGTGGCGCACCGACCGCGGCACGGTGTCGGTGCTGAGCGGCTACCCCTCGTTCCCCACGCTGTCGGTCATGAAGATACCTGAGATGAGCCGCACGCTGCCCAGCATCGCCAGGACACTGCAGGCGCAGGGCTACCAGACCTCCTATCTCTATGGGGGCGACATCAACTTCACCAACATGCGCGGCTATCTTGTCACCACCGGATGGGACCGTCTCACCAGCAAGGATGATTTCTCGCTCTCTGAACAGCGTTCGGCCCAATGGGGTGTTCGCGATGACATCACGTTCGACTATCTGTATCAGACAATCGTGAAGGGAGAAGCCGGGGGCGGGCATCTCTGGGGCTACTCCACGCTGTCCAGCCACGAGCCGTGGGATGTTCCCCTCAAGCGGTTGGACGATGAGGTGGAGAATGCCTTTGCCTATCTCGACGACTGTCTGGCTGACTTTGTGGACCGCCTCCGCATGACGCCCCTCTGGGACAACCTGCTCATAGTCCTGATAGCCGACCACGGCATCATCCACAACGATGTTGACCAGATGCAGCCCCTACGGAAAAACCACATACCCATGCTCTGGCTCGGCGGTGCCGTCAGGCAGCCGCGGGTGGTAGACCGCCTGTGCAACCAGAGCGACCTGGCCGCCACACTGCTGGGCCAACTGCGCCTGCCGCACGACGATTTCGCCTTCAGCCGTGACATCCTCTCCGCCACCTACGTCCACCCCACTGCCGTCAACAACTACAGCAACGCCCAGTGGATGACCGACTCCACCGGCCACGTCCTCTATGACTTCGACACCCATCGTATGGTGGTCAGCGAGTCCACTGACACGGCCTCGCTGATGCGTCTGAACCGGGCCATCCTGCAGGTCACGACCGAAGACCTGATGAAACGATAATACACAACATAGAAATACGAACGCCGTATGACAAAAAGATATGACTACCTCATCGTTGGTGCCGGACTCTTCGGCTGTATGTTTGCCCATCGGGCGAAACAGGCAGGCCGCACTTGTCTCGTCATCGACCGGCGTCCGCATCTTGGTGGCAACATCTACACAGAGCGGATCGAAGGCATCAATGTACACAAGTACGGTGCCCACATCTTCCACACCTCGAGCACTCAGGTCTGGCAGTTCGTCAACAGTCTGGTGGAGTTCAACCGCTACACCAACTCTCCCATCGCCGTCTTCGGGGGCAAGCACTACAACCTGCCGTTCAACATGAACACCTTCTATCAGATGTGGGGCGTGCTCACTCCTGCCGATGCACAGCGCATCATCGATGAGCAGCGGCGGGAAGTGGCCGACAGGTTGCACCGTGAGGGCGTCTCGGAGCCGCGCAATCTGGAAGAGCAGGCCCTGATGCTGGTGGGCCGGGACATCTATGAGACACTGATCAAAGGCTACACCGAGAAGCAGTGGGGCCGCCAGTGCACCGATCTGCCCGCATTCATCATCAAGCGTCTGCCCCTGCGCTTCGTCCACGACAACAACTACTTCAACGACAAGTACCAGGGCATTCCTGTCGGCGGCTACAGCCTTTTCATCGACAAACTGCTGCAGGGCATCGAGACGCGCACCTCTGCCGACTTCTTTGAAGACAGAGCCTATTGGGAGGGGCTGGCCGACAATATAGTCTTTACCGGCCAGGTGGACGAGTTCTTCGGCTATCGTCTGGGGCGGCTCGACTACCGCACCCTCCGCTTTGAGCATGAAGTCCTGCCCGTGCCAAACTATCAGGGCAATGCCGTCATGAATTTCACCGACCGCCAGGTTCCCTATACCCGCATCATCGAGCATAAGCATTTCGAGTGGTTCGGACAGTCGGTCTACGACCTCCCCTCCACCATCATCACCCGAGAGTATCCGGCAGAATGGGAGCAGGGCCTGGAGCCTTTCTACACGGTGAACGACGACAAGAACAACCGCCTGGCAGAGCAGTACCGCGACCTCAGTGCCCATACGCCCCATGTCATCTTCGGGGGCCGGCTGGCCGAGTATCGCTACTACGATATGGCCCCCATCGTTGAGAAAGTGTTAAATATGACCATACTATGACCGCCATGATATCTAAAGTCCTCTACCGCCTCCTCTACGCGCTCGTCTACGCCATTTCACTGTTGCCGTTCGGGGTGCTCTATCTCATCTCCGACGCACTTTACGTCATCGTCTATCACGTCGTCCGCTATCGTCGCGATGTCGTCTGGAAGAACCTCACCTCTTCTTTCCCTGAGAAAGACGAGCAGGATCTGCGCCGCACCGAGCGCCAGTTCTACCACTGGTTCTGCGACTATATCTTCGAGACCTTCAAGTTGCTGAGCATTTCCGACGAGAGGCTCCTGCAGCACATCGAGTTCCGCGGAGCGGGGGCTATGGAGGAAGTGTTCGACGAGGGCCGCGACTGTGCCGCCATCCTGGGCCACTACTGCAACTGGGAGTGGCTGTCGGCCTCGGGCCTGGCCTTCAAGCGCTATCCGCAAGCCGTGATGGGCCTCATCTACCATCCGCTCTACAACGAAGACTTCGACCGCCTGTTCATCGACATCCGTTCGGCCCACGGCGGTGAGTGCATCCCCAAGAAAGACATCCTGCGCCATCTGCTGGGCTGCAAGCGCGATGGCCGTCACTATCTCTTCGGCTACATCAGCGACCAGTTGCCCAAGTGGGAGAACATGCACCTGTGGATAGATTTCCTGAACCACGACACGCCGGTCTTCACCGGTGCAGAGCGCATCATGCACAAGGTGAACGATGCCGTGTTCTATGTCGACATGGAGCGACCGTGCCGCGGCAAGTACGTCTGCACGTTCCGCCTGATTACCGCCGAGGCAGCCAAGGAACAGGAGTTCGACATCACGCGCCGCTTCTACGAATTGCTCGAAGAGAACATTCGCCGACAGCCGGCCTACTATCTGTGGACTCACAACCGCTGGAAGCGTGGCCGTGAGGAGTTTAATCTGAAGTATGACGTCATCGACGGGAAAATCATCAGGAAAGAGGAGTTCAAGTAGATATGGAACACAGACTTTGCTACATCTCGCGCAATTACCGGGGTACCGGGTCGGCAGGCAACAAGGCCAAGACCGACAACGAGGACACACTGGCCGCAGCAGGAGCCACCAATCTGGGCCTGCGGCGCAGTTTCCACCGCAACAAGGTGGTCACCTTCTTCCTCGACCTGGCCGGCGTGCTGCGTTTCGTTTTCACGGTGCGTGAGGGCGATGTGGTGCTGCTGCAGTACCCCGTGAAGAAGTACTTCAGTTTCCTCTGCCGTGTGGCGCGGAGCCGCAAGGCCCAGACCGTTGCGCTGATCCACGACCTTGGCTCTTTCCGCCGCCGGAAACTCAGCGTGGAGCAGGAAATCGGCCGACTGATGAAAGCCGACTATGTCATTGCGTCGAACGACGTGATGCGCCAGTGGCTGCTCGACCGTGGCTACCAGCATCCCGTGGGAGCACTGGGGCTGTTCGACTATCACTCGGCCGCAGCCCGCCGCAGCACAACGGCCCGTCGTGCACCGTCCACCGCCCGGCTGGTCTATGCCGGCGGACTGGCCATGCGCAAGAATGCCTTCCTGCTCCGACTGGCTGAAGAAGGGCAGTTGCCCTACGAACTGCACATCTACGGCAACCGCGACGGGCTGCCCGGACTGAAAGACAATGCCCGCATGGTGTTCCATCCCTTCACGCCTGCCGACGAGTTCATCGGCAGCGTCGATGCCGACTTCGGCCTCGTCTGGGATGGTGACTCCACCGACACCTGCACAGGTGCCTTCGGCGAGTATCTGCGCTACAACAGTCCTCACAAGGCGTCATTCTACCTCCGCGCCGGACTGCCCATCGTGGTTTGGCGCCAGGCCGCCATCGCCCCCATCGTGGAGCGGGAGGGCATCGGCCTCTGCATTGATTCGCTCGACGAACTGTCCGCCTCCCTCAGTGCCCTTCAGCCCGCACGCTATGAGGCCATGCGGCAGAACGCAGGGCGGGTGTCTGCCCGGCTCGACGGCGGCCAGTTCCTGCTCGATGCCCTGCGTGAGGCGATGACCACGATGCACATCAACAACAAAATAACGCGATGAATCAGATGAAGTTAGGTGTACTGCTGCCTCACACCAAACTGTACGGCGGTGTGAAGCGCTTCTTGGAACTGGGAAACATCTTCGTGGAGAAAGGCCACGACGTGTGCATCTATACGCCAGATGGCGCCGCCCCCACGTGGTTTGACTTCCGGGGCCGCATGGCCACTTTCGACCGTCTGGCCCTCGACGAACTGGATGCCCTGTGGACCACCACCACCAGTTATGTGCCGATGATGCTCACAGCGCATGCCCGTCACAAGATATTCTACCATGTACGCATCAAGGAGCAGTTGCGCGACATCATGCGCCACCCCGAGATCGAGGTCTTTGCCTGCTCCACCAATGTCTACGACTACGATCGCCGTCACTTTGGCCGTGAGGCCTTCCTGGCTGTGGGAGGTGTGACACTCTCCAACTATCAGCCCAAGACCGACTATCAGGTTCCCGCCGAGCGCCCCTTCGTTGTCATGGCCTATGGCCGCATAGCCGAGCGGGTGAAGGGCACCAAGTATGTGGTGAAGGCCTGCGAGCACCTCTACAAGAAAGGCTACAACATCCGCCTGCTGCTCTTCGATACGGCACAGGACGCCCGGTGGCAGCAGCGGCTCGACGCCTTCACCTGCAAGTGTCCGTTCGACTTCGTCCAGAACCATCCCTTCGACCGCAACTCCGAACTCTACAACCGTGCCGACTGCTTCGTGTCGGCCGAGAATCCGCGCTACTCTGGCTGGAACAACACCGTGGCTGAGGCCATGGCCTGCGCCCTGCCCGTGGTGTCTACCAGTGCCGGCACCCGCGACCTGCTCGTCGATGGCGTCAATGGCATCCGCTCGGCCCGCTGGGTCTTCTGCTTCGAGCGCCACATTGCCCGGCTCTACCGCGACGAGGCCCTCCGCCGCCAGTTGGGCACCGCCGCACGCCGCCATGTGGAGCAGTTCGACTGGCGCCTGCTGGCCGACCGCATCCTACAGCACATATCCGAATAACCACCATCAAAACCCCTACAAGACGATGAAACCATTCTCCATCTTCATACCTTCGTGGAACAACCTCGGCTTCCTGCAACTCTGCGTGGACAGCATCAGGCGCCACTCCGCCTGCCAGCACCAGATCATTGTACACGTCAACGAGGGCACCGACGGCACACTGGAGTGGGTGCGGTCTGAAGGACTGGACTACACCTACACCGAGCACAACGTGGGCGTCTGCCTGTCGATGAACATGATGCGCACCAAGGTGCAGACCGACTACATCTGCTTCCTCAACGACGATATGTACGTGCTGCCCGGCTGGGACACGGCCCTGGCCGACGAGATAGACCGGCTGCCGGACAACCGCTTCTTCCTCTCGGCCACCACCATCCAGCCCCACACGCCGGCAGACTCCATCATCGTTGCCGACTATGGGGACAGTGTGGAGAACTTCCAGGAACAGAGGCTGCTGGCCGAATACCGCCAACTGAGCATCAGCGACTGGATGGGGGCCACCATGCCCCCCAACGTGGTTCATCGCGACATCTGGGACCTGGTGGGCGGCTACAGCGTAGAGTTGACGCCGGGCATGTATAGCGACCCCGACTTCACGGCCAAGTTGTGGCTGTGTGGCATACGCTACATGAAGGGCCTGTCGGCCAGCCGCGTCTACCATTTCGAGTCGAAATCCACCGGTAAGGTGAAGAAGAACTGCGGACAGATGCAGTTTCTCATGAAGTGGGGACTGACGTCATCCACCTTCCGCCGACTCTACACCTACCGCGGCAGAGACTTTGAGCCGCGTCTCATCGACAGCCCCGCCACGGGCTCCCGCCTGCGCTGGCATGTGCTCCGCGGTCGGCTGAAGGCCCTCTGGTACGTGGTGCGCGGCACCTTCCGCCCCGTCCTGTGACGCGCCCCTACTTCTCAAACCGCTCGAGCAACCGCAGTGCCTTGGCTGCCGTGGCATCCTCGTCCCAGCCCCGTCGGCGGGCATAGCATCTCACCAGACAGTCGTACAGGTCGCGCCGGTGCGTCAGCCTCACCAGGTTCTTCAGACACGCCTCATCGGGCGGCATACCGTCGGTGAACTTCGAGCGGTTCGTGTCTATCATCGTGAAGTGATAGCCGTCATCCTCCTTCGTGCACAGGAAGTTCGTCAGGTTCAGGTCGCCGTGCAGCACCCCCCTGCCGTGCATCAGCAGCACCTGTCCCGCCACGGCATCGGCCAGGTCCCTGTCGAAGTCCTCCACCTCCCTCAGCAGTTCGTGGCACCCCGTGCCCTCCGCTTCGGCACTCACAAAGTAGCCCACCGTGAAGAGCCCCCACTCCCTGCACTCCATATAGGCCATGCGCCGGGGTGTCCGTATGCCCCTCCTGCAGAACTCGTCGGCGTAGAGGTAGGCCCGCTCCGCCTTGGTCTTCCTGAAGAATGTGTAGACCACCCGCTGCACCGGGTTGACACGCTTGAAGCGCTTCACCATGACGCGCCGTCCGCCCACCGTGAAGCGCGCAACGCGGTTGCGCCCGTCGTAGACCGTCTCGCCCTGTCCCTCCTCCATCAGCAGGGGCAGTCGTGCTATCTCGCTTGCCAGCGCTTCGTACTCAGGTGCCACCACTATCTTCATGACCGCTTCCTCCCTATCTTCTTCATCAGCCTGCTGAGGGCCGAATGCCGATAATTGCGGCGCACCTCGGGCAGCAACTCCTCGTAGGGGCGGTCAGCGTCCAGCACCACCTCGCCGTGAGCCGTGCCCACCTGTCGCGGCGTCATATAGTCGTCGCCATACTGCGTGCGCAAAAACTGCTCGTAGCCCTGCGGCACTGGCACCATCACCCGCTCGAAGGGCATCATCACCGTCCCGTCGAAGATGTGCTTGTCCAGCAGGTTCTCCGTGCCGCTGAATCCCAGTTCGGCCACATACCGGCTTTCGCTCAGCGGCGTGGCGCGCAGCAGGTCGTCCACCTCCCTGTAGATGGTCTGCCAGCCCCGGCGGCCAACGGCCCACCTGCACCTCAGTTTGCGCACGGCCAGGCCCAGCCGGCCCGAAGCCAGTATCGGCGTGTCCTTGGCCTTCAGGAAGTGCGTGATCTTGTGGATGCGCTTCAGCATGGCCTGGCACTGCTGCTGGTCGGTCGGCACGGCATCCAGCGGGAAAATGTCGATGAAGATGCCCTGGTTGAAAGGCCGGAAGGCATCTGACGGCCTGATGCCCGCAGTCTGCGAGTTGCGCAACTGGGCGTGGGCCCTGTAGTAGTCGCGGTCCGAGTAGGCCGACTGCAGGAAGTAGGGCTCGTTGAACTCATCGCCCAGTTGCAGCAGGCGGTCATAGTCCGCTCGCAGCATACACACGTCTATGTCGTCATCCCAGGGGATGAAGCCCCCGTGGCGCACGGCTCCCAGCAGCGTGCCGTCGGCCACCCAGCAGCGCAGGCCGTGACGCTCGCAGACCTCCAGCAGCGTGACCAGCAGGTCGATCTCCACATTCCACACCCGCTTCATCTCCGCGGAGATGGTGTAGCCGCAGCGCGTCTCCTCCTCCAGGCTGCAGTAGATGGGCTTATTTGCTTTGGTAGTCATGATAGGACAGGTTGAAGTCTACGTAGTGGAAGCGGTGCTGCCGCTGCTCCCGTGCCGGCGGCGGCGTCATATAGTCGCCATACATGTGGGTCAGATAGGCATCGGCCTGCTCCACGCCCATCACCTCCTCGCCCTCAAAGCGCACCGGCGTCGGACGGCCCAGCACCGCCTTGCTCACGATCCCGTGGAAACCGTCGTCGAACACGCACACCTGCTGGCAGTCCTTGAACGGATACTTCGTCAGCAGCCGGCGCGTCATGCGCTGCAGGCGCTGCTGCCCCACCACCTTGCGGCACAGCAGGGGGAGCCAACTCGTCGGCCCCCGCCCGTGGCGATAGGGATTGCGGTAGGCCATGTAGACCGCCTTCTTCAGCACGTCATATTTCACCAGATGCCAGCGGCGCAGCAGGCCGTTTGCCGGCACCCCGTCGATGGGGAACACGTCGATGTAGAGTCCGCCCAGATAGTACAGGTGCTCGCGCTCAATCAGCGTGGTGCCGCCGTCCTGCACCTTGCCGAAGGGCAGCGGGTAGGCCTCGTCCAGTTCGCTGCACACAAACTCGTATGGCCTTGGCAGCCATTCGTTGGCATGGGCGATGAACACCTCATAGTCTTCGCGCGGCATGGCAATGTCCAGGTCATCGTCCCAGGGGATGAAGCCGCCGTGTCGCACGGCCCCCAGCATGGTGCCGTCGTAGATGTAGTAGCACAGTCCGTGCTCGCGGCACACCCTGTCCACCGCCAGCAGATTGCCCAGTATGCGCTGTTGCACGCTCCTCACATCGTAATTCATACTGCAAAGATAGTGCAAACCGAACGAAATACCAAATTTATTTGGATATTTCTGAGGTGCAGTCTATCTTCGACCGACAGGTCAGAGTAGTGCAAACCGAACGAAATACCAAATTTATTTGGATATTTCTGAGGTGCAGCCTATCTTCGACCGACAGGTCAGAGTAGTGCAAACCGAACGAAATACCAAAAAAATGCCTGTTTTTTGCCCACCCCGCCCTAAGCACCTGCAGGTTGGTTGCCCCTTTGCGCTATAGCCATACGGTAATTAAACCTAAAAAGAAACACAAATATTTGGCAGATTCAAGAGAAATATCTATCTTTGCACCAAATTGAAACTAACATGGAAGTATGGATGAACTGAAAGAAATCTACAAGGCAATAAATACCGGAGGCTTCAGTGAGTCTACACTTCTGATGATAGATAAACTGGTAAACGACATTCAAAATGGGACAAGAGACTTTTATCGCTACAATTCTCCAGAGCATGCAGGACTCTGCACGGCAGGTAAGGTCCTCATTGGGGCGTCCATCATCACATGCTACGCGACAGCAAGCATTACAGCAAGTTGCAATGCTGAAGGCCGCGAAGGAAGCCCAGCAAACTGGGAAATAGACGAACTTGCCGCTTCAAAAGGCTTCCACGACAATTGGTCTGGCCAAGGTGTGAATTACATCTCAGAGCGGATAGCATTAGAAGATATGCATCCGGCAAATGTTTTTGTTGACGAAACCAGTATGAAGCCTATCTGTATTGATTGCATCGTCAAGTTTGTATAATTTGTTTTCAGATATTTCCCATACTTTGCCGAAAAGATATGCACTTGATTCTGGTTGGATGGAGGCTTCAAGCGAGGTGCTGTTGTTAACAGCGAAACAATCCTGCTATCCTGCTTCTCGCGGAGCCAACCTGCTGGCAGTCAGCGAGATAAGGGTAGCAGGATCAAAACACCATCCTGCTACCCCTAACGCACTGAAAACAAGTACGTTGGCCCTCTGAGAAGCAGGATAGCAGGATTGTCTTCATTTTTACCCGTATGTACCAAAGATCACTGGCCTCACAG
>JAFUST010000022.1 GCA_017467535.1 Prevotella sp. | reverse complement strand
CGGGGTATCTCCCATTGCCACAATTTTGCAGCAATCAGACACAGAACCACCTCCCACAGCGAGGATGAGGTCTGCCTTGGTTTCCCGTGCCAACTGCTGCCCCTCCTGCACCTTCTTCAACGTTGGATTAGGCATGATGCCACCAAAGTCCGTCACTGTCTTCCCAGCCTCATTGAGCATCGTCACAATACGGTCATACAGTCCCGTGCGCTTCAGCGAACCGCCACCGTATGCCAGCATCACACGCTTTCCATATTTCTGTAACTCCTTCTTCAGCGAGTCCTCAAAACATCCCTGTCCGAAGTGGATTCGGACAGGAAATTCATAGTCAAATCTTTTCATCTGTTCAGAGATTCTTATTGAAGAACGGAATAATAAACTCGAATGCTTCACTGACGAACGGTGCGAGGTCGTACATATCGAAGTGGCTGGCCTCTGGGATGACGTGCATCTGCTTCTGGGTATGGGGCACGGCATTGAAAACCTCAGTCGATGCCTCTCGGCTCCAGGCGTTCTCGCCCGTGATAACGAGGTAGGGCTTGTTCATGTCCTTCATGATGCTGACTACGTTGTACTTCACCAGTTCCAGCTGGCTCCACGCCACCACCTGATTGGACCAGCGGGGATGTGTGCCGCGCGAACTATAATAATAGGCGGCGCCCTCGTCGAAGGCTCGCGGCATGAAGTTAAGATGCATCAGTCCGCCCTTGCCCTGCTCGTAAGCCTCCTTAGCAGCCTTCACCTCGTCTTCGGGACGGAAGAATCCAGCCATAGCCGATTTCGAGATGTCGGCGATGGCAGGTACAATGGCCGTAATGGCTTTCAGCCGAGGCTCCTTCACACCGGCCACCGACATATACGAGCCACTCCCGCAGATTCCCAAGCCGCCAATACGGTCGTTATCGACATAAGGAAGACTCACAAGAAAGTCCACGGCTCCCTCAATGTCACTCTCCTTCACGTCAGGCAGTTCCTGCTGACGAGGCTCGCCCTCGCTTTCGCCGAAGTATGTACCGTCGAACACCAGCGTCACGAAGCCTGCTGCCGTCAGCCGCTCTGCATATACCGACTGTGCCTGCTCCTTCACCGACAGCATCGGTCCTGTTACCACCACTGCTGGGTAGTTCTGACTGAGATTAAAACCTGCGGGCAGGCGAAGCAGTCCTGCCATCCGCGTACCTAACTGTTTGTTGACGAATACCACCTTTTGAGTTTCCATATTTGTTTCTGCTTTTGTTGCGCTGCCCACCGTCAGGAGGAAGCATAGGGTTAATACTAATTTCTTCATTGAATTCTTTCCGTTACAAATTATGTTCTTTCAGCCATTCACCCATGAGGTCGGCAATCTCAGAATTGTTCTTCTCCTGGAACATGAAGTGGCTGTTGCCGAAGATCTGTTTCTCGGGCAGATAGATGACCGTGGCATCGCCTCCGTCGGCATTATACTGCTTGGCGAAGTCGCGGCACTGCTGGAGCACCATCTTCCAGAACCCTGTGGATTGGATGTCATCGGGACCATTCTCAATGTAGTCACCAAAGAGGAACAGCATCGGAACCTTCGCAGCCACGAACTTCTTATAGGTCTCGCTGCCCACTTCTGGAGCGAAGCCCGGTTCCACGGCTATGATGGCGGCCATGTTGTCTGTGTCCGTCGCCCAACCCACGCGACCACCCTGCGAGTGGGTCACGTAGATGCTCTTCTTACCCGTCATCGTCTGCACGTCTTTCAACACCGCGCTGAGTGACTTGCCGAACAGAGGTTCATCATAGTTGCCCGTGTTCGGTGTCATCTGGCAGAAGAACTGCTCTAAAGCCTCGTTGCCCTCTGGGAACTGCGAGCCATCATAGCGCTCAGGAGCCACGCGACCGATGCGGAAGTGGGTGTACCAAGCCTGTTCGCCCACCTTGAACTTTCCGTTAGCCACATCGCCCGGGTCGTTGACGATCTGCTCCGTAGCACCTGCTGCACCACGTCGCGGCTGGTCAACGAGGAACACCGAATAGCCTTTCTTCAAGAATATATCGCTCCATCCCTCGCGTCCGTCGGGAGTCGATTGCCAACCCGTGCGTGTCTGTCCGTAGCCGTGCAGGAAGACGATGGGATTACCACTGCCGCCTGCCGGAATCTGATACATCGTATTTGCATGATCTACGTGTGTCGTCGTGCCCTTGCGCTCTGGGTCGAGCCAGTTCTGTGTCGGGTCATACTCGCCAGGAATGGCATCTGTCACCCTTCCACCAGACGAGAACACGCCCTGCTTCTCAATCACCAAGCCCTGCGGCTTCTTCTGTTCTGCCTGACCCGTGCAGGCTACGATGGCGACGGCTGCTACAGCCAGTGCGCCAAAAAGATAATGCTTCTTCATTGTTGTTTATTCTTTTGGTAGTTTGCCGTACTCTTCCTTGCTCAATATTTCGTTAGTCCACACTACGGCAGGACGGTCGGGATTAGTGCCTGCAGCCAGATGGGCGAAACGGGAGTTGGGGGCTGCACCGTGCCAATGATTCACATTGGGCGGACACATCACCACGTCGCCAGGATGCAGCACCTCTACGGGCTGGCCCTCTATCTGGTGGTATCCGATGCCGTCGGTTGCTATCAGTATCTGACCTCCCGGATGGGTATGCCAAGCATTAATGACACCAGGCTCGAACACGACGTAGTGAAGTCCTGGAGCACCTGCCACATTTGGAGCATCCACTGTATTT
>JAFUST010000021.1 GCA_017467535.1 Prevotella sp. | reverse complement strand
CGAAGCAGTCCTGCCATCCGCGTACCTAACTGTTTGTTGACGAATACCACCTTTTGAGTTTCCATATTTGTTTCTGCTTTTGTTGCGCTGCCCACCGTCAGGAGGAAGCACAGGGTTAATACTAATTTCTTCATTATCTTCTTTCCGTTTACAAATTATGCTCTTTCAACCATTCGGCCACGAGGTCGGCAATCTCAGCATTGTTCCTCTCTTGGAACATGAAGTGGCTGTTGCCGAAGATCTGTTTCTCGGGCAGATAGATGACCGTAGCGTCGCCTCCGTCAGCATTATACTGCTTGGCGAAGTCGCGGCACTGCTGGAGCACCATCTTCCAGAAACCTGTCGACTGGATGTCCTCTGGACCGTTTTCGATGTAGTCACCAAAGAGGAACAGCATGGGAACCTTCGCAGCCACGAATTTCTTGTAGGTGTCGCTACCCACCTCGGGAGCGAAGCCCGGCTCCACGGCAATGATGGCCGCCATGTTGTCCGTGTCCGTTGCCCAGCCCACGCGACCGCCCTGCGAGTGAGTCACGTAGATGCTCTTCCTGCCCGTCATCGTCTGCACATCCTTCAGCACCGCGGTGAGTGCCTTGCCGAACAAAGGTTCGTCATAGTTGCCCGTGTTCGGAGTCATCTGGCAGAAGAACTCCTCTAAAGCCTCGTCGCCCTCGGGGAACTGAGAGCCTTCGTAACGCTCAGGAGCCACACGACCTATGCGGAAGTGGGTGTACCAAGCCTGTTCGCCCACGTTGAATTTACCATTAGCTACATCGCCCGGGTCGTTGACAATCTGCTCCGTAGCCCCCGCAGCACCACGTCGTGGCTGGTCAACGAGGAACACCGAGTAGCCTTTCTTCAGGAACAGGTCGCTCCATCCCTCGCGCCCGTCGGGAGTCGATTGCCAGCCTGTCCGCGTCTGTCCGTAGCCATGAAGGAATACCATTGGCGTGCCACTGCCACCAGCCGGAATCTGATACATCGTGTTGGCATGATCCACATGTGTCGTCGTGCCCTTGCGCTCCTGGTCGAGCCAGTTCTGTGTCGGGTCATACTCGCCCGGAATGGCCTCCGTCACCCGTCCGCCCGACGAGAACACGCCCTGCTTCTCAATCACCAAGCCCTGCGGCTCCTGCTTTTGCTCCGTGCAGCTGATTGCTGCGATGGCGACGGCTGCTACAGCCAATGCGCCGAAAAGATAACTCTTTCTCATATTGCGTATATGTTTTGAATCTGTGTGCAAAGGTACGAAGAATCCCCGCAACTATTTTGACAATAATTACGGGGATTCTTTCACTTTTTACCGAATCATTATCTTGAACTTCGTTCGAGCTCGCTCACGTTCGGCCATCTGCAAGCAAGTTTGCATGGCACTCACTTAATCACGACCTTCCTGCCGTCCACGATGTTCACTCCACGTTTCAAACTATTGTGCCGGCGACCATCGAGCGAATAAATACCTTGCGGCTTGCGGACTGTGTTGCGGACGTTATCTATGCCTGTGGTACCTTCACGAAACAGTGCGCCCACTTTGCGCAGAATCTTTGGCGTGCATGCGCTCCAGAACGTCCAGTCGTGACCGCCACTGCGCTCAATGTGTTCGTGAATGATGCCGAGCCGGGTGAGCAGAGCGGAGAACTCACGATTGTCGTAGGTGAAGTAGTCACGGTCACCACACTCCAGCGTGATACCGGGCAGTTCAGACGAACTGTAACTGGTAATGATGTCGCCCATGTCCGTAGCCCCGTAACCACCGATTACCGAACTCATGGCATAGACATAGCAGAACAGATCGTGGCGCAACACACCGTAGCGCAAGGCTCCGTAGCCTCCCATCGAGAAACCGCCGATGGCCCGCGACCCACGCTCGCGCCGTATGCTGTAGCGTGACTCGACATCTGTCATCAGTTCCTGGAAAAAATACTGCTCGTAGTTGATGCCGTTGCCATAACAGTTGTCGATATACATCCACGTGCTGCCGTCGGGTGTAACGATAATCATTTCTGGTATCTCGCCCGACGAAATCATAGCATCAGCATCGTCGGCCATATCGTCGAACACCCACCAGTCGTTCTGGTCGCCACCGTAGCCGTGCAGCAGGTAAAGCACGGGGTACTGCTTCGACGACGTGTAGCCTGCGGGCAGATACACCGAGTAGAGCATCTCGCGCCCCAGTACCGTGCTCTGTATGCTCACATCGCGGACAACCGTCCCTCCGCCTGCTGTCTGCGCACTCACTTCGCCTGCGTCCGCGCAGGCCGTCATCAGCAGAGCAGCTATGAATCCCATCTGTTTTCTCATTGACATCGTGTTTACAAAAGCCAATAGATTTGAAAATAGCCTTCTCATACCAATCATTTATTTGATAAATTTCTTGCCAACTATAATGTTTATACCTTTTAGTATTGTTTTTCGCCGTGTGCCGTTGAGGGAATAGATGGCCTCTGATCGTCCTGCGTTGGCTTTTGCTGAGTGGATTGCGGTTGCACCAGACTGGCTCTGCCAGAAGCGGATGGCATCGTTGATCCAGGCTTCGGCTACGGTGCCAGTGCCGAGGCCGAAGCCGTGGGGCAGACCGTTGTACGAATGGAACTCAGTGGGGATGCCGAGGGCTGAGAGACTTTCAAGACGGCTCTGCATGGTGCGCCACGAGGCAATGCCGTCGCTGGTGCCGCAGCAGGCATAGGTGGGGCCGTCGTATGGTGAAACGGTGGTGTAGCCCGTATATTGCATGATGACTGCCGAGGCTGGGGGCAGGTCGGTGCGTCCTGTCAGTTGTCGCAGGTTGGCACTGTTGCCCAGCGTCGCTGCCATCCGTGCGCCAGCGGAGCCACCCCAGAGCGAGTAGCCTGTGCGGCTGACACCCAAATCATTAGCGTGATCACAAATATAGGTGATAGCACGGGCCAAGTCTTCGTAAGCATCGCCCGGACGATAAATGAGCGCAAAGGCGTTGTAGCCCAACTTCGAGAGTTCAAGGGCATGAGGGAATGAGTCGTGCATGGCTCCCACATATGAGAAACCGCCGCCCGCATTGCAAATGGCAAAAGGCGCATTGCTGTTGCCTCGGAAGAAGAACAAGCCCGTGTTGCGCAATTCCGGATTAGACTGCTTTTCCGCCTCAGTATAGATGTCGATGAAACAATTGTCGGCATAAGCGCGGAGATAGTTGCACACCTCCACCGTCTTGTCAGGGTCGATGTAGTTGTACCACGTCAGCTGCAACTGTTCCAGCGTCGTGCCACTCCAATATCCTGTATTCACAGGGAATATCAGTCGTCCGTAATCGCCAAATACAGCATCGTTCATCACATCATTTATGCGTGTCTGGCGTGTATAGTAGTTTGCCATTGTCTCTGGTTCTTTCTGAGGTTCCTCCGCATGGCCAGAACAGGCCAGCAGAGTCATCCAAAGCATACTAACCAATGCTTTTTTTATGATCATCTGTATTCTCTGATTGTATTAATATCCACTGTCAATGTTCTTCTGGCTATCTGCGTTATATCGATGGCCTGAGAGGGTGATTTCTGAGAGGCGGCGGTTAATTTCGCGCATCTCCTCGTCGGTGTAGGTAATGTCGGCAGCAGCAAAATTCTCCGCCAAATGCTCCCAAGACGTACTGCCAGGGATGGCAACTATCCAAGGCTTCTGCGCCATCAACCATGAGAGGGCAACCTGTGCAGGCGTACACTGCTTGCGCTGAGCAATCTCGTTCACGAAGTCCACCAGCACCATGTTCTTGGCGATGTTCTCCTGCTCAAAGCGGGGCACCTTCGAGCGGAAGTCTTCAGCACCGAATGTCTGACCACGCTTCACGGCTCCTGTCAGGAATCCCTTGCCAAGTGGCGAGAACGGAACAAGTCCGATGCCAAGTTCCTCAAGCGTGGAAATGATTTCGCGCTCCGGCTGTTGCCAGAACATCGAGTATTCGCTCTGCACAGCCGTCAGCGGACAAACCTTGTGCGCCCGGCGGATGGTCTCGGCACCTGCCTCCGACATGCCCCAGTGCAGCACCTTGCCCTCCTTCATCAACTGTGCGATGGTCTCGGCCACCTCCTCGGGTGCCGTCTGCTTATCCACGCGATGCTGATAGTAGAGGTCGATGTGGTCGGTGCGCAACCGCTTCAGTGACCCTTCCACCGAGGCCCGGATTGTTTCTGGCCGTGAGTCGAGCGCCTGCTTGAAGTCCCTCAACGCGATGCCGAACTTCGTAGCAATTTTCACCTCATTCCGCATAGGTTCCAGTGCCTCACCCACCAGTTCCTCGTTGGTGTAAGGCCCGTAGCACTCTGCCGTGTCGAAGAACGTCACGCCCAGTTCGTCGTAAGCCCGTCGAATCAACTTGATCATCTCCTGTTTGTCTCGCGCCGGCCCGTAGCCGTGGCTCATACCCATGCAGCCCAGCCCCAGGGCTGATACCCGCAAATCCTGTCCTAATGTTCTCTGTTCCATATTCTGATTACGTTTTTGATAGGATTCTTTTCATACGTTTGATTGCTTATTTATGTTGGTTGTTCGCTCTGACTATCTCGCCTAAAGAAATGTCAGGGTGACGGTAGCGGGCCTGTGGGTTGCGTTCGCCACGAGCCAGCGTGAGGGCTTTCTGCGAGCAGTTGTGGACGCAGGCCAAACAGTAGTCGCAGTCGCCACTGAATTGGGCCACGTCGTCTGCCATCTTGAAATTTCCGTGCGGACAGACCTTGGCACAGGTGTTGCAGCCTATACAGGCCTCGGTGTTCAACTTTAGCAGCTGCTCGGCAGTCATCGGGAAGTGACTCTTCTGCAGATTTGACAGGAAGCCTTGCATCTGCTCGTTCATCTGGTCAAACTTTGCAATGAACTGGCGATGTGCCGCAACGTCGGCTACGATGGCCGCCAGGTTCTCGGCAGTGTGCTTCTCTGCCTTTATCTGTTCGTTCATGTCGAACACAGGCAGATAGTTATCCACCATCATCAGCGTCTGGATGTACTGGTTCGTGACACCCTGCTTTTGACAATAGTCTTCCCACCACTCGGCTACGTTGGCTGCGAAATTGCCAAACGTGATGACTGAGAAAATATATGAAGCCTTCAGCTTTGCCTTCCTCACGAATGAGCGCACCAACATCGGGGCCGTTGCAGCATAATCGGGGAACACGAAACCAATTTCGTCGGCTTCGTACTCCAGCTTTCCATCTTTGATGGCCTGTGGAATGCTGACTAACTCAGTGCCTAATGCCTTCGCCACAAACAGGCTATTGCCCGTTGCCGTGAAGTAGAACACCAACCTCCGCTTCCCCATCTGTTTTCCACTCGCGTCCCTTGACGACGCCAGACTGCTCAGCGGCGATGCCATCATAGCCGCTGAAAGCACTGAACATCCCATGATCTTCAGTGCTTCTCTACGTGTCACACTCTTCTCTTCCATATTGTAGCTTGTCAAAATTATTTATATCCCAATCCATTTAGCCACTCGTTGATGGCATTGGACTGACTGCCGACACTTGCACCACGGGTTTGGAATCCTGTGGCATTGACGCTGGCTTGTGGTTCCTGCTGACGAATAACGTTGATGGCATCAGCCAGTCCGCTGCCTTCGTGCGTAGTGAACACCATGACATTCTTGCCGCTCAGGTCGTAGGTGTCGAGGAAACTGTAGATAGGCATCGGCACGGTGTACCACCATACCGGGGTGCCGATGATGATGTTCTGATAGTCGGCCAGGTTTGTCAGCATCGAAGTCAGTACGGGATGTGTGCCTGCTTCCTTCTCATTGCGGGCAAAATCGGCCAGTTCGTTGTAAGTCACAGGATAGTAGCCGTCGGCCACGGTGATGCGGTGCATGTCGGCTCCTGTGCGGTCTGCAATCTGCTGTGCCACCCATTGGGTTGCACCCAACTCACGATCTTTGTAATTGAAGACCTGCGTTGCTCCCGTCGAAGCATCCACGCCATCGGGAACGGTCTTAGAGAAATAGACCACTAACGTCTTCCCGTTCGGATTGTCGATAGGCTCAGTTGGAGCGTTTGTGTTGTTGTCGTCGTCACTCGAACAAGCGGTCAGCAAGGCCGTCATCATTACTGCTGTAAATAGAATCTTCTGCATATAAATAATGTGTAAGTTATTTGACAATCTTTTTGCCGTCTATGATTTGTATGCCTCGCCCTCCGAAGGCGAGCATCCCACCCAGTGTATATGCTCTTCCAGTGGCTGCGCTTTTACGATTTACACTGCGAACGGCACTCGCCTCATTGGCAGGAAAGAAGAACTGCAAGGCATGGTAGCAGAATTCCCATACGGCATTGAAGTCGTGACGGCCACCCTCCTTCATGTGGTAGGAGAAGTTCGAGCTGTTAAATGTGCCGGTGAGTTTTGCCATCGCCAGTGCTTGGTTGTGGGTCTGGTCAATGCGCACGTCCTCGGTGCCCACGGCATACCACACGTAGAAGTCGTTCTTGTAGTTTGAGGCATTCACAAGGTCTGCCAGGAACTTTGCAGTTGCATCAGGATAGTAGGCTCCGCCATACATACCCTGACTCCAGTTGTCACCGCTCATGGGCAGATACATACGGCTGTAGGGGAAAGCCTGCTCGAAGACATACCACGTCGTGATGCTGCCCAGCGAGAAACCGCCGATGGCACGATGGGCACGCGAGGCAAGGATGCCTTCGGGTGTCGCCTCTGTCAGATAGGTGGAGTAGCGCGTCTCGACGGCTGGGATGAGGTCGTTCACATACTCCTGCGAGAAGACGGCTGCCTCGCGGGTGCTCTCGCCCCAATCCTTAGAACGGTTATCCTTATCCCATGTGGGCGATACGGCGATGAACGGACGGCAGAGTCCACGCTGTATCAGGTTGTCGAAGATGTTCACCAGCCCTGTGCGACTATTACCGCTACGTCCCAGGAAATACTCCTGCGCAACGCCTGTCCACCCGTGCAGCAGGTAAATAACGTCGTATTTCTGTGATGGGTCGTAGCCGTAAGGTACATAGACGTATGCTGGCTTGTGGGTCGTGGGCCGACTGGCAGAAGTATAGTCCTTCGACTCATACTCCACCAATTCTATTGTACCCTGCTGCGAAGCTGTTTGGAAAAACTCCGAAGGCACCGCAGTCGTGTACTGTATCTGGAAATCCGTCGGCACGTCGTCATTGGCTGAAACGTCTGCTGCCTCTTTTGAAGCACCGTCCGATGAACAGGCTGCACAACCCAACATCGAAGTCATCAGCATCATCATTGTAGTCATTGATTTTCTCATATTCCTATTCCTTTGGAAGTCGCTCGTATTCCTCTTTACTCAGCATCTCGTCAGTCCACACTACGGCTGGACGATCTGGATTGGTACCCACAGCCAGGTGGGCGAAGCGCGAATTGGGTGAGGCACCGTGCCAATGCTTCACATTGGGCGGACACATCACGACATCGCCTGGATGCAACACCTCTACTGGCTGACCTTCAATCTGGTGGTATCCGATGCCGTCGGTTGCTATCAGTATCTGACCTCCCGGATGGGTATGCCAAGCATTAATGACACCAGGCTCGAACACGACGTAGTGAAGTCCTGGAGCACCTGCCACATTTGGAGCATCCACTGTATTT
>JAFUST010000020.1 GCA_017467535.1 Prevotella sp. | reverse complement strand
TGCGCCAGTTACCCACCAAACTTCTAAATCTTTGAACATAATTTCAGGTCCCTCTCTAATTCCCCCAGTAGAGGGGGGAAGACCGGTGCAGGGACTTGGGTCTTTAGTTATTAATTAAAATTGTTGTTGTTCTTAATGTTTCTGCCCTTTCTGGCCGTAGTAGGCGTTGGGACCGTGCTTGCGGTTGTAGTGCTTCTCTACGAGCAGGGGATTCATCGTGGTGTTGGGATTCACCGAGAACGACACGAAGGCCATCTTGGCGCACTGCTCCATCACCTTGGCGTTGTAGACGGCATTGTCGGGCGACGTGCCCCACGAGAACGGACCGTGGTTCTTCACCAGCACGGCAGGCGTGTGGTCGGGGTTGATCTTGCGGCGGTTCAGTATCTCGTCTACGATCACGTTGCCCGTCTCCAGTTCATACTGTCCTTCCACTTCCTCCTTGGTCATGTCGCGCGTGCAGGGGATGTCCTTGTAGAAGTAGTCGGCGTGTGTGGTGCCGATGTTGGGAATGTCGCAGCCGGCCTGTGCAAAGGCTGTGGCATAGGTGGAGTGGGTGTGCACCACGCCCTGGATGTTGGGGAAGGCTTTGTAGAGCACCAGGTGCGTGGGCGTGTCGCTCGAGGGATTCAGGTCACCTTCTACGACCTTGCCTGTCTCCAGGTCAACCACCACCATGTCCTCTGCCTTCATGTCGTCATAACTGACGCCCGAGGGCTTGATCACCACGAGGCCTTTCTCACGGTCGATGCCTGAGACGTTGCCCCAGGTGAAGATGACCAGTCCCTGCTTCACCAGGTCGAGGTTGGCCTTGAATACTTTCTGTTTCAGTTCTTCTAACATAGTATTTTATAGTTTAAAGTTAGGGTCTTCGTTGTATACCTTATTATTAAAACGGTAGAGGGCGGCTCCGCGCTTCGACGACTTCTTGTCGATGAGGTTGGTCTTCTCGATGAAGTCCATCTCCTTGATGCGCTTGCGGAAGTTGCGCTTGTCCACCTCCTCGCCGATGACGGCCTCGTAGAGGCGCTGCAACTGCGTGAGCGTGAAGAGGCTGGGCAGCAGCCGGAAACTGATGGGCTCCGTCTTGATCTTCTGGCGCATCTTCTTCAGGGCCTGCTCCACCATCAGGTTGTGGTCGGAGTAGAGCGTGGGAATCTTGTTGATGTCCACCCACTCCAGGCCGTACTTCTCGCGCTGCTTCTCGTCGTAGTCCTTCACGTTGATGAGGGCATAGTAGGCGACAGAGATGACGCGCTCACCCGGGTCGCGGTCTACGGCGCCGAAGGCTCCCACCTGGCGCATGTAGAGGTTGCTCAGTCCGGTGAGTTTCTCCAGCGTGTGCTCGGCGGCCTCGTCGATGCTCTCGTTCGCGGAGACGAAGCCTCCGTAGAGGCTCCACTCTCCGCGACCGGGGTCCATCTGGCGTCGGCCGATGAGCACCTTCAGTTTCGACTCGTCGAAGCCGAAGATGATGACGTCTACCGACACCCAGAATTGCGAATATTCTTTATAATAAGTCATCTTCTTACCAGAAATATGCATAGAAGCAAGCGCAGAGGCCTACGACGACCAGTGTGCCCACGATGTCCCACACGCCCCAACTCTCACGAATGCTCTTCTTGAAGTCGGCAGTGAAGGTGATGGCTTCTACCTGAGCCTTCGAGGGAGCAGGCGTGAAGTAACTGACGACCACCATCAGCACGATGATGAACACCAGCAGCCAGCACTCGAAGACCAGCCAGTTGGTCTGCCAGAACCAGGCGGTGTACTCCCAGAAGGCGCCGTCCATCTGTGCCTTGCCCGTATCGGTGAAGATGTTGGTCAGCAGGCGCAGCATGCCGACGATGAAGCCACCAATCAGGCCCCATTCACCAGCCTTCGGAGTGATTTTCTTGGAGAAGATACCCAGCGTGAACACGGCCACCATAGCAGGAGCCAGCAGCGACTGGATGCCCTGCAGGTAACTGTAGAGCGTGTCCATCGACATCATTACGGGCATCCATGCCAGACCGAGCAGCACCACAACTACGGTGGCGATACGGCCAACGAGCACGTAGTGGGCCTCGCTCATGCCCTTCTTCATGGGCTTGTAGAAGTCCTCGGTGAAGAGCGTGGCGCACGAGTTGAAGAAGGCAGCCAGCGAAGCCACCAGGGCGCAGATGAAGCCGATGGTCACGATACCCTTCACACCGGCGGGCAGCACGTGCTTCACCATCAGGGCGAAGGCGGCATCGGTGTCTTCCATCTCGAAGCCGTTGATGCCGCGCTGAGCCAGGGCAGCAGCAATCATGCCGGGGATGAGGAACATGAAGCAGGGGAGGATCTTGAAGAAGCCGGCAGCGATGGTACCACGGCGGGCGCGGGCCATCACGGCCTTATTGTCCTCACCGGGAACCTGACCGAGCACACGCTGAACGATGTGCTGGTCGGTACACCAGTACCAGAAGCCGATGATCGAGGCACCCAGGAACACCACGTAGCCGGGATACTCACGATACATGGGATCGCCCGGATCGGTGTGGAACATATGGTTGATGCCATAGCCGTCGTGCATGGCGCGGGCCGTGTCCATCATTGTGCCCCAGCCCTCAACGATGCTGCCGCCACCCAGGGCAGCCAGACCGAGGAAGAGCACGAGGAACGAACCTATAATAAGAATAGGTGTCTGGATCGACGAGAGCGTCATCACGCCCTTCATGCCACCGAAGACCGTGAAGACGGCGGTGATGGCGATCAGGCCGATGGCACCATACCAGAACGGTATGCCGAGCAGGAACTCGAAGAAGATGCCGCCCGTGAAGGCTGTCACCGAGACCTTCGTCAGCACATAGGCCACCAGTGTGATGATTGACAGCCACGAGCCCGTGCGCTGGGTGTAGCGGAACTTCAGGAAGTCGGGCATGGTGATAATCTTGCCCATCTTGTTGATCAGCAACTGATAGAAGGGCACAAACAGCCAGCCAAGGATCAGGATCATCCAGCCCTGCATCTCCCAGTGCGCCATGCCCACACCGTCCTTGGCGCCCGTACCGGCCAGGCCCACCAGGTGCTCCGAGCCGATGTTGGCGGCAAAGATAGCCATACCGATTACGTACCACGGCTCACCCTTACCAAAGAGATAGGCCGATGAGTCTTCGCCCTTCTGGGCTTTCTTGTCTTTCCAGATGGCATACCACACGGCTGCCACCACGCCCAGCAGGCCGATGCCCAGCACCAGCCAGTCGAGCCATACGAATTCATGTGAACTCCAGTTCATTGTCTTGTTTGTTTTATGAGCCCCCTAAGTTAGGGGGTTGGGGGTCTGAACGACCACCCATTGTTTTACATTTAGTTGTTATTAGTCATGTGATGGGGCTTGTTCAGACCCCCAACCCCCTGACTCAGGGGGCTTTTGCTATTTCTTTCTGTTCTTCCACAGGGCAGTCATGTCCTCCAGTGTCTTGCCCTTCGTCTCGGGCACCAGTCGCCACACGAAGAGGGCGGCCAGCAGGCAGATGATGCCGTAGAGGCCATAGGTGAACCAGTGACCGAAGTCATCGCCCTCAGTGAGGTGCATGTTGAACATGGGCACGAACGACGAGGATACGATGAAGTTGAAGATCCACTGGAAGGCCACAGCGATGGCCACGGCTCCGCCACGGATGGTGTTGGGGAAGATCTCGGCGATGAGCACCCAGCAGATGGGACCCCACGAGAACATGAACGAGGCTGCATAGATCATGATGGAGGCAGCAGTGACAAACTCCAGTCCCTGGTGGCCGAACGTGACGGCCACGCCGAGCGCGCCGATGGCCATGCCGATGGAGCCACAGATGAGCAGGGGCTTGCGTCCCCATTTCTCCACGGTGAAGATAGCCACAAGGGTAAAGAGAATGTTGACCACGCCCATGAAGACAGTGATGACCATCGGGTTCTCCATGCCCATGTCGCCGAAGATGCGTGGCGCATAGTAGAGCACGGCGTTGATGCCGACGGCCTGTTGGAAGACGCTGAGCATGATGCCCACGAAGATGCACATCCAGCCGTAGGTCATCAGTTTCTCGGTCTTCACCACCATGGTGTCCTTGATGTCCTGCAGGATCTGCTTGGCCTTCTGGGTGCCGTTGATTCTGGCCAGGATGCGCTCGGCCACGTCGCTGCGGCCGATGCTGACCAGATAGCGTGGCGTCTCGGGCACGAAGCAGATGAGCAGGGCAAATAGACCTGCCGGCACGGCCTCGCTACCGAACATATAGCGCCAACCTGTTTCCACGGTCCACTGTGCCTCGGGGGTAATGTCGGCGATTTGCTTGCCCATGTCCTCCACGAGCGGCTGGATGTGGTCGCCCAGAATGAAGAAGTTGACAAAGTAGACAACCAACTGGCCGAAGATGATGGCAAACTGGTTCCACGACACGAGCATACCTCTTATGTTAGAGGGGGCCACCTCGCCGATGTACATCGGGCAGATGGCAGAGGCCAGGCCCACGCCGATGCCGCCGATGACGCGGTAGATGTTGAACATGATGAGCAGCGAGAAGGTGGGCGTGCCATGCTCGAAGAACAGGAACTCAGGGTCCATGCTGCCCAGTGCAGAGATGAAGAACAGAAGTCCGGCGATGATCAGCGAGCGCTTGCGGCCCAGGTTGGTGGCCAGCAGGCCCGACAGAGCCGAGCCGATGATGCAGCCAATCAGTGCGGAGGCCGAGGTGAACCCGTGCCAGCCGTCGGTATAGGTGAAGTCCTCGGCGTTCATGAAGAAAGCCTGCAGGCCCTTCTCCGCACCGGAGATGACGGCCGTGTCGTAGCCGAAGAGCAGTCCGCCCAGCACGGCCACCATGACGATGCCTATGAGGTAGCCCTTGCTACCTTTGTCTGTTGATGCCATAGATGCTTACTTGGTAGAGAATTTATAGGCTGCGTGGCTGTAGTACTTCTCGCCGGGGTTCAGCACGGGGCTGGCCCATTCGGGATGATTGGGGCTGTCGGGATACTTCTGGCTCTCCAAGCATACCGACACGTGCTGGGGATAGTGCTTGCCCAGTTTGCGCACGATGTTCTCCTCACCGTCGACGCCCTGGAAGTTGCCGCTGTAGACCTGCACGCCCGGCTCGTTGGTGTACATCTCCATGAAGATGCCGCTGCGGGGACTGTAGAGCGAGGCGCACACCTGTGTGTCGTCGCCGTTGGTGTTCAGACACCAGTTGTGGTCGTAGCCGTGCGCATTCTGGATCTGGTAGTAATCCGAGTGGATGGAGTCACCCACGGCGTGAGCCGTGCGGAAGTCCATCGGCGTGCCCTCCACGGGCAGGATTCTGCCGGTGGGCATGTAACTCTCGTCACTCTCGGTGAACGAGTCGGCATTGACGTAGAGCACCTGGTCGTAGGCAGCGTTCTCCAAGTCGCCCGAGAGGTTATAGTAGTTGTGGTTGGTCTGGTTGATGATGGTGGGCTTGTCTGTCTCGGCCTCCCAGGTGATGTCCAGCGTGTTGCCGTTCACGATCTTGTAGGTCGTCGTAGCCGTCACGGTGCCGGGGAATCCGTTCTCGCCGTCCTCGGCCACGATGGTCAGGCGCAGCGTCTGGTCGTCCACCTGCTCAGCCTTGTAGACCTTGTTCATCCATCCCGTGTCGCCACCGCCGTGCAGACAGTGGTCGCGGCCGCCGGGGTGACGGTCGTTCTGCTTCAGTTGGATGGTGTCGCCGTTCAGCACGAAGCAGCCCATGTTGATGCGGTTGGCATAGCGGCCCACGCTGGAGCCGTAGTCGGTGGGCGAGTTCTGCGTGTCCATGTACTGGGCGACGTTGTCGAAGCCCAGCACGACGTCTACGAGTGAGTCGTTCTTGTCGGGCACCATCAGGCTGACCACTCGGCCGCCGTAGTTGGTGATGCACACCTCCATGCCCTTGTCGCCCTTCAGCGTGTAGAGGCGCACGGTGTCGCCGCCCACGATGGTGTCAAACTTGGCGGGGTTCAGGCCCGAGGCCGTCAGTTCGGGTGCTGCCTGCGGGTCGCACGCCGTCAGCGTGAGAGCCAGCATGGCACTCAGTCCAAAGAAAGATGCTTTTAATGCTTTCATTGTTTGTTTTGAGTTATTAAATTAAACAGTTTTAGTTATTGTTTCGATTTTGGGTGTAAAGTTACAACTTTTATTTGAAACCACCAAATCTTTTTCAATGTATTTGTCCGTAGGGTGCAATTTTCGTTCATTTCGTCCGTCTTTGTTGTCTCTGATGTGCATTTTTAGCAGATGCGGCGAAGCGGCGAAGCGGCGAAGCATTTCTTAGACTTATTAATTTTCTCTATTTATATTGAATGAGCCATTTCTTATTTTTTAATATCTCTATGGAATGCTTCGCCGCATTCGCCGCTTCGCCGCACCCCGAAAACACCCTCCCATGACTTTGGACGGTCCAAACCTTGGGTTTGCACTATCCAAACCTGGGGTTTGCACTATCCAAACTCTGGGTTTGCACTATCCAAACTCCCTGTTTGCTCCGTGCAAACTCCACAAGCGCCTTGGCCTATCAATAATTCGGCGTAAATTTGGTGGAATAAAAAAAACTTCGTAACTTTGCACCCCTATGATACAAGTAACTGTAAAAGACGAAGCACTGAGCCAGGCGGCTCTTGAGGGAATGGACGAATTTCTGCAGGTGTTCATCGACGCCCTGCGCCAGGCCATCGGCGGTGAACCGACGGCTGAGACCATGCAGCAGTTGAATGCCGACCAGATGACCCTGCTCTGCTGGGACACGCTCCACCAGGAAGTGATAGACGGAGGCTTTATTCAGTTGATACACAACGGCTATGGCCCCTTCATCTTCAAGAATCCCTTTGCCAAGGCCCTGAACAAGATGTGGCACTTGCGCGACCTCTCGAAGATGCTCTACGAGGTGCACACCCTCTGGCTGGAGCATCGCGAGGCTCTGGAGCGCGACTGCACCGACGAGGAGTTTATGGCCCTCTTCGAGCAGTACCCCCAGTTCGACGACTATGATGATATGTTCGTCGAGAACGAAGAGCGCTGGACGGAGCAGATTGCCCACTATGTAGACGAGAACATTGACCGCTTTGCGAAGATTGAAGATTGAGGATTGAAGATTGAAAATTGAAGATTAAGAATGAACAAACAGCAAGAGGAGATTCGCAAGAAGAGTCCCGTACAGATAAAAAACAGGAAGGCCGCCTTCGAATATTTCTTCATCGAGGAACTGACGGCAGGCATCGTCCTCACGGGCACCGAGATCAAGAGCATCCGTGCGGGCAAGGCCTCGCTCGTTGACACCTATTGCACCATCATCCGGGGCGAACTGTGGGTGAAGGGCATGAGCATCAGCCCCTACTTCTACGGCTCTTACAACAACCACGAGCAGAAGCGCGACCGCAAACTGCTGCTCACCCGCCGCGAGATAAGCCGACTGGAGAGTGCCACCAAGCAGACGGGCTACACCATCGTGCCCACGCTCGTCTTCATCGACGAGAACGGGCGGGCCAAGGTGGACATCGCCCTCTGCAAGGGCAAGAAGGCCTACGACAAGCGCCAGACGCTGAAGGAGAAGGAGGACCGCCGCGAGATGGGTCGCGCCATGAAGGTTTACGTTTGATTGAGATTGAAAATTGAAGATTGAAGATTGTGAGTAGGATTGAAGATATAGTCAAGCAGCGCATACTGATACTCGACGGTGCCATGGGTACCGTCGTTCAGGAATATGGGCTCGGCGAACAGGACTTCCGCAAGGGGTGGTTCGAACAGGTGCAAGGCCAACTGAAGGGCAACAACGACGTGCTCTGTCTGACGCGTCCCGACGTCATCAGCGACATTCACGAACGCTACCTGAAGGCCGGGGCCGACATTATCACGACCAACACCTTCAATGCGCAGCGCATCTCGCAGAGCGACTACCATCTGCAAGACTTCGCCCGCCAGATGAACCTGGCCGGTGCGCGCCTGGCCCGTGCCTGTGCCGACAAGTTCTCCACGCCTGAGAAGCCGCGCTTCGTGGCGGGCTCCGTGGGGCCCACCAACAAGACCTGCTCGATGTCGCCCGACGTGAGCGACCCGGCACGCCGCGAACTGACCTACGACGAACTCTTCCAGGCCTACACCGAGCAGATGGAGGCACTTCTAGAGGGCGGGGTAGACCTGCTGCTCATCGAGACCATCTTCGACTCGCTCAACGCCAAGGCCGCCATCGACGCCGCCGTGCAGGCCCGTGGCCGCCGCGACATACCCATCATGCTCAGCGTGACCATCAGCGATGCCGCCGGGCGCACGCTCTCCGGACAGACGCTCGAGGCTTTCCTGGCCAGCGTCTCGTCGTTCCCTGTCTTCTCCGTGGGCCTGAACTGTTCGTTCGGCGCCCGCCAGATGAAGCCCTACCTGAAGGAACTGGCCCGTCGTGCACCTTATTATATTAGTGCCTATCCCAATGCCGGACTGCCCAACTCGCTCGGCCTCTACGACGAGACGCCCGAGACGATGGCCCCGCAGATAGCCGAATTCATCGACGAGGGACTGGTCAACATCGTGGGCGGCTGCTGCGGCACCACGCCCGATTTCATAGCCCGCTACGTGCCCCTGGCCGAAGGCAAGCAGCCCCACCGGCCTGCCGAGAGACCGAAGGGCATGATGCTGAGCGGACTGGAAGTGCTGAAGCCTACGGCCTTCACCAATGTGGGCGAGCGTTGCAACGTGGCCGGCTCGCGCAAGTTCCTGCGGCTCATCAAGGAGCACAACTACGAGGAGGCCCTGCAGATAGCCCGCCGACAGGTGGAAGACGGCGCACTGGTCATCGACGTCAACATGGACGATGGCCTGCTGGACGCCAAGGCCGAGATGGTGACCTTCCTCAACCTCATCGCCTCGGAGCCCGAGATTGCCCGCGTGCCGGTGATGATCGACTCCAGTAAGTGGGATGTCATCATGGCCGGCCTGAAGTGTGTGCAGGGCAAGAGCATCGTCAACAGCATCTCGCTGAAGGAGGGTGAGGAGGTGTTTCTCAGTCATGCCCGCGACGTGATGCGCATGGGTGCCGCCGTGGTGGTGATGTGCTTCGACGAGCAGGGTCAGGCCACCACCTACGAGCGCCGCATCGAGATAGCCAGCCGCGCCTACCGTCTGCTGACGGAGCAGGTGGGCTTCCCGCCTCAGGACATCATCTTCGACCCCAACGTGCTGGCCATTGCCACCGGCATGGAGGAGCACAACGCCTATGCCCTCGACTTCATTCGCGCCACGGCGTGGATTCGCCGGAACCTGCCGGGGGCCCATGTCAGCGGTGGCGTGAGCAACCTGTCGTTCTCGTTCCGGGGCAACAACTACTTGCGCGAGGCCATGCATGCCGTCTTCCTCTATCATGCCATCCAGGAAGGCATGGACTTCGGCATCGTAAATCCCTCAACCAAGGTTACTTACGAGGATATACCTAAAGACCAACTTCTGCTGCTGGAGGATGTCATCCTGAACCGTCGCCCTGAGTCAGCCGACCTGTTGATGGGGCTGGAAGACACCACTTCATCGCAGGAGGCCGTGGGCCAGTCACGCGTGCTCACTGTGGAGGAGCGCCTGCAGGAAGCCCTCATCAAGGGCGTAGGCACGACGCTCGAGGCCGACCTGACCGAGGCTCTTGCCCGATATCCGCGGGCCGTCGACATCATCGAGGGGCCGCTGATGGCCGGTATGAACGAGGTGGGCCGCCGCTTCGGCGAAGGCAAGATGTTTCTGCCGCAGGTGGTCAAGACGGCCCGCACGATGAAGCAGGCCGTGGAGATACTGCAGCCCCACATCGAGCAGCAGCGCCAGCAGGCCTCAGGCTCCGATGCTGGCTCGACCAACAAGAAGATACTGCTGGCCACGGTCAAGGGCGACGTGCACGACATCGGTAAGAACATCGTGGGCGTTATCATGGCCTGCAACGGCTACGACGTGATCGACCTGGGCGTCATGGTGCCCGCGGAGCAGATCGTGAAGAAGGCCTGCGAGGAGCATGTCGACATGATCGGACTCTCTGGCCTGATTACGCCCAGTCTGGAGGAGATGGTCAACGTGGCGCGCGAGTTGGAGAAGGCCGGGCTCGACATTCCCATCATGATCGGCGGGGCCACCACCAGCGAACTGCACGTGGCCCTGAAGATTGCCCCCGTCTATGGCGGCCCCGTGGTGTGGATGAAGGACGCCTCGCAGAATCCTGTCGTGGCACAGCGACTGATGAACGAAGGCCCCCGCTTGGCCGAGGAACTGAATGAGAACTATGCGCACCTGCGCGAACAATACAACCAAGAACAGCAGCAACTGCTCTCGCTCGACGAGGCTCGCCGCAACAAGCAAAACCTATTTGACGAATGATGAAAAAGACAGTCTTACTACTCCTGCTGATGATGACGCTCCTCGTGAGTGCCCAGCAGAAGAGAGAGTTCCGTGGTGCGTGGATACAATGCGTCAACGGACAGTTCCAGGGCATGGGGACTCAGAAGATGCAGCAGACCCTGGCCTATCAACTCGACGAGTTGCAGAAGGATGGCGTCAACGCCATCATCTTCCAGGTGCGTCCTGAGTGTGACGCCCTCTACGAGAGCAGCATTGAGCCTTGGAGCCGCTTCCTCACTGGTCAGCAGGGCAAGGCACCGTCGCCCTACTGGGACCCCCTGCAGTGGATGATCGACCAGTGCCACGCTCGCGGCATGGAACTGCACGCCTGGATCAATCCCTATCGGGCCAAGACGAAGACCACCAACCTGCTCGCCACTACCCATGTGGCCGTGCGCCATCCGGAGTGGTGCTTCGACTACGACGGGCTGAAGATTCTCAACCCCGGCATTCCCGAGAACCGCGACTACATCTGCCAGGTAGCGCGCGACATCGTCACGCGCTACGACATCGACGGCATCCACATGGACGACTATTTCTATCCCTATCCTGCTGCCGGACAGCAGATACCCGACGATGCACAGTACCGTCAGTACAGCAACGGCATCAAGGACCGGGGCGACTGGCGCCGCTATAATGTCAACCTCTTCATCAAGCAGTTCTATGAGACCGTCCACCAGGCCAAGCCCTGGGTGAAGGTGGGCATCTCGCCTTTCGGAATCTACCGCAACAAGAAGAGTGCCGCCATCGGCAGCAATACCAATGGTCTGCAGAACTACGATGACCTCTATGCCGACGTGCTCCTGTGGGTCAACAACGGCTGGCTGGACTACTGCGTGCCACAGATATACTGGGAGATAGGCAACCGTGCCGCCGACTACGACACGCTAATCCGCTGGTGGAGCCAGCATGCCGCCGGCCGTCCGCTCTTCATTGGCGAGGACATCGAGCGCACCGTGAAGTTCGGTCAGCAGGCCCAGAAGCGTACGCTCTCGCAGCAGATGCCGGGCGTGCAGGGCACCGTGCTCTGGTATGCCAAGGCCGCTGTCGACAATACCGGCAACTACGGCACCGTGCTCCGTCAGAACTACTGGCGTCATCCGGCCCTGCAGCCCCAGATGCCCTTCATCGACAAGAAGGCACCCAAGGCGCCCCGCAAGGTGAAGCCCGTGTGGACCAGCGACGGCTACATCCTCTTCTGGACCGCTCCGAAGGGTAAGAACTGGGACGACGTGGCCACCCGCTACGTGGTCTACCGCTTTGAGAAGGGCGAGAAGGTGAACACCGACGACCCCGCGAAGATTGTGGCGGTCACGCCCAACACCTACTACAAGTTGCCCTATGCCAACGGACATCAAAAGTACACCTACGTGGTCACCGCACTGGACCGCCTGCAGAACGAGAGCAAGCCGGCCAAGAAGACCGTTAAACTGTAATAGAGAAGACAAATGAAGATAGGAGACAAAGTGAGATTCCTCAGCGAGATAGGAGGCGGCCGCGTGGCCGGCTTCCAAGGAAAGAATGTGGTGCTCGTGGAGGATGAAGACGGATTTGAGGTGCCCATGGCCATCAGCGAAGTGGTGGTCATCGGCGAGGAGAACTATGATACGAGTCACGTCTTGGAGGTGAAGCAGAAGAGTCAGCAGCAAGTGGCTCAGCCGAAGGAGGTGGAGCCTGCCGACCGGCCCGTGACCTTCAGGGCCAAGCCCGAGGAGCGCAAGGGTGGGGAGGAACTGTCGGCCTATCTGGCCTTCGTGCCGATGGACGTGAAGGAACTCTCGCAGACACGCTTCGAGACCTATCTGGTGAACGACTGCAACTACTACATCCGCTTCAGTTACCTGACGGCTGAAGGCAGCGGCTGGTCGCTCAGGGCGACGGCCGAGGTGGAGCCGAACACCAAACTGTTTATCGAGGAGTTCGGGCGCGAAGACCTGAACGGCATGGAGCGCGTAGCCATACAACTGATGGCCTACAAGCGTGAGAAGAACTTCCTGCTGCGCCCGACGGTAGACGTGCAGTTGCGCATCGATCCCGTGAAGTTCTACAAGTTGCACATCTTCCTGCCCAATGCCTACTTCGAGCAGCCGTCGCTCCTCTATACCATCATAGAGAACGGCAAGGCTGCCCGGCCGCTGGTGGTCGACGCCCGCCAACTGAAGGAAGAGATGTACGGCAGGCAGATACCTGTGGTGAAGGACCAGCGCCAGAGCGTCACCGTAAAGGATGACGGCACCATCGTGGTTGACCTGCACGCCGATGCGCTGCTCGACACGACGAATGGTATGTCGGCCAGCGACATCCTGAACTATCAACTGGATGCTTTCCGCAAGGTGCTCAAGGAGAACGAGAAGAAGAAGGGCACCAGGATCGTGTTCATTCACGGCAAGGGCGAGGGCGTGCTGCGCAAGGCGCTGGTCAACGAACTGCAATACCGATACAAACATTATACTTATCAGGACGCCTCGTTCCAGGAGTACAGTTACGGGGCTACACAAGTGACCATCAAATGAAATACGGACTGATCAAGGTGGCTGCCGCGATACCAGGTATCCGCGTGGCCGATGTGGAATACAACGTCAAGCAGATAGAGAACCTGATGATCCAGGCCGAAGGCAAGGGCGTGGAGGTCATCGTCTTCCCCGAACTCTGCATCACAGGCTATTCGTGCCAGGACTTGTTCCGCCAGCAGTTGCTGCTCGACAAGGCCGAGGAGGCCGTGCTGATGCTGCTCGACTTCACCCGCAAACTGGACATCATCTCGGTGGTGGGACTGCCTGTGCGCATCGGCTCGCTGCTCTACAATTGCGCTGCCGTCATTCAGGGCGGAACGCTGCTGGGCGTGGTGCCTAAGACCTACCTGCCCAACTACAACGAGTTCTACGAGAAGCGCTGGTTTGCCTCGGCCACCGACCTGATTCCTCAGGACATCTATTTGGCAGGCAGTCCTGTGAGGGTGTCCAGCGAGCCGCTGGTCTTCCGCACCTGCGACGGGGCTTGCTTCGGCATCGAGATTTGTGAGGATGTGTGGGCACCGCTCCCGCCCAGCAACAATCTGGCCCTGGCCGGTGCCGACATCATATTGAACCTCTCGGCCACCGATGAACTCATAGGCAAGCACAACTACCTGTGTGCACTGCTGGCCCAGCAGAGTGCCCGCATGATGTGCGGCTACGTGTACAGCAGTTGTGGCTTCGGCGAGTCGACACAGGATGTGGTCTATGGCGGCAATGCCATGATCTTCGAGAATGGGCGTATGCTCTGCGAGGCTGACCGCTTCAGCCTGGAGCCGCAACTGCGCATCCAGCAGATTGACGTGGACCGCCTGCGCTCCGAGCGCCAGAACAACACCACCTTCCGCACCGCACAGGACGGTTCCGCGGCCCGCTATGTGGACTGCAAGCCCACCACGCCGCGCGACTTTGAACTGATCCGCCAGGTGAACCCTCACCCCTTCATCCCTTCCCCGTCGATGATGGCCGAGAGTTGCGAGGAGATACTCAGCATACAGACGATGGGCCTCTGCAAGCGCCTCAGCCACACCCGCTGCGACAAGGCCGTCATCGGCATCAGCGGTGGTCTCGACTCGACGCTGGCCCTGCTCGTCGTGGTGCGTGCCTTCGACAGACTGGGCCTTTCGCGCAAGGGCATCATCGGCATCACCATGCCGGGCTTCGGCACCACCGACCGCACCCACGACAATGCCGTCAGCCTGATGGACTCGCTGGGCATCACGCAGCGGGAGATCAGCATTGCCCTCTCGGTGAAACAGCATTTCCAGGACATCGGTCACGACATGGACAACCACAACGTGACCTATGAGAACTCTCAGGCCCGCGAGCGCACCCAGATACTGATGGACGTGGCCAATCAGGTGGGCGGCATGGTCATCGGCACGGGCGACCTGTCGGAACTGGCCCTGGGGTGGTGCACCTACAATGGTGACCACATGTCGATGTACGGCGTCAATGCTGGCGTGCCCAAGACGCTGGTGCAGTATCTGATACGCTATCTGGCCATGCTGCCGGCCTTCAGTGCCCAGCACGACACGCTGATAGACGTGGTGGATACCCCCATCTCGCCGGAACTGACACCTGCCGACGAACAGGGCAACATAGCCCAGAAGACCGAAGACCTGGTGGGCCCCTATGAGTTGCACGACTTCTTCATCTACCATCTCCTTCGCTTCGGCTTCCGTCCGGCCAAGATCTACATACTGGCCCAGCATGCGTTTGACGGCAAGTATGATGACGAGACCATCAAAAAATGGCTGCAGACCTTCTGCCGCCGCTTCTTCAACCAGCAGTTCAAGCGCTCCTGTCTGCCCGACGGGCCCAAGGTGGGCAGCATCAGTCTGTCGCCGCGCGGCGACTGGCGCATGCCCAGCGATGCTGCCAGTGCCCTGTGGCTGAATGAGTGTGAGGGGCTGTAAGACGAAGAAAGGCGCGGAATTCCGTGCCTTTCTTCATTGTTACGATGTTCTTACTGAATCTCCCAGCCTACGGCAGATGCACCAAGAACGGCTGCCGAGGCTCCGTCGAGACCGCTGACCAGGAACTGGGCCTTGCCCTTGAAGATGGCCATCACATGAGCATCGTAGGCTTCGCGGATGGGCTTCATGATCAACTCGCCGGCCTTAACCATGCCGCCGAAGAAGATGAAAGCCTCAGGGGATGAGAAAGCCGCGAAGTCGGCACAAGCCTCACCCAGCATCTTGCCAGTGAAGGCGTATATCTCTTGAGCCAGTTCGTCGCCCTTGCCGGCGGCGATGGAGACGTCGAGCGAAGTGATCTTCTCCGGATCCAACTCGCGCAACAGGGATGGACGCTGGGTCTTGGCCAGCAACTCGCGGGCCGTGCGGGCCACGCCCGTAGCCGAGCAATAGGCCTCCAGACAGCCCGTGCGACCGCAGCCGCAAGAGCGTCCCTCGGCACCGCGCACCATCGTCACGTGGCCCAGTTCGCCGGCAAAGCCGTCGCTGCCGTAGAGCAGTTGCCCGTTGACCACCACGCCCGAACCGACACCCGTGCCCAGGGTGATGACGATGAAGTTCTTCATGCCGCGGGCCACGCCGTAGACCATCTCGCCGATGGCAGCGGCATTGGCGTCGTTGGTCATCGCCACAGGAATGTCGCCGAGTCGCTTGCTGAACATATCAGCCAGCGGCACAATACTGTTGTGAGCCCAAGGCAGGTTGGGGGCAAACTCGATGGTGCCCTTATAGTAGTTGGCATTAGGAGCCCCAATGCCCATCGCCTTGATTTTCTCCAGTCCGCCCACCTGCTCGATGATGGGCTGCAGCGCCTCCACGCAGGCGTCCACATAGGCCTCGGCACTGTCGAAGCCGCCAGTCTTGATGGCCGTCGTCGCCTTGATCTCACCGCGGGCATCAACGATGCCAAACACAGAGTTGGTTCCTCCCAGGTCCAAGCCAATCACGTATGGCTTCATGTTGTTTTGTTCGTTCATCTTGCTTTTATAGTTTTATGTCTTGTTTGTACTAATTTGGCCACAAAGATACGAAAACTTTCTGAATATCCGCGCCATTTGCCGTCTTTTTTTGCAAAAGCAGCAAAAAGGGCAGCCGAATCAGCGGCTGCCCTTCTATGGTTTGTAGTTGTTGTCTACTTGATCAGTTCCACGCTGCGGCGCAGGAAGCGGTCGAGCGCCTCGCCCTTCAACATGCCGTTCTGCAGCAGAGCCAGGTCGATCAGTTGGTGCACGATGTCGTTCTTCTGAGCATAGCCGCTGATGAGGGCCTGCTTCTTGTCCTTCTGCTCGTCGATGGCCTTCTGCGTGTTGGCCTTGTCGTCCTTCTCCTCCTGAGTGATCTCCTCGGGCTTCTTCTTCTCCGTCTGCTGGTTCAGCGCAGCCAGACGGGCCTCCTGACCCTTGATCTCGCCCTCGATGGGCTTCAGTTGCTCAGCCAGTTCGGTGTTGAAGGTCGTCAGGATGTCCTTCACTAGACGGTGGTCGCTGTTGAGCACCAGGTTGTAGGAGTCAGGCATCTGTCCGTAGAAACTCATGCCACTCTGGTAGCGGCTCATCTCCTTCATGCGGCGCATCCACTCGTTCTGCGTGATCACCACTGGCCGCTGCTCCTCGCCCAGGGCGTTGACCTCGACGATGAACTCGGCCTTCTCCATCTTTGGCATCTGCGACTGGAAGACGGCTGACAGATTGTCACGTTCCGCATCGCTCAGGTTGCTCTTCGGCTGATCGTCCTTCTGGATGAGGTGGTCCACGGTGTCAGCATCGACACGGGTGAAGCGGCTCTTCTCGAACTTCTGCTCCAGCGTCTGAATGCAGGGCACGTCCAGTTGGCCGTCGAGCAGCAGCACCGAGTAGCCCTTGTCCTGTGCAGCCTTGATATAGGAGTACTGCTCGTCCTTGTCCGTGGCATAGAGGTAGACCAGGTTGCCATCCTTGTCCTTCTGCGAGCCCTCGATGAGCGTCTTGTACTCGTCGAAGGTGAAGTACTTGCCCTCCGTGTCCTTCAGCAGCGAGAAGTCCTTGGCGCGATCGTAGAAGTTGTCTTCGGTCAGGATGCCGTAGTTGATGAAGAGTTTCAGGTTGTCCCACTTCTCCTCGTAGGCCTTGCGGTCCTCGTTGAAGATGGCTTTCAAGCGGTCGCTGACCTTCTTGGTGATGTAGGTCGAGATCTTCTTGACGTTCTCGTCGGCCTGGAGATAGCTCCTGGAGACGTTCAGGGGGATGTCCGGGGAGTCGATCACCCCGTGCAGCAGGGTCATGAAGTCCGGGACGATGTTGTCCACATGGTCGGTCACGAACATCTGGTTGCAGTAGAGCGAGATCTTGTTCCGCTCCACAGCCACGCGGTCCTTGATCTTCGGGAAGTACAGGATACCCGTAAGGTTGAACGGATAGTCCACGTTC